>DUUL01000004.1 GCA_012841575.1 Candidatus Moraniibacteriota bacterium | reverse complement strand
TTATAGTTAGCTCCTCCTGTCTTCCAGTCATTAACAATAACTGGGCAATAGAAGAATAGGACAATCAAAATAGAGCTTGCCCAAAACTTCCAATTAATGCGAGGGCGACAATAAATCAAAAATCCTAGCCCAGTCAAGCCAAATATAATTAATGCTAAAAAGTGAAATTGCGACAATAGCGCAAAAGCTGTTGCTGAAACAATCAACCACCATCCCTCATTCTCTTCATCTTTATCAAAAGCACGTAAAAGTCCATACATCAAAACTAAAATGAAAAAAGGCATTAAATTCGGGTTCCAACCAAAACGAGCATAAGTAATAAAATAAAGCGAAACTGCATATAGAGCAGTTAACGCTAAAGTTTTTTCTTTAGAAAAATATCTTCTAAAAAATAGATAAAAGACTGGCAATGACAAGCAAGCAAAAAATAAAATTGCCACAGCGCCTCCAACTGGTGGATTACCAAAAATTAAGGCGAAAAAATATTCAGTGTAGTAAAACCAAGGACCCAAGCGTGCAAAAGTCCCCGCTGCTCTTGGACCTAAAAGCGGTAAATTGCCAGCATCTTGAACTGACTCGTCCACTAAAGTGGCATCTCGTGCTTGATCTAGTTCAAAATGAAGCCACGGCCCAAAATTATAGGCTCGCAAAAAAACTCCAACCGCAAAAATAATTAAAAGAGAATAAAAAACCTTAGAACGAAAAAATCTTTTAAAATTAATCTTCATTTTTTCATAAATAATTAAATTTAAAATGATAAGCTTAGCTATCACGCACTAGTTGGTCTCCCAATGATAGACTGTTACTGGACCTCTTAAAAATGAATTGCTAACCAAATCTAGATTTTTCCTTAAATACTCTTCTACTTCTTTAGAAATAAATTGTCGATCATTTTCCGAAAGCACAATCCAGCCACCTGCTGGATTATCTGCAATAATTTTTTTCATCGAAATTAAATCAATTTTTTTCTCGGAAGCCTCTGCTCGCTCTCCACCCAAACTATAAACCTTCGATTGACTTCCTTGCCAATAAAAGTTACGAAAATTGCGCGTTATCAAAACCTCTTCCTGCTTTTTCTCTTTTACTACATAACTGAAAATTTTGCGATAATTAGGACTATCAGAATTAGCTTTCTGTTTATATGGACCATCAACTGAATAATAATAACTCCAATTATTAAGCACTAAAATCAAAATGACTATGGAACTGTAAAAAATCTTATTATTGTTTGACCGAAAATTATCCTTCAAGTATTTTGCCACTGCATAAATGCCTGTCGCTAAAATTGTAACCTGAAATGGCTTCAAGAAAAAAATATATTGCTCACCAGCGCTACGATTCCAAAAGAAAACTGCTAAAATCAAAATTGTCATAAAGGAAGTCAATAAAAACCAACCACTCTTTCTATCTTCTTTAATCAGCCACCACCCGCCCGCTAAAAACAAGCCAATTGGTAAAAACAAGCTACTGTAATCAGTTAGAATTTTACTAAAATAGGAAAAATGTTGCTCATTATCAAAATAAACTCCCCAAATTACAACATCTTTAAAAAATATTTTCAAACCAATTATTCCCAAAAACGCAATTAACAAATAAGCACTATAGCGATTCTTCCAACTTTTACTTTTCCTCCACTCACGAATTGTCATTACTAAAATATAAACTAGCGCTAGAATGGCAATATTGGCAGTCAGTGCATGTAAATGCATCGCTAAAAGTCCAAGCAGAATAACACCCGGCAAGTAAACCAGGTCCAATCCTGTTTTAGCTTTAAATCCAGTCAACAGCTTATTTTGATACTCTTCTTTCGATTCTAGAAACTTAAAAAACCAGTAACTTAATAAGAAAAATATTGGCATAAACATTGCATACATTCGCACTTTACGCGAAAAATCAATTGCATCAGGACTCAAGACTAAAAGAGTTGCCGCAATTAAGCCAATCCATCTTTTGCCAGTAAATTTCCAAGCAAGAAGATAAACAATTAACACTGACAGCACGCCCCATAAAGCACTCACCACTCGATATGACCATTCTTTCGCATCAGGTAGAAGTTTCAAGGCTTGTGCAATCTGCCAATGATAAATCCAAGCACGAGTATAAGTCTCTGGGCCACCTTTGAAAACGTCCCAATCAAACCAGTTTTTCACAAAAGGTTTGTCTTGCATTGGTTTTTCTAAATTGAAATCCCACCGCTTCCAATCACCAGTTTGCAAATAACCATAGCTAGCATTTACTCCTAAAAACTCATCTGCTACAAAAGACTTTTCCCCTAAATTGTAAAAACGCAAAAAAACAGCAATTAAAAGAACTGCTCCCAGTAAAACTAAACCGATCTTTTTGTTTAATTTTATCATAATTTTAACCTGATTTTTTAGCACAAAAAACATCAGCTTTTTAAAGGCTAATTTATTTTATCAACAATAGAAAAAGAAAGCAATTGAATTTAATCGTTATTTAGTTCTAAAAAACTCTCTTCATCCTCAAAAGAAACATCAACGTATTCTCCGTGTCGCCCTCCTGCCTGATAAAACATTTTTAGTTTCGGCTCACCTTTATCAATAGTTAGGGTATAAAAAGAGCCAGGATATGTTTTGCTTTTAACTGTTCCAGGTAAAGAAAAATATTTCACTCCGTTAGTTTCTTCAAAACGACGATACTCAATATGTCCATTAAAAACCCCAGAAACCTCATAATTCTCAAAAAGATCCCTCACTCTTGCGGCTGGCTTAAGAGAAAGTCTTGGTCGACCCTTTTCTCCAAAAAAAACTTGATCAAAGATGGCATAATGACAAAAAACAAAAGTGGCCTTAGGTGTATCTAGTGCATCTTCTAACCAATCCAGAGTTTCTTCCGGCAAAAACCCAGAGCTTAATTTTAGATTCAAGGAATTCTCACTTTCCTCTTTACTAACTTTTTTACTGTGATTAGCATCTAAAATAATTAACCGATAGTCTCCCCAGTCAAAATACTCGTCCAGATAGTTAATTCCCAGAGAATCTTTGAATTGCTCCTTAGTAACAGCTCTCAATTCGTGATTTCCCAAAACCCACAAAATGGGCACCCCAACTTTTTCTAATTCTTCCTTAACTAATTTCAAACCCAACCTGCCGATTTCCTCCGTATCACCAGACCCCTCAATCACATCTCCTAAATGAATAATTAAGTCTGGTTGAAATTTTTCCATCTCCATTACAAAGGCATTGATGGGCGCTAACTGGCTAGGTGTCAGCCTGCGTTCAACCATATGCAACTCATTGCTATATTGCCCCATTCGACTAGGTCGAACATGCGTATCAGTAATTATTCCAATTTTAAGAGGCTTAGATTCAGTTTGAACCTCCTTATTAACTGCGGGAAGAAAGAAAACTTTTTGAATTTCAAAACGAGAATCAATTTCACCACTCAATAGACCAAGTGAAACTGCTCGAAAAAAGAAAAATAAAAAAACACTCAAAATTACTGCGCCAAAAAACCACTTATTAAATCTAAATTTCTTTTTGTTACTGTTTAGATTGTCCTTGTTTATCAATTATTTTATGCTAAAATTAAAGTCACCGTGATTAATTACCTAGTATACAAGATGGCTGTTTTAAATCAAGTTAAAAAAATTTTTCGTGAAAATATTTTTTTATTAAGTGGTTCTTTGTCACTTGGAATTTTAGTTTTATTGTACTCAATTAACAACCTGGAGCAGTTTTATGGCATAAAAAATATTCTCCCTCCTTTTGCTCCGCCAACTTTTCTAATTTTAATTGTTTTTGTAATTTCCTTTCTACCCCTAATTAACGATTTAATTAAGAAAAAAAATAACTGGACCACTTTCTT
Organism: Candidatus Moraniibacteriota bacterium; assembly: GCA_012841575.1. Lineage (GTDB taxonomy): Bacteria > Patescibacteriota > Minisyncoccia > Moranbacterales > DUUL01 > DUUL01. The sequence goes on along the minus strand of DUUL01000004.1, from coordinate 47,567 downwards.
TTTTAACTTTTTTTGGCTAGTAACTCCAGCCAACTTAATTTTACTTTTTACTTCGAATACCCCTAACTCCTTTAATCCCATTATTCCCATCTCCTCCATTTTTCTATTTCTACTTTTTCTTAACTTTTTAGTTTTTTATTACTTAAAACTAAACTTGGTTTTCCCAAAAATCTCTTTTTTAATTAAAAGCCCAACTAAACCTAGACTTAAAAAACCTTTCTATTCAAAAGCAATTTTATTAGTACTTATTCTTGCTCTTCATTTATTTTTTGGTTTCTATAAGCTAGGCCAAGACTATTATTCTGATGAAGACTTATGGTTTTTTAATCGGATTGAAAAATACTGGAACAATTTAGCTGAAAAAGATTGGCTTAACACTCGCCCTAGTGACAAACCAGGTATCACTGTCTCAATCATCTCTGGTGCTGGATTACCATGGGAAGATCCTAACTACTTTGACAAGGGACAGAAAAACACCGAGGAATTACCAAGATTTTTTACTCGAATGAGAGCGCCAATTGTTGTCTTTTCAACTTTAGCGATTCTAGCTTTTTTCTTTTTATTAAATCCTCTAATAGGAAAAATTCCTGCTCTACTTGCAACAATCTTTATCGGACTTTCTCCCTTACTTCTAGGAATATCTCGCTTGGTCAACCCGGACGCCTTGCTATGGATTTTTCTCCCTTTGTCCTTTTTTGCTTACCTAGCCTTCCTGCTTTCTTCTCGGAATAAAAACAAGTTCTTAATTTACAGTGGGATCTTGCTGGGGCTTGCCTTGTTGACAAAATACATTGCCAATTTCCTGATTGTTTTCATCTTCTTGGTTATTCTTTATCAAGCACTTTTCAAAACGAATAATCTGCAAACACTTCATTCTTTCTTAAAAAAAAGTTGGCTAAATTATTTAAGTTGGCTGGTTATCGCACTTTCTATATTCACCTTACTTTATCCCGGCGTTTGGCTAAAACATGATCGATTGCTAATCGGCACTATTAAAAGTCAAGCTTTTGGTAATTTTGGTTGGATTTTTACTGGCGTGCTTGTCTTGTTTCTTCTAGAAACATTCCTGCTCCGAAATCGAATCTCCTTTCTTTTATTTAAATTTCTCAAACCACTAAAAAATCATTTCAGCACTTTTGTCTGGCTGTGGTCTGGAGCTGCCTTTCTACTTTTACTAAGCAGCGTTTATTTTGCTTTGCCTTCTGTTAACTTCAACTCAATTTTAATCTCCCCCAAATCATCCTATCGAGAATTTAGTTTTGCGGGAATGTATTTAGCTTCTTTCCTTCCCTTGGTTTTCGGCCTGAATCTCTTTTCCTTTCTTGGTGTTATTTTTTCCTTCTTCTTTAATTCACCTTGGAAAAAAAACTACTCTGATTCAGAAAAAAGAATCTTGCTTTTTAGTTGGCTCTTTATTCACGGTTACTATCTAGCCTCATTAAGCGCCTCTGTTGTTCCTAGTCTCCGCTACCAAATCGCTCTACTCCCTATTATATTGATCATCGCTGCTCTAGGCTGGAAACCAGTTTTGGAAAAAATTATTGTCTACAGATCAAATAAGACAGGCAAGGTTTTTATTTTAATCTTTCTTTTTTTGATTGCTGTCGAAAGCACTTCGATGCTTTGGTTGCAAAAGCCTTATTATTTTTCTTTTAACAATCCTCTTCTCCCCTCAAGCATGGTAATCAATCCTAAAGACATGGGAGAAGGCAATTATGAAGTAGCTATGTGGCTAAATCAACAACCTAATGCCTCAGAGCTTTCATTGTGGTCAGATCGAACCGGGATCTGTAAGTTTTTTGTTGGAAACTGTAACGATACTAGAAGAATAGAAAAAATTATACCAGAAATACCCACTTATGACTTTTATGTAATTTCCTCTAGTCGTGAAAATTATTTTGTCAACCTTATTAATCAACGCTTAGCTAAAGTGCCTACATACATACCTCGAGTTGATCGTCTCTATGACCCGAACTTACAGCCTGTCTTTCTTTTCTCTCCTGCACAACGTCCTCAAGCTCAATACATTAAAGTAATTAAAGCCGAAGATGTTTGTATTGATAAATAAAACAAGCATTTAACTTGACTTACTTAAACTAAGTTTACCCAATAAACATTAAATTGCCCTCAAAATGAAAAAGTTCTTGCAAAAAAACTCTACTTATCTTTTCTTAGCAATGACTATTGTTGTTTTTTTCAGTTTTGGTTTTTACCACTTAAGTAAGTTTGAAACTGCTGATGAGCACCTTTGGAAATATGGTCGCATTGGACAATATTGGCAGGCGTTGCAAGATAGAGACTGGGTAAAAACATCCATCAATGATAAGCCTGGAATTACTGTGGCGTTAATCTCTGGCTTCGGCTTGCTTGCAGAACCCGATCCCAAGTTATCAAGCTCTCTTAGTGCCACTGAAGATGCCAAATTATTTAAAAAATATGATCCTCAGAAAACTGAGCAGCTTAATTTCTATTTTCGTTTGCCAATTTTAATTTTCTCCACTCTTTCTATTTTAGCTTTTTTCTTCTTGCTAAAACCGGCTCTGGGCTCAACTCGACTTGCTTTAATGACAACAATGTTTATCGGGCTAAGTCCAATTCTGATTGGAATTTCACAAATTATTAACCCCGATAGCTTTTTCTGGATTTTTGGAGGACTCACAACTGTTGCTTATTTAGCCTATCTCAATACTAACCAAAAGAAATTTTTGATTATTTGTTCAATTTTAATGGGCTTTGCACTTCTATCTAAATATACTTCTTTTATTTTATACGCTATTTTTATTATAGCTGGACTAGCTAAATTAATTTTTCCACCGAAAGAAAAAAGTTCTGAATCAAAACCTCTTGATGCAACTTTTCTCCCTAGATTAATTGGCTCTTGGCTTGTTATTTTTCTAATTTCAGCAATTATTTTTGCTATTTTTCTACCCGCTACTTTTGTCAAACCACAAGTATTTTTTGAAGGAATTGCACAATTTTTAAACTCAAAGTTAATTTATTTGGGCACAATAACTTTAATAATTTTTTTAGCTTTAGTTTTTTGGAAAAAAGACCTAACCGCTCAAATTTCTGCTTTTCTGTCAAAATGGCAAAAGTTTCTCTTGGCTAGTTCATTAACTCTACTAAGTCTAGTTTTCATCATTTCAATTTTCAATCTTTGGACAAATCAAAGTCTAGCTCCAGTTAATGAGTTGAGTGACCTAGCCTACGCAAATGAACCGAAAAACTTTAATTTCAAACCTCTTTTGGATCGAAAAAATGCAACCTTGTATGATAATTTTAAATTATTGTTAATGGAGACTTATCCCTTTATTTTCTCCGTCTCGCCTTTTTTTGTTTTATTAGTCTTGCTCATTACCCTCAAGTCCTATCGCCAAAAAATAACTTACCCCAATAACTTAATCCTTTTCACCATTGCTTTATTTATTCCTCTTTATTTTTTTGCTACCTTTGTTGCGAAAATTGTCACCAACGTACGCTACTCAATTATCCTCTACCCGCTCTTTGCTATCTTCTGCGCCATTGCTCTAAATGAGATCATGAAATCTATCGGCTGGACTTCTAAGAAAAAAATTATAGCTATTTTATTTACCATTCTAACTCTTAGCGTCTTATCTCTCTGGCAAATCAAACCCTTCTACTTTAGCTATGAAAGTTTTCTATTGCCAAAGAAATATAGCATTCACGACACTTGGGGACATGGATTTTATGAAGCAGCACAACATCTAAATTCCCTTGAGGGCGTAGAAAACATGGTTGTCTACTCCAATAGCAACTCATTCTGTCTTTTCTTCAAGGGTAAATGTTTGCGTAGTCGAAAAATTGATCTTGCGCAAATTCAACCAGACTATTTGATTGTTTCCACTCGAGCGATTCTGAAAGAAAAAAATCATTTCATTTTTGAGAATAATCCTGATGAAGAAAAAGACACTTTTTACTATTTTAAAAAAGGTGAGATAAATCCAACCTGGGAACTTAATATTAATAATCGTCCAGCTAATTTTGTTCGCATAATTGAATTTGAAAAATAGCTGGAAACAAAAAAGTTAATGATTAATTATTTGAATTCTGTTTACAAAAAAATAAAAAAGCATCCAGCAAAAATCCTAATTGTTCTTGTTTTATTGCTTGGCGCCTGGCTACGTCTTAGTTATTTTGGCGATTACCTTCGTTTCAACAATGACCAAGCTCGAGACATTAAAGTTGTACAAGAAATGCAATCTGGCAACTGGCCCTTGCTCGGACCAAAAGCTGGCGGAACTACCTTCAATTTAGGACCAGCTTTCTATTATTTAGAATTTTTATCTGGCCTATTTTTTGGATTCTCACCAACAGGAATTGCTTTTTTCATTCCATTGCTGTCTATTGCCTCTATCTATCTTTTTTACCTATTTTTCCGAAAAATATTTTCTCTCCCTCTAGCACTAGGACTTTCCTTACTTTATGCAAGCTCTTTTTTTGTTATTAAATATTCTCGTTTTGCTTGGAACCCCAATGCGATTCCCTTTTTCCTCTTAGCCTTTTTCTTATTGCTCAGTCAAATTTACAATAAAGAGAAACTTAGTTGGCTAGACTGTCTTCTACTGGGAGTTGTTACTGGGATTGGCGTTCAACTGCACACAACCTTATTAATCTTAATGCCAGCAATGCTCTTATTGACTCTGGGGTTGATGCTTTTCTATAAAATAAAGTCTGATTTCCCCTGGACCAAAATCACTCTATTGCTAATAGTCATTTTTACCCTCAATATTCCTTTTGTCTACGGCAGTTTAGAAAATCAGGGAGAAAATTTACGTGCTTTTTTTAGCGGAGCTCAGAAAAAAACCGACAATGAATTAAGTTTTTTTGAAAATCTAGGCAACACTGCTACATTTTTTCTGCAAGGAACTTTTTATACTTTAACCGGCCAAGCACCAAAAAGTAATTGGCTTAACCTTTCTAAGATGATATCTCTGCGTAACTTCCAAGAATTAACTCAACTGTGCTTGTCTTTGGTTTTTATCGCTCTAGGATTTTTTGCTTTTTGGAAAAAATTTCTAAAAAACAAAAAAGATTTACTTAGTAAAAACTTTTCCTCTTTCTTACTATTAACGTTTTCCCTGCTCTCATTTTTCCTTTTTGTGGTAATCGGAGGAGAATTAAATATACGCTTTTTCATTATTTTAATTCCCATTCCATTTTTTTTACTAGGCTTGATTGTTCAACAATTTTTAAAAAGAAACAGCACGCCAAAACAAATTGTAGCCATTTTTTGTTTTGCACTGCTCCTAGGAAACAACTTTTTTATCTACAACAAGGCCTATGCTCTAGAAAACTATCAACTACCCCTCAGTGTTTATGGCGGCATTAGTCAAAAAGAGCTAAATAGCCTCTGTGATTCAATCAAGAAAATCTCTGGAGAAAATGAGGCTCGAATTAAAAAATTTGAATATGGAAGATCCCTGGAATACATTTGTCAAGAAAAAGAATCACTCAGAATATCTTTTGTTTCTGAAAGTAAACTTTCTCAAGAGGAAACTTTTTTCGTTATTGTCAACAAGGACAGAAAAAAGAAAAACATCGACCATTATAAAAAATCCACCCGCTTAGTGGCTGAATTTGAAACTGGTAGATTTGCTCTTTTGGTTTTTAGAAAATAATTCTTTGTAAAAAAATAAAATTAAAGAATTATTTAGGAATTAAATTAGTCTAACTGAATTTTATCTTGATATCTCTCTCTTAGAGTATAGCCGTCTAGACAGGAGTAGCCTCCAGGAGTAATCTCTAAGTCGTAATAACCGCCTCCTCGATTACGGTGATAGTTTACTATTACCTTGGTCGCCTCCTCAGAAACATAGATTTCACCAAAAATTCCTCCGTTTTTAAACCTAAAATCTTCCTTTAGCTTATCATTACTTTCCCAAATCCCCTGCAAAACAAAATACTCAACGCCCTGATATGTCTGTCGACACATTCGATCCAAATAGCCCGAAAAAACCGCTTTAACATTGTAATTGGCAAATAAAGTCCTTATGTTTCCACTATCCTGACTGAAAGAGCTTTCTTCTGTCTCTAAATCAGTATAAATTGGCGGGTGATGCATAAAAACTAAAACCTTTCTCAGTTGCGAACTTTTCAGAGTAGCCTCCAACCATTTAAGTTGCTTTTCATCAATTAGCCCCACATTACTAAATTGACCTGGTACGCTATCAACAATCTCACCGCTCTCCGACAATCGATAATTATTAGTATCTAGAAAAACTAAGCGATATCGCCCTTCATCAACATAGTAATAATTACTACTTTGACCAGAAAGATTACGCCACTGCTCTTTAGAAAAACCACGAACCTCCTCTTCTCCAATTATAGGATAAATGGGCGCTTTAATTTTCTTTAAAATTCCACTGGCAGCCATAAAAAGCTCCTCTGATGGCAAGCCTTTATTTTTTATTAAACTCCCTCCTTGAACCACTAAATCTGGACTAGTTTCATTATTCATCTTCCAAACCATTGACTCTAGTGGCTCAATGCAGCGCCAATTTAACTCCCTCTCTCCAGTTTTATCATCTTGTTTCCCATAGCACTTAGCATCAGTCACCCAACCGATTGTTAGCTCCTCTTGTGGATAAAATTTATCTAAAATATCTTTACTCAAACTAACCACTTTATCATTAGTAATCTTACCTTCCCAAACTAACCAAAAAGAGCCACCTACTCCAATGGTGACTGTTAAAACAAAAATAATTATCGCTACGATTATTTTTGCCTTTTTGCCTCCCCAAAATCCTTTGCCGACTGACTGACTATTTTTTCTCTTCTTATCAATTTCTGCCAATTGTTCTTTTTTTTTATTTTTACCCATTTATTTGCAGATCTTTTTTGTTTTAACTTATTTTTTGGGTCTTTGTAAGTTCAATAGCTAATTAAATATTCTTAGGTGTGTTTTTTCATTACCTGAGGGCGATATTTTTTCACAACTCTGATTCTAGCCATTTGCTTTTCTAGCTGTCCAACAACTGCAGCATATTGTTCTGAGCTTAAGTTACGCTTTTCTTCCGCCATCATTTTTTCTGCTCTTTTCCGAGCTTCTTCTGCTCGCTCTAAATCAATCTCTTCTGCTCGCTCAGCTGTATCAGCCAATAAAGTCAGTTCATTTTCATGAAACTCTAAAACTCCCCCTGAAATTGCCATTGGAACACTTTCTTCTTCACCATTTTTAACCTCCACTAACCCAGGTGCCAATATTGACAAATAGGGAATGTGGTCTGGCAAGATGGTTATTTCTCCCAATCCTTTAGTCGGTAAAGTGATTTGAGTTGCCTCACTTTCCAAAATTACCCGCTCTGGTGTTACAATTTTCAAATTAATCTTTTTTTTCATCACATTAATTAACTTTGACTCAAATGCGCCTTAAGAGTTTTAACTTTTAAAAATAAACTTGCTTAATCTTTTTTTAACACTTCGTCAATTCCACCCTTCATGTAGAAGTCTGCTTCTGGGATACTGTCATGCTTGCCTTCTAGAATTTCTTTAAAGCCACGAATAGTCTCCTCCAGTGAAACATATTTTCCGGGACTACCAGTAAATTGCTCAGCGACAAAAAAAGGCTGCGACAAAAACTGTTGTATTTTTCTAGCCCGACTAACTGTAATTTTATCTTCCTCTGACAACTCCTCCATTCCTAAAATTGCAATAATATCCTGCAAGTCTTTATACTTCTGCAGAACCTTTTGTACTTCTCTTGCTACTTGATAGTGCTCTTCGCCGACAATTTTGGGATCCATAATGGTTGAATTAGAGTCTAATGGATCAACTGCTGGATAAATTCCAATTTCAGAAATTGCTCGTGACAGCACCACTGTTGAGTCTAGATGAGCAAAAGTAGTAGCTGGAGCTGGATCAGTCAAGTCATCAGCTGGCACATAAACCGCTTGCACCGAAGTAATTGAGCCTTTTTTAGTAGAAGTGATTCGCTCTTGCAATTTTCCCATATCCTCTGCTAAAGTCGGTTGATAGCCCACTGCAGAGGGAATTCGGCCTAATAAAGCTGAAACTTCTGATCCTGCTTGAGTGAACCGAAAAATATTATCCACAAAAAACAACACATCCCGTTCTTCTTCGTCTCGAAAATATTCCGCCATTGCTAAACCGCTCAGTGCCACTCTTTGTCTTGCCCCTGGTGGCTCATTCATCTGTCCAAAAACTAAAGAAGTTTTGTCTAATACTCCTGAATCTACCATCTCATTATACAAATCATTTCCCTCACGCGTTCGTTCTCCCACCCCAGCAAAAACTGAAAAACCACCATGCTCCTGAGCAATATTGCGAATAAGTTCTTGGATTAAAACAGTCTTGCCCACTCCCGCTCCTCCAAATAACCCCACCTTTCCTCCTGCCAAAAATGGACAAATCAAATCAATTACTTTTATCCCAGTTTCAAAAATTCGCGCTTCAGTCGCTTGATCCTTAAACTCTGGTGCTGCTCTATGAATCGGATAGCGCTTTTCGCTTTTGACTTCCCCTTTTCCATCAATCGGATCTCCCAAAACATCAAACATTCGCCCTAAAGCAGCTTGTCCCACCGGTACTGAAATTGGTGCTCCTGTGTCAATCACTTCCATTCCCCGCTTTAACCCATCAGTGGAATCCATAGCAATTGCCCGCAGTTGACCACTGCCCAAATGCTGAGCCACTTCCAAAACTAAAGCTTTACCTTCTACCAAGTCAACTTTTAACGCATTATTAATTGCTGGCAATCTTTTTTCATCCTTGCCAGAAGAAAAATCAACGTCTACCACCGGACCAATCACTTGTGAAATTTTTCCTTGTTTCATGTTCCTAAAATTATTTAATGATACTTAAAAACTACAATCAAAACTCAAATGAATCAAGTTCTGAAAAATGGTTTTAAAATAACAGTCGTGACAATTTTACGTTCTTCACTTTTTTCTCTCGTCACGCCATCCTCTTTTGAAAATCTTTCCATAAATTTTAATCCTCTAAGGCAACTCTTCCTGAAGTAATTTCTGCAATTTCCTGAGTAATGCTCATCTGGCGAATTTGATTGTATGTATAATGCAACTCCTCCATCATCTCTCCCGCCGCTTCCGTCGCATTTTTCATTGCCATCATTCTTGCCGACTCCTCTGATGCATTCGACTCTAAGATCGCATGATAGATTTGCATTTCAACCAACCTTGGCAGTAAGTGCTCTAAAACCTCTTGTGGTTCTGGCTCTATTTTATAGTCAATAATCTTCTCTTCCGCAGAAGTAATTTTTTCTCCTTTCTCTTCAAGACTCATCTGTTCAATCTGCTTTTCGATATCCGTTTTGGAGATAGGTAAAAGCTGTCTCAGCTTTGGCTCTTGCACTAATGTATTTTTATAATCAGTATAGGCAATTACAACCTTGTCATATTTTTCTGCTTGATAATCATTAATGATAATGTGTGCCAATGGACGAACAGCATCAGCTGAAGGTAGATAATTTAATTCTCCAAACTCAGCGATCACATTTTGTTCTCTTAATCTTAATTGTTCAAAACCCTTCTTTCCTACTGCAATAAAATCGACTTTCAAATCTTTATCAGAAACTGAAGAAACCAGCTTTTTCTCACCAACTCGATTTATCTTAAGCAACTTAGGGTTTTTTATTTGCTCCATTATTTTCTTTACCACCTGACTATTGTACGCTCCGCATAAACCGCGATTAGAAGTTACCAAAACCACCAAAATCCGACGCACCTCTCGCACTTCCAGCAGTCCATGCTTATGCTTTCCAAAAGCTCTTGATAGATTAGTTAAAATCCCCCAAGCAGAAGTGGCGTATGATCGAACAGCCAGCACTTTTTCAACCTCCTTGCGCATTTTTGCTGCTGCTACCATTTCCATCGCTCGCGTAATTTTACGCGTATTGCTGATAGATTTAATTCTTCTTTGTACTTCCTTTCCGCCCTTTGCCATCTTTAACTAAAATTACTAATTTAGAACATTATTTTAACTTTATTCCCCCTCTCCTTCCATGCTAACATAGTCCTCCACTAAACTCTTCATTTCCTTCTCTAACTCCTCCGTTATTTCTTGCTTCTCTGTGATCCCACTCAAAATTTCACTCCTTACTTCTTTAGCATACTTAACTAAGCCCTCCTCAAATTCCTTCACTTTCTCAACCGCCACTGCATCAAAATAACCATTAGTCAACGCCCACATCACTAAAACCTGCTCTTCCATTGTCATTGGATCATATTGCTTCTGCTTTAAAACCTCAATTGTGCGATAGCCTCTCTCAATGCGTTGTTTAGTTTTTTCATCCAAATCAGAACCAAACTTAGTAAAGGCCTCTAGCTCTCGAAACTGCGCTAACTCTAATTTTACCTTTCCAGCTACCTTTTTCATCGCTTTAGTCTGAGCAGAAGAACCGACACGCGACACAGAAAGTCCCACGGAAATTGCTGGTCGAATCCCCTGGTGAAATAAATCTGTTTCCAAGAAAATCTGTCCATCAGTAATAGAAATTACATTAGTTGGGATATAAGCAGAGATATCCCCCGCTTGCGTCTCAATAATTGGTAAAGCTGTTAGTGAACCTCCTCCATTTTCCTCATTCAAACGAGCTGCTCGCTCTAGTAAACGTGAGTGAAGATAAAAAACATCTCCCGGATAAGCTTCCCGTCCTGGCGGACGACGTAAAAGCAGAGAAATTTGTCGATACGCCCAAGCATGTTTACTTAAGTCATCGTAAACCACTAAAACATCTTTACCTTGATCCATGAAATATTCTCCAATCGCACAACCAGCATATGGAGCATACAGAGAAAAAGCCGCTGGATCCGAAGCACCAGCAACTACTACCACTGTATAATCCATCGCTCCCTTTTTCTTTAGTTCTGTTACAATTTGTGCTACCTTGGATTTCTTTTGCCCAATTGCCACATAAACACAAATCATATCCTGCCCCTTTTGATTAATGATCGCATCAATTGCCAAAGCGGTCTTTCCAGTCTGACGATCACCAATAATTAATTCTCTTTGTCCACGACCAATTGGAATCATCGCATCAATTGCTTTAATTCCAGTCTGTACTGGCTGAGAAACTCCCTTACGCGCCATTACACCAGCCGCCTTTTTTTCTAAAGGATAAAAATTTCCAGTTTTAATTTCTTCACCACCATCAACTGCTCTTCCAACTGGATTAATTACCCTTCCAATCATCTGCTCTCCCACTGGCACAGATAAAATCTGCCCAGTCGCCTCAACTTGATCACCTTCCTTCACTTGGTCAACCTCACCAATAATCACAACTCCAACCTGACCATCTTCCAAGTTTAAAGCCACCCCGTACAAATCTTCTTTTGCAGTCTTTTTATCATTTGAAAATCTAATCATCTCTGACATCATCACATCATCTAACCCCACTACACGCGCAATCCCATCACCCACCTCGACAACTCGTCCAATCTTCTTCACCTCTGGATCAACTCCAGTCTGATTGATTTGTCTTTTAAGTTGCTCAATAATAAAATCTTTATCCATAAGTTTATCTTAATTAAATTGTTTATTTAAAATAATTAGCTGACTTAATTTAATTAGCTAGCCAAGCTAGCCTTCATTCTCTGTAATTTACTTCTTAGGCTATTATCCCAAATCTCATTATTCACTTGGATAATCAATCCACTTTTAATCTTCTTGTCTACTATTGTTTCTAGCTTTAGATTTTCAAGATTCAAATTATTTCTTTGTGCCAAAATATTCCTAAGTGCACTTAAGCTTTCTTCTTCCAAAGGCTCAGCTGTTGTAATTTTCACCTCTGCTAGTCCCTTTTTCTTCTTAATTAAACTCACTAGCTCATCAGCTATTTTTTCAATTTTTCGCTCGTCTCTATTTTTAAAAATAACCTTTGCCACCTTTTTAAAAGCAACCAAAAAAGCTGGCTCTGACAAATCATCTGCCATCTCAAAAATCAAACGTGCATATTGCTTTGGACTAATTCTCATAAAATTAAGATAGCGCTTTAATTGAATTGGCGATAATTTCTTGATCGCCGTCTTTTTTTATCTTTTCGTCAATAATCTTTTCGGTTGTCAATAAGACTAATTCACCAATCTCCTGTCTCACTTCCAAGAGCATCTTCTCCTTCTCTTGTTGAATTTGTTCCTTTGCCTCTACAGTCACTTTCTCCGCACGCTCCTTAGCATTAGCAACAATTTTTTCCTGATTTTCATTAGCCTGCTCCATTGCTTCTTCAATAATTTTTTTGGCCTCTTTTTTTGCCTTGATAATCTCTTCTTTCTTTCTTGTTTCGGCCTCAGCTAATTTCTCTTGAGAGAGCTCCGCGTCCTTTAAACCTTGCTCAATCTTTGCTGTTCGCTCATTCATAGTTTTCAAAAGTGGCTTGTAGGCAAATTTGTATAATGCAAAAACCACGATAGCAAAATTAACAGCTTGGGCTATCAAAAGCTTCCAGTCGATATGAAAAGTTTTAATAATTTCTTCCATGTTTATGCAAAGATTATAGTTTAAAAATCAAATTAAATTTTACCACTCAAAATTCAACAGACTATATGAAACCCAAATATTAATTGATAATATTTCCATCACGATCTCCGTCCGCCCTAAGGAAAGAAACCGTGGAGAAATACTACTTAATAGAAAAAGCAATTACCAAAGCATAAATAGCAATGGCCTCAGCAAAAGCAGCAGCCAAAAGCATTGGGGTTAAAATTTTTCCAGCAGCTTCTGGATTTCTACCAATCGCTTCCACTGCCTTAGCTCCAATCATTCCAATTCCCAAGCCAGGGCCAATTGCTCCAATCCCAATAGCCAAGGCCTTTGCCAGCATAGTTAAATCTACTGCTGTTGTTAATAACTCTTGTTCCATTTGTTTATTGTTTTCATCGATTACCGCAACCAGTTAATTGCTGCTTTTCGATAAAATTTAATTAATTAATAATAAACTATTTAATAACAAACTTCACCCTAAATTAAAACTTAATGTTCCTCTGCCGTTGTAGACATAGTTAAAAAAACTAAAATCAAAATAGCAAAAACTAGCGCTTGAATAACGCCAACCAAAACTTCTAGAAAAATAAAAGGAATCGGCAAGAAAAATGCCATCATCGCCATCATAGAAGCCAGCAAAACCTCACCTGCAAAAATATTACCGAATAAACGAAAAGATAGCGAAGCGACTTTTGCTAACTCACTTACTATTTCAATAATTCCAACAAAAAATTTGATTGGATTAACCAGCAAAATACTGGGTTCTTTAGTAAATTTTCGCGGAATCTCTAAAATGGTCTTAAAATTAATAAACTTATTTAAATGCGCCCACCAACCAACTGACCAAACTCCAACCACATGAACGATAATAATAGAAACCAGGCCTAGCGCAAGAGTGGTGTTTAAGTCAGCGGTTGCTCCACGCATCAAAGGAACAAATATCGATTCACCATTATGATTCTCAATAAAACCAACCGTACCAACCCCTGGAATTAAGCCCAAATAATTATTCACTAAAATAAACAAAAAAAGCCCAAGCACTAAGGGAAGAAATCGCTCGGACTTTTTACGACTATTGGTAATAGAGTCAAAAAATGACAAAACTCCCTCCAAAACTATTTCAAAAAAACTCTGTAGCCCCCTGGGAACACTCTTTGCTTTACGTGCCACCAACCAAAAGAAAAAAACCAGGAATATTGTTGCAACAAAACTGTTCAAAAGTGAATTAGTCACAAAAAAACTTCCCCAATTAAAAATCGGTTCCGCAAATAACGTAGCCTCGTGATGAATGGTCACATGATTATCCATCGCCTTTTTGAAAATTTATCTAAAAAGAAAACTATTTACTCGAAATACTCTCGTCTTTGTTGTCATTATTAATCTGCTTTATTGCCTTGCCTGCCTCAATCACAATACCGATAGAGGTTAATAAAAAAGCTAATCCAACGCAAAACAACAACCCCCAGGGCTTTATGTCAAACTTATTATCCAAGTGACTTCCAATGAACAGAGCCAAAATAACAGGAAAAGCCACCCAGCCAGACAGCCTGATAAATAAAACAAGACTCGGCTTCCACCAATCTTGTTCTTTATTTTTAGTATATCTTTCTCTCATTTCAAAAAACATCTTCTCCTTTAGTCTAGCCAATCTTAGCTAAATGTCAAGATTTCTGTAAATCTAAATAATTCTGATGTATAAAATAAAAAAGAAAAGCGCCCCTCCAAAGAGCGCCCTCTTAACTTCAAAAAGCAAGGTTACTTTCTCTTCTTTGTGGTTTTTCTTGCAGTTTTTTTAGCCACTCTTTTTTTTACCACTTTTTTCTTAGCAGCTTTCTTTTTGGTAACTTTTCTCTTAGCTGTTTTTTTAACTGGCTTTTTTGCTCCACATCTTCTAGTCACCTTCTTTTTAGCAACTTTCTTCTTGGCAACTTTCTTCGCCGGTTTTTTTGCTGCTTTTTTCTTAGTGGCTTTTTTAGTAGTTTTTTTCATTTTATTTTTTCTTTTGATGATGAGAAGAACGTCGACCAGCCGTTCTTCTTTTTTATCCAATTTAATTATACACTAAAAAAAACTTTTGCAAATAACTTTTGGCTTACTTAAAAAATAATTTTATTTTTAGACTTTACTCACTAGCTTCTTCACTGGAGCAAATGTTTTTCTGTGCAAAGAGCAGGGTCCAAATTTAGCTAAATTATCTAGATGTTGCTTAGTTCCATACCCCTTATGTTTATCGAAACCATATTGAGAAAATTTCTGATGATAGCTTTCCATCATTCGATCTCTTGTCACTTTAGCACAAATGGAAGCCGCAGCAATTGAGGAAATCGCCTGGTCTCCTTTTATAAAATTAAGTTGCTGATATTTTAATTTGGGAATCGCTGTATTTCCATCTACAAGAAGTAGTACATTTTCTTCTTGAAAAGACAGCTCTTGACTAATCTTTTCTAAAAGCTCTTCCACTGCAAAGCGCATCGCTAGTAAAGTTGCTTGACGAATATTAACTCGATCAATTATCTTTTCCGAAACCTCTGCTACTGAAAAAAAACAATGCTCGTTATTAGAAAACAACCGAAACATTTCCTTTCTCTGTTTTTCACTCAAGGTTTTACTGTCTCGAATTAAATCTTGTTCATCAAATATATTTTCGTAAAAATCAGAACTAAAAAAAGTTGCCGCCGCTACAACAGGACCCGCTAATGGACCTCGACCAGCCTCATCAATTCCAATCGTGATTATTTCATTATTTTGTTTTTTAAGCTCACGTTCTTTTTTAAAATTAGGATAAAACATAACAGCTAATTTTAATTTGATTCAAAAAATTCCTACTAAGCTAGTTAACTAATTCTTCGTAAAAAGCTAAAGAAATTAAATACTTTTTTCATTTTTAAAATGTGTTTTTTTACTATAGCAATAAAATATCTAACTTCTGAAATAGAAAAGGAGTAGGCCAAGAAAATGTAGACTGCAAGTCCACTGCCTGCGGCTAAAAATAACTGAATAAAGACACCCAAGAAAGTCGACCTAGTACCTAAAGATTCTGCCCCCACAAAACTTTTGACTATCTGTGCAACAAAAACCATAATCAGAGTTGCTAACAAAACTTTGCCTAACATCTTGAAAAGTCCCTGTTTTCCAAAAGAACCAATCCTGGATCTTAAGATGAAAAGCAAAAGCAAAGCATTGACAATTGAAGAGATACTAAATGCTAAAACCAGGCCAATAACTTCAAAGTTACCAGCAACCTCCGGATTATACCCAAGCCATTTCCAAAAAATGACTAATAATTGACTGTTCTTAATTAAATAAACTGCAATCGTAATGTTAAGCGCGGTTGAAAAAATTCCCACAACAAAAGGGATTAAAGTGTTTTGAATCGCGTAAAAGGCTCTGGACAGTAAGGGGATCATTCCCTGCGCCCATAGGGAAATGGTGAAAATACCCAAGCACTCTAATGTTAGCATTGTATCTTCCCAGTCAAATCGCCCTGTCCCCAAAATCACCCGCACAATCTGAGCTCTCAAAACAAAAGTCAATGCAGAAATAGGAATAATTAAAAACAAAATCTTTCTCAAAGTTTTAATAAACCTTTCAGTAAACTCATCCTTTCTCCCCTCCGCCCAAAGAATAGACAAAATTGGGAAAGCTGCTGTAGCAAAAGAAATACCAAAAACTCCTAAAGAAACAGATTGAATATTGTCCGCAAAGGTAAAAATCGCCAAAGATCCTGCTGCTAAAGTAGAAGCAATTACTGTCACCACTAAAAGATTAATTTGAGAAACTGCAGTGCCTAAAGCTCTAGGAATCATTAATATAATAATCCGACGTAAATTTTTATTTTTAAAGTCAAGTTGAAAAGAAAAATTTAAGCCGCTATTAAGAGTTTCTGGAATCTGAACCGAAAGATGCATTAACGCCCCTAAAATCACCCCCCAAGCTAAACCAATCGGACCAAAATATTCACTCAAAAAAACTACTCCGATAATAATTCCTAAATTATAAAAAATTGGCGCTAAGGAGTAATAAAAAAACTTCTTAAAAGAATTAAGTATTCCACCCATAACACTAGAAACACCTAAAATAATTGGGCTCAATAACATTATTCTGGTCATCATTGTAACCAACTCTTTTCTTTCCTGATCAAAGCCCACTGTTAACCATTCGATTAAAGAAGGAGTAAAGAAAAACAAAATTAGTGCTAATAAGCTCAAGGCAAAAATAATAACTGTCAACAAAGCATTGACTAACTGCCAAGCTTCACTGTCCTTCTTTCGACAAATCAATTCAGTAAAAATTGGAACAAAGGCAGCACTCACCGTGCCTAAGATTAAAAAGCTATAAATAAAATCTGGTATCTTAAAAGCTGCATAATAAGCATCCAGCACTTCCCCCGCTCCAAATTTAGAAGCTAAGGCTCGGTCTCTAACTAAGCCTAAAATTCGGCTAGCAATCCCCATGGTTGCTATCAAAACAGCGTTTCTAGTAATCGACTCAGAAACTCTTTCTCTTATTAAAAATTTTCTAGCAATTCTTTTTATCATTCCACTAAAAACTTATTTTATCCTTTGAAATAAAAGACACCCAGCAAAAACAAAACATTGGGTGTCCAATCAGAAATAACATCCTCAGCCCCTAATTTAATTAATTCCTTCTTTGATCTTCCCAATTAACTCATCACCATCAATTCCAAACTCCGCCACAATATCCTTAATGCTTTCATAGCGAGCAGCCGAACAACCAACGCAAGGCAAATTATATTCAACAAAAACCTCTATTGCTTCAGGGTAATTTTCAATTATCTCCATAATATTGCTTTCCAAGGAAATTTCAATCTTTTTTTTCTTCATTCTTTTATAAAAAATAAACTAAAGTTTTTTCTCATAATGATTCGCCCAGTACTGCACCTTATCGCAATACCACTGATGTGATCCACCCAGATATCTCTTTGAAGCCTGACACTCTCCACTTCTAGAAGTGCCCCCATCTCTTGCCAGCTTAAGTGCCATTGCCATTACTCCATCAGTTAGACTCCAAGGATCTGGTGGATTATTACCAGTGTGAGCAGAAATACTACTACGATATGCCATCCATGTATCACTCATAAACTGCTGAACACCCATCGCTCCCCCAGTTCCCATATAATTTTTGGGTGGACAGGAAACTTTTTTCTTCTTATAGTCATAACCTAATTCATCACAAATCTTTTTAAACAATTTTTGTCTTGTCTCATTCATCTTACTTTCTTTGTAGTTACATCCCCCAGTGAATCTTCCCAAATCTGACTCCACCACCAACATGCCCATTAAAAAATTCTTACGCACTCCAGTTTTTTTTGAAGCAAACTCAACTGCCTTTTCAATTTCACTGAAATTATAGCTCCTTCCCAATAAAGATGACAACTCTGATTGTAGCTTAGAAAGCTTTGCTTGCAAATTAGCGATATCCGCATCTTTCTTCTCAATTTCTCTTTGGGTCTGGTTTAATAGATAACCTTTTTTTCTCTTCTCTCCTTCAAGTGTGCTTTTTTGATCAGCTTGAACTTCAAGCACTTCTGAATATTCTTTTTTAGAATCTTCTCTCTCTTCTTTCTTTTGCTTAAGCTCTTCTACCATCACTAAAATTTCCTCCTCTAACTTACCCAACCCATCGGAAGCAAAAAAGTATTTTTTCAAATCATCCGACTCTCCCAGAAAAATCAGATTTGTTTCTAGGCGCATTCGATCCAATTTCCTAAGCGCTTCTGCCATCAATAACTTCTTTTCCCTGATCATTAATTCGTTTCTTTGAATTTCTAGTTCTACACGTTCTAATTCACTGGCAGTTTCTCTTAGATCTTTTTCAATTTCGGAAATATTGCTGTTAATCGAGCCAATTTCAGAAGAAATTTTCCATTTTACCCGCTCGTCTTTAGCCTTATCTTTTTCAATGTCTTTAATTTCATCTCGAATTTCATCTGCTTTATCTTTGATTTCCGCTTCTCTTCTTTGTTTTCTAGCAGCCTCCTCAGCAGTTTCCTCTTTGGCATTCTCATTTGAAGTTGCGCCTCCCTCCTTTTCCTTGTCTTCCTTTGCAAAAACTGTTAAAAGTGAACTAAACAAGAAAATTTGAGCAAACAAAAAGATTGCCGTTTTTTTAAAAAAAATAGAAAAAACAATTTTTAGCTCTTTGATTTTCATATTTGTTTCTTAAGCAACCTGATAAAAGAGTTGGTTTAAACTTCTAAAAACGACTCTTTTGTTTTGATAAAAGTAATTTAAATTACTCCTTTTTATCGTCGCCCTTATCACCAGATTTCTCATCTTTTTCACCACCAGCCTCTACTTCCTCAGTTGACTTGTCCTCCATGCCCTCAATTTGTGATATATCGCCCTCTACCTCTTCGTCTAATTTGCTCAACTCTTCCTCTGAGCGAGGAGCTGCTACAGAAGCAACAACGGTTTCTCCATCTAGATCAATCTTAACTTTATCAGAAATATTTAAATCCTTAACAAAAACCCTATCATCAAATGTCTTAAGTCCTGATAAATCAACCTTGATTTCCTTCGGCAAATCAGCTGGTAAACAACGAACTAAAACTTCGTCAACTGTTTTCAACAACACTCCACCCAACTCTTTCACCGCTGGAGACTCACCCTCAAAAATGACCTCTACGTTTGCTTCAATTTCTTCATCCATCCTTACTTGATAAAAGTCAACATGAATAAAATTATCGGTAAGTGGGTCTTTCTGAAAGTCATGGATTAACACTCTATTCTTCTCTCCCTCAACCTCCAAATCAACCAAAACACTCCTTCCCGCCTCACGTTCTAATTTAATAAAACTATTTTCATCTATCCATAGAACCTTGTTTTCAATTCCTCTGCCATACAAAATCGCTGGAATCATTCCATCCCTTTTTTCCCCTTTATTTCTGAGATTAGCTACTAATTTTAACTCTGCCATATGATTTTTAAATGCTTATAATTAAATCAAAAAAGACATACCTAAAAACCGCAAACGGATTTAGCAAAGTCTTATTTGCCTCTTTCTTAGAGATTAACAAGTTTTTTCAAGAAAGTCAACGAGTGATCACTCTAAAGCTATCTCATATTGATTCTTTTATTTTTTTTACCACTGCCCGAATTGACTTTTCCGGCGTAGATGCCCCCGCTGCGATTCCAACTTCTTCCACACCCTCTAACCACTGTGGCTTGATTTCATCAGCAACTTCAATGTGATATGCTTTTTCACAACCCTTTTTACTTAATTGAAAAAGTTTTTTCGTATTACTAGATTCTTTCCCGCCAATTACTAACATCAAATCAACTTTCTTCGCTAGCTCCTTAGCTTCCGCCTGCTTAATTGCCGTATCAGAACAAATTGTATTAATAATGTGCAGATCATCCGTATGCGCCAACAATGCTGAAGCTAACTTTTGGAAATTCTCTTTCTTATGTGTAGTTTGACTTAACAATCCAATTTTAGAGAAAGCTCCCATTCCTTTTAAATCTCTTTCATCACGAACCACTAAAGCATTTTTGCCAGCATAGGATTTAATCCCAACCACCTCAGCATGCTCTGGGTCGCCAAATATAATTACCTGCAAACCTTCCTTGGCAAATTTTTCTGCCACCAACTGAGCTCGCTTAACAAAGGGACAAGTTGCATCAATAATCTTAGCCTCTCTCTTTCTTAACTCTTCTATAATCTCCTTAGTTACACCATGACTTCTTATTAAAACTTTTTGTCCCTCTGGTACCTCCGTCGCTTTTTTAACTACCTTAAATCCTTTTTGCTCCAAATCCTGCACCACTTGCGGGTTATGAATTAAAGCTCCTAGACAATAAACTAGTTTTTTTCTTTTTAATTCTTTTTCCGCCATTTTTACCGCTCGATTAACTCCAAAACAAAATCCAGCATTCTTGGCAACGATAATCTTTTGTTTAGACATAATAATCGTTAATTAACTAATTAACTCTACAGCTCTTTCTCTAGCTCTCGCTTAAAATGTTTTAGCAAATCTTTCTCCGCCACTTTCTTAATTATCTTTCCCTTTCGACAAATTAAACCCACCCCTCTTCCTCCCACTACTGCGATATCGGCTTCACGTGCTTCTCCAGGGCCATTCACTACGCAACCCATCACTGCAATTTTAATTGGCTTGGAAAATTCTCGAGTAATCTTTTCTACTTCATTAGTTAATTTTTCAATATTAATTTCCGTTCTACCACAAGTAGGGCAGCTTGTGACAGAAGGTTTAGTTTTTCTAATTTCTAGCGCATTTAAAATTTCATAAGCCACTGGAATTTCTTCCACAGGATCACTAGTTAAAGAAACTCTAATAGTATCACCAATCCCATTATATAAAAGAGTACCAATTCCAATCGAACTAACTATTGTTCCTCGAAACTTAGTCCCCGCCTCCGTTACTCCTACATGCAAAGGATATTTTACTTTTTGCGACATCAAAGTGTAGGCCTCCACCGTCCGCTCAATGTCAGAAGCTTTAAGAGAAATAGCAATGTCTTTAAAATTGAACTTCTCCAAAATCCTAATGTGCCTCAACCCCGATTCTACCATTCCTCTAGCAGTTGCCTTATTTTTGTACTTTTTTAAAATATCCTTTTCTAAGGAACCACCATTAACACCAATCCGAATTGGAATTTTTTTCTGCTTGCATAGACGAGCTATCTCTCCCATCTTGCTCATTGGCTGAACATTGCCTGGGTTAATTCTTAACTTATCAATTCCTTGATTAATTGCTTCTAGCGCTAAATCAGCTGAAAAATGAATATCGGCTATTAGGGGGATCTTGATTCTCTTTTTTATTTCCGCAATTTTCTTCGCTGCCACCATATCAGGCACCGCTATTCGCACTAATTCACAGCCAACTTTTTCTAGTTTCCTAATCTGAGCAACAGTTTTTTTCACATCTCGCGTATCAGTATTACACATTGATTGCACTCGCACTGGCTCATCACCACCAATACCAACTCCTCCAACTATAATTTTTCTAGTTTTTTTACGTTTGATCATTAATCTAAAATTAAAAAGTTAATAACTTGCCCGAATCAATTAATCCTTAGTTTATTAAATAACAAAAACTAGGATACTGCTTTTTAATCACTCTCTCTGCTTTTTTTGCTTTTACTAATGAATCAAAAACACCAAAAACAGTCGGACCAGCACCACTCATTAGTGCCCCATTAGCCCCAAATGCTTTTAGTGCTTGTTTTAATTCTCGCACAACTGGATATTCTTTTTCAATCAATAATTCAAAATCATTATAAAGCAAGCTATTCCAAGATAAAGTATTAGATTGATTAATTTTTTGTATTAGTTTTTCTGAGATATTCATTCTCTTCTTTTTCATAAACCAAACCGTACTTGCCAAATTTTCATAGGCCCAATGAGTAGATATTTCTAAATTTGGATTAATTAAAAGAAAATATCCTCTCTTTTTCCAGTCTTTCTTGAAAACAACTCTGTTGCCTACCCCCTTAAGATAGGTTATGTTTTTTGAAATTAAAAATAGTGGCACATCCGCTCCAATTTTAACTGCTAACTTAGCTAATTCAGATTGAGAAAGTGGCTGCTTAAAATAATCATTTAAAATCATTAACAACGTCGCTGCATTAGAACTCCCTCCACCTAATCCTGCTGCCACAGGAATTCTTTTCTTGATATAAATATTAAGACCAACTTTCTGGTTAATCACTCTTAAAAAATTTTGAGCTGTCTTATAACAAGTATTATTTCCATCCTTGGGAATAGCCTCAGAGTCAGAGTCAACTTTTATTCCAGTGCCATCAGGATTAATTTCAACTACCACTTCATCAAAAATATTTTCTAACTTCAAAATCACCGTTCTTAAGGAGTGATATCCATCGACTCTTTTATTCGTAACCTCTAGAACCAAGTTAATTTTAGCGGGAGATCTGCGAATAATTTTCATTAAATCTAATTTAATGCTTTAAGTGTTACAATAACTATAACCTCCATCCCCTCCCCTCGACCGAAAGCAGTTAGACCCTCACCGGTGGTGGCATTAATCCCAATATATTTCCCATTTACCTCCGTTAATTGACTTAACGATCCACGTATTTCATCAGCCAACGGCATGATCTTAGGTCTCTTCCCTTCAATATTTACTCCAATGTTGTGAATACAGTAGTCCCTTTCTTTAATATTAGCTAAAGCTACCTTTAAATACTCTCGACTATCTGTGATACCCTCTTCACACATTCTACTTGCATAAACATCAAAAGAATTTCCTCCAGACGCTTGCTCTAGAGCATCACAAAGTGCGTGCAAAATTAAATCACCGTCTGAATTAGCTTCAACCCCCATTGCCCTATCCACTACAACTCCACCTAGCATCAAGGGCTTTTTGCAATTAGCAATAAAACGATGGCTATCTTTCCCTAAACCAACATTAAACATCTTTCTGTTTTTTAATAATAATTTTTGCTAGCGCCAAATCTAATGGATTAGTAATCTTAAAATTATTCTCCGAAGCTAAAACTACTACTGTTTTTTTACCAATTTTTTCCACCAAAGAGATGTCGTCAGTACCAATAAATTTTTCTTTTTCTGCCCACTCAAAGGCTCTTAAGGCCAATGATGCTATAATCGCCTGCGGTGTTTGCATATTCCATAATTTTGACCGATCTAATGTTTGTTTTACCTCCATTTTCTCATTTACCTCCTTAATGGTGTCCTTTGTTGGATGCGCAACTGCTGCTGCGCCATAATTTTTAGCCGCTTCAATCACAGCATTAATTTCTGCAGAAGTTACAAATGGATTAGCACCATTATGAAAAATTAAGACATCATCTTTTTTCAAAGATTTTTTTTGAAATGCAAATTTTAGACCAGCATAAGCTGAGTCTTGTCGCTCTCGACCACCCTTAATTATTCCTCTCACCTTTTTCCACTTATACTTTTTAACTAACTCCTGCATTGACTTTAAGTCACCTTGCTTAGAGGTAATAATAATTGAATCAATTTTTTTGGACCGCTCAAAAGCTTCCACGGCATACCAAATAATCGGTTTACGATTAATCGTTAAGAAGACCTTATTTTTATCCCTCTTCATTCGCCTTCCCAATCCAGAGGCTAGAATAATTACAATGTTCATTATTTTTTATTATATAAAATTTTCTCTGCTTTATTTGTTGCTTCAATAATAGCTCGGTCAATTGATTCTAGAGTTGGTTTTTTGATATTTTTGTGTTCTCGCATCACTCGACGAATCACTCTAGGAATATCAAGATATTTACACTTCCCCTGTAAAAATTGTGCTACCATGTAATCATTAGCTGCGTTCATTGCTGCTGGCAAGGTACCTTTCTCTCTTGCTGCTTTTAACGCTAACCCAAGACAGGGAAAGCGCACTAAATCTGGCTTTTGAAAAGTTAAAGCTCGTCTAAAATCCCAACGCTTAATTGGCGCCTCCCATCTTTCTGGATAAGACAATGCGTATTGAATTGGCAACTTCATATCTGGCTCAGCAATTTGTGCCATTACACTAGCATCAGAAAACTCTATCATAGAGTGAATCAAACTCTCTGGATGAATTACTACTTTAATTTTTTCTACTGGTATGTCGTAAAGCCACATTGCTTCAATAACTTCAAACCCTTTATTCATTAGAGTCGCTGAATCAATGGTAATTTTCTGCCCCATTGCCCAAGTCTTATGCCCTAAAGCTTCTTCTATCGTAACTGATTTTAGTTCTTCTTTTGTCTTATCACGTAAAGCTCCGCCCGAACAAGTAATAATGAGTTGATAGATGTCCTCGCGCTTTTCTCCGTTTAAGCATTGAAAAAGAGCCGAGTGCTCTGAGTCAATCGGCATAATATTAGTTTTATACTTAAATGCTTCCCGCATAATAATTTCTCCCGCCGCAACCAAGGTTTCCTTATTGGCCAAGGCAATTTTTTTTCTCTCGCGAATTGCCACTAAAGTTGCTTTAATCCCTACTAACCCAACCAAAGAATTAACAAATACATCATAGTCTTTTCTTCTTGCAATTTCCTCATTAATATTTTGACCAGAAAGAATTGGTATTTTTACACTACGACCCAAAGCAGCTGCTTTTTGTGGGTCAGCTAGTGCGGCTATACGCGGGCGATACTTTTTAATTTGTCTTTTTAACTCATCAGCATTACTCCCAGCAGTTAAAGCAATAGCCTTAAATTTATCTGGATATTTATCTACCACTTCCAAAATTTGCTTACCGACATTACCGGTACTACCAAAAATAGCAACTTTTTTCTTTTTCATAGACTTTAAAAACAGTGATTAGCTTTTGTAAAATTAAATAAAAACTATTTCTTTTAATTACTTTCAATTAATTGTCTCGCCCCAACAAAAACCAATCTATTGGCACTGTAAATCCAAGTCTGTAAGTCAAAAATTAAAAACTAAATATTTTTAATTCAATCTTACTAAGATTATCGTCACTAACTGGTAAAAAGTCAAATCCCTCTAACTAAAAATCTTAAGAGTAACCACTCTATGACAAAAACTGTCTTTCATTAATAATGTGAAAAGAATCAAGTTAAATATAATCAGAAATGACTTTTGTGTTGACTGGAAATTCGCCGTACACTTTGAACCAAACCTAAGCTAGCCAAAGTTATTAAAAGAAAACTCCCGCCATAACTCACTAACGGTAAAGAAATTCCCGCCACAGGAACAACTCCAATATTCATTCCTATGTTTATAAAAGTTTGGAAAAATAAAAAAGTCAAAACGCCTGTAGCTAAAAGCTTTCCAAAGTTGTTCGCAGCAAAGTCAACTGCTCTTTTAATTCTCCAGAATAATAATCCTAACATTAAAAAAATTAAACTAGTTCCTAGAAAGCCACTTTGCTCAGCAATTGATGCAAAAATAAAATCGTTGTGTTTTTCCGGCAAAAAATTCAACTGACTTTGAGAGCCTGCTCCCAAGCCCTGCCCTCGCGCTCCACCCGCTCCAACCGCCACCATTGATTGAATGACATTATAGCCGCTCCCCTGCGGATCACGCTGAGGCTCTAAAAAACTTTCTAGGCGCTTTTTTTGATAATCATGCAAAAGAAAGGTCCAGCTCAAAAATAATATACCCACTCCCACCAAAAAAAGAGTTGCTATCTGTTTCCAATTTAGACCTGCCACAAAAATCATTACTCCCCAAATAGCTACCATCACCAAAACAGAACCCATATCTGGCTGTTGTATTGCCAAAAAAGAAGGAACTGAAACATAAACAAAAGAGATAATAATTTCTTTCCAAGTAACTCCACTGGTTGCTTGCTTGTGAAAATAGCTTGCCAAAGAAATTATTAAAAAAAACTTCATTGCTTCTGCAGGTTGCAAGCTAAAAGGACCGACCACAAACCAACCAGAAGTATTACGAATGGTTACCCCCCAAAAAAGGACTGCCAGCATTAGAAGAACCCCCAATAAATAAAGTATGCCACTGTAGCCCAACCAAATTCGATAGTCAATCAAAAAAAAACCTAGGAAAACTAGAGCTCCTAGGAAAATAAACAAGACTTGCTTCTCAAAATTAGAAAAATCTCCAGTTGCTAATCCCTGTGATAAAGCATATATAGTCATTAAACTAAAACCCAAGAGAACCACGATTGGCAAAAGGGCTATAAAATCAAGTTCTTTTAACTGAAAAAAATATTTCTTCATTCCAACTATTTTTGTAAAGTAGCCTCCTACAAGCCATGTTTTTTCTTGTTTTGCTCTTGCTCTTGAATAGTCGCTGCATAAACCATTTCTCCAGTTTGAGCATCAGAAAGAAAAAATAGATAATCTGACTTTTCAGGATTAAGTGTATCTAAAATTGCTTCCATTCCAGGGTTAGCAATTGGTCCTGGTGGCAAGCCTTTATGTGTATAGGTATTGTAAAGAGAGTCGGCCTTTATGTCTTTATTATAGTATTTTACCCGATCTTCCCCTAATATGTAAGACAAGGTAGCATCTACCTGCAACGGCATGTCTTCCTGAATGCGACGCCACAAAATTCCTGCTACCAACTTACGATCAATTTCATTATTGGCCTCTCTTTCTACAATGGAAGCCATCGTCAAAACTTCATGTAAGTCCTTTTTTTGTTTTTTTATCAAAGAAAGTAAGTCTTGATTTATTTTACGTTCAAAATTGGTCAAAAATTTAGCCATTAAAGACTCGGCTGTGTCACTCTCTTCAATAAAATAGGTATCTGGGAAAAGATAGCCCTCCAAGTTTACCCCTTTGGGAAGTTGCTTGATAAAATCAAACTTTTGACTGAATGAATCACACTCACAGTCAGGTTGATTTAAACACTGACACATAGCTAACTCTTGAAACCGCTCTGCTAGTTCTGGCTTCTTCTCTTTCAAAAGCTTAATAATTTTTTGGTTATTAAAGCCTTCGGGCACTACCAATTTAACTGTCTTTAACTTAACCTCACCCCTAGTCATTTTATTGACTATTTCCTCAATCTTCATATTGGGTGATAGTTCATAGGTCCCCGCTTGTAGCTTGCTGTCAGTCTTAGTTTTCCAAACATAGTAGTAAAAATACCAACGATGTTTAATCAGGCCTGCCTTTTGTAGCTCCTCACCAACCTCAGTCGAACCATCACCTTCTCTTGCCTCAAAATCAACTATAATATTAGAGTTGCTCGCCACACTATTAAATGCCTCCCTTTCTGTTTTCCACCAAACAAAAAAAGCCACCCAAAGAAAAACCAATAAGCCAACTAACAAAACTTTAGTTTTTATATTCATTTATTTACTCTACCCAATTACGATCTTCTGATTTTGATCCTGGCCAAACCTCACCGTTTAAATATATTTCCCGCAAAACTGCTTTTCCTGTTTTAGAAACAGCCACCTCTGCCTCAACCTTTTTACCCCGAAATTCAACCATTCTTCCAGTTCTCTCTGGAATAAAATACTCTTCAATTCCATAAATAACTGTTGCAGTATCTTGCCTTATTTTTTTTACTCTCCCCGTTAAAAAAACTCCCGATTCTGGCTTTTCCTTGCTAACCTCTCCTAATTGCGAAACGCCATCGCTTCTCTCAACTAAAGAAACGTAGATATTATCTCCTAACCGAAAGGATTCTTCGGAGTATCCATGTTCAGATAAATAAATTCTAGAAATACCTCTATAACTAAAAACAACATAGTCTCCTCTAATTAGGTCAGTCGGATCTACTGGCTCAATTTCAAGCCTGATTATTTCTCCACCTTGATGAATTGAAAAGTAATAAGCCCCTAAACTAAAGACAATAAAGAGTTGCACCAAAACCACCGCCAACAACTTTAACGCACTATTCTTATCAATTTTTTTCATAAATTGAGAAATTACTGTTTAATTTCATTTAAAATTTTTCTACGCCCAACCTCCATTGCCCAACCAAACACCATAAATAATATTCCAGCTGTAGTAAAAAATATGCTCTTATCCAAGAAGCTAAAAAAGAAGTTAAAGTATTTAATCACGGCAAAAACAAAAATTAACGAAAGTCCAATATTCACAAGTGTTTGATTCTTTTGCTTATAGCCAATAAATACAGCTCCCAAAAAGATAGAAAATAAAATGATGTTTGTTAAAACTAGAAAAGCTATCCCCGCTGCTGATAAGGAAAGACCTGCTTTATAGGAGGCAGTTACAGAATCATAGTTGCTTTTGAAGAATTCGAGCTCGGGCAACAGACCTAAGAAAAAAAGCAGAAAAGAAAAAACTATTAACAATGCAACCTCTACTAAGACAATTAGCTTTTTAGATAAAGAGTAGACTGACAAGCCAACTACAGCAAATAAGAGTCCTGTTAAAACAATCATTAACTTCCAAGAATTAAATATTGAATCACCCTCCATTAAAGATTCAATAGCCATAACTCCACTCTCAGTTGACAAAACAAGAATATAAAAAATGATTATTGGAACAGAGAAAATAAATAAAGCCTTGGAAAAAAACTCTTTCTTGCGCATAACCAATCTAGCAAAAATATAGCCCAGGGAACCTATCAGCCAAAGCCCAATAAACTTTGCAAACTCATGAACACCTGCTTCATCCAACCAAAATGAAGCCTTAAACATCCACCAACTCATAACTAGAAACATTGCCATAAAAAGGGTTGTTATTGAATCGAAGTAATAGGCGATTAAAAAACCGATTAACATAGCAATAAACAAAGCGCCTCCTCCAATATATCCAATCCCTAATACATAACCAGAAAGTAAGATAAAAACTCCCACAAAAGCAATTGTTAACATGAAAAAGAGTTCACTCATAAAATAAAATTCCTTTTCCTTCGGTGAAATCTTTTTCCTAGAAATAAAATTGAACAATAGGTAAAGCCAACCAAAAATTGGGATGAGAACACTAGCAAAAACAATCCAACCAAAACCAGTCCAGTCACCACTACTCGATACTTCAGACTTTCCCTCCCCAACTAAATCTTCTGCTCCACTAGAAACCTTTTTTCTCAAAACCAGGCCAATCCAAAAAACTGAAGCCGCTGAAATAATACTTAAGATAACCGAAATAGCTATATATGAATCATTAACCAAGGGGGCACTGGAAGGCGAGAGATCTGAAGAAACAATTCCTAATATAAAATAATAAAAATAGCCAGGAAGTGAAACAAATCCTAATAAAAGAGCTAGGTAGTAAAAAATTCTACTTTCAAAAATAAATGAAATAGCTAGGACACCCAGCATCCAAAGCAAAAAACCGTCCATCCAGTAAACTGGAATGTGAAAAATCTGACCGATTAGAAATAAATTAGCACCATACAATAACGTCCCTAAGAAAAATAAAGAAACTCCAGTGCGAGCATAATTCTTTACCTCCTTTAAGTACCAGCCTAGCGCATAAGCACCAATCATAGAGCCAAGAAATAGGATTAACTTTAATGCATCACCTATTTTCTCCCAATTTGTTGCTAAAAAAGAAAAGAAGCCAAGTCCTATGAAAAGCGCACCTATTGTTAAAACAATTGCCACCACTCTCGATTGATTTTTATCTGGTTCTTTTTCCTCTGAAACAGAAGGCGGCACAACTGGGGGTTCTTCTAGTTTAGTTTCTTCATAAGCAACCTTCAACGCTTGCCCAACCACATCCTCCTCATAGCCAGCTTTAAGAAGTTGACCTTTTAATTCCTCTTGATCAAACTGATCTTTATACTGTCTCAAATAGTCAATTGCTCTTTGCTCAGCCTGCTTTTTCATTTTGTTTTTATTATTAAGTTAAACATTTGTTAAATATATTTTACATGAAAAATAATTATTTGCAATTTATATTAATTCTTGCCAAAGCTCCCAATCAATCCAAGCTCGTAATAACTCTTTTCGCTCAACATAGCCAGCTAAAACAATTTCAGCTCCTCGATGTATTCCTAGATGCAAATGTTTACGCTCACCATCAGTGTCACTACTTTCTCCTGCCCCTAACACAGCAAATTTCTCTCCAATAATTAGCTGATCCCCAACTTTCTTCAGTGTATCATCTAATGCGATGTGTCCATACAAAACTGTGACATCTTCTTCTTTTAGTTGACATTTTTGAACCACCACTCCGCCATAACCAACTACCTTTTGTTTAGCAAGAATCTCTCCCGTGCAAATTGCAAACACCATAACCTTCTCTTTAGTTTCTTCAGGAAACACCTCAAAGTCAGTGCCCGTATGATATCCCCGAAAGCGCTCTGGTTGAACCGGTGAAGTGTCTGGATTAATTAAAATTCCAAATGGCTTTTTGGTCACCCTCTCGCTTGCTCGCTCCAAAGGTAGATTGGTCTTGTCTAAAAAATCACCCTCCTCTTTTCTTTCTTGAACCTCCAATGATGACCTGATTAATGAATCATTTTCAAGCGGATCCACTGACTCATTAACCAACAAAGAATTGTTTTCATTACTCAGCCAATTCTTTTGGTAGTTTGAAAATAATTGCCAAGTAATTATAAATATTAATATAAAAAATAACGCTAAGCCAATTTTAATTTTATTTATCATCCAGTTTAATTAATCTCAGTAATTTAAAAAGCGGGACTTTTGATCCCGCTTTATTAGACACAAATCTATTGTTGTTTTTTAAGAATGTAGTCGTTTGCCAGCTCTCCTGTTATTATCTTCCCCTCATAATCCAGGGCCTGAATCTGTCCTTCGGTTACTAGATAGATTTTCTGATCATCATTATCTGTTTCATTTTTGTCATCATCTTCAACTAAAGTAATTTTTGTTCCAGTGATGTCCCAGGCAAAGGTCCCTTTTTCAATATCAACTTCTCCTCCTCCCGGCTTAGTCGTGATATAACTTTCCTTTTGTGTATAGGTTCCATCTTCATTTAAAGTAATTTCAGTTTCTATCCCTTCACATGAAGCACAAGGAAGCGTCCCCTTATAAACACCCGCCCAATCAATTACATCTCTAGCTGCATTGCCATCTAAATCAGCTGTAACTTCTATTTCTTCTACTCCATCATCCCCAATTGGATCCAGTTCGATTTCCTCCGCAATGCTTGGCAACACATCTTCCTCGACTAGTGCCATCTCCTCCTTTTTGTTACAACCACTTAAAACTAGAGGAATTGCTACTGCCGGCAAACTAACTAACCACCATTTTTTACTTTTCATTTTTTATTTTTGCAATACATAAGCATAAAATTTATCCTCATGCAAGCAAGTTTACTTATTTAATTGCCTTCTCTCAAAGAAAGCCTTTTTATTTTAGCACAAACTAAACATTTGTAAAAGTAAATTAGTGATTTAATTTCCATCACAACAAACTGTATCTTGTACAACGATTACTTCTTTTTTTAACACCATCTGCAGACTTCCCGCTTTAATCCACTCCCCACTTACAAAGACTATTCTATCTTTAGGAATTAATTTAGTTTTTTTAAAGCCTAACTTTTCATAAAGTAAAATTGCATTTTTATGTAAATCACAAGTTTCCAACCTAATTTCATCTAATCTTAATTCCTTGAAAACATAATCAACCATTTTGTAACCAACCTCTTTTCCATAGCCCTTGCCCCAATATTTTTTGTTGAAAATAAAAACACTAAACTCTACACTTCTTTCATCTTTATTTAAGCTGCATAAAGAAGTATAGCCAATCAATTCTTCTCTTCTTCGATCATATATCTCCCAAAATATTTCATCTTTCTCTTCTTCAAGAAAATCCTTCACCTCAGCCACTGTTTTAAATTTAGACATTCTTTTCGCAGAATATAAAAACCCCGTAACACTTACATCCTGCATCCAATCCAAAAACTGCGGATAATTTTCCTCAGATAAATTTCTCTTCAGGAGAGTATTTTTGGTTTCCAATTTCTTTAAATTATTCTCAACCTCTAAAACTGTCGCACAAAACGTAAGTCTCCGTCGGCAAAAAGTCGAATGTCATCCACCTGATACTTCATCATTGCTAAACGCTCTAAACCAAAGCCCCAAGCAAAGCCTTGATATTTATCTTTCGAGTAGCCAGATGCCTCAAAAACCCGCTGATTAACCATCCCTGCTCCACCAATTTCCAACCAACCTCCGCCCTTACAAGCTTTGCAACCATCACCCCCACAAACCGTGCAAGAAATATCAAACTCAAAACTTGGCTCGGTAAAAGGGAAATAACTCGGACGCAAGCGCACTTTCAAATCTTCAATTCCAAAAAATTTAGCAAAAAATTTCTGGGCAATATCTTTAAAATTTGCCACTGAAATATCGTCTCCAACTACCAACGCTTCAAACTGGTGAAAAGTATGTTCATGGGTTGAATCTGAGGCTTCATTTCTAAAGCATCGCCCGGGAACGATAATCTTAAAAGGTGGCTGATGCGTTTCCATATAGCGAATTTGTGCATTGGAGGTATGCGTTCGTGGCAAAAAAGTCTTCCGTTCATTATGTTCTGCTTCATCTTGAGAATTCCCTGACTCTAACCAAAAAGTATCTTGCATATCCCGTGCTGGGTGATCTTTGGGTACATTCAAAGCAGAAAAATTATGCCATTCATCTTCAATTTCTGGACCATCCGCAATTTCAAAGCCCATCTTCGTAAAAATTTCTTCAATCTCTCGTTGCACCTGAGAAATCAAATTTAATTTCCCCAAATATTTCTTCTTACCTGGCGCTGTTACATCAATCCAGTTTTTTTGTCGATCTATTTCTGCTAACAACTCTTCTTTTTTAGTTTCGATTAGCTCATTAATCTTAATCCGTGCTTCATTTGCCACTGGTCCAATTTTCTTTTTTTCTTCCACTGACAAGTCTTTCAAGCTTTTTAAAATTTTTGTCAGTTCACTCTTGCGCCCCAGAAATTTCACCCTTAATTTTTCTAACCGTTCCAAATCACCAACCGCAACTTCTTTTTTAGCAGTTTTTACCAATTCCTTAATTTTGCCTGAAATATTAGTCATTTTTTTAAGTTAAATTACTTCTCTATTTTTACCTTACGAAAATCTTTTTTTCCAACTTTCAAAATCTTTCCATCGTCAATTTTAGTGAATTTATAGTCAACTGCTAAAATCTTCTCGCCATTCAAGCTCACTCCACCTTGCTTAATCTTTCGCTTAGCATTACCCTTACTCTCCGCTAAAGCCTCTTTTATTATTTTATTGATTAAATTGTCTCCTTCTGCCACAATCATTTCTGGCGCATCAATCGGAGTTTCTTTTTTGGAAAACTTGTTTTCAAAATCTTCTCTTGCTTGCACCGCTAACTTTTCACCGTGAAAATTCTTAGTAATTTCAAATGCTAGTGCCATTTTTGCATCTTTAGGATTTTCTAATTGCATTAACCTTTCTATTTCTTTCAATGGAAATCTAGTACAACCCAACATTAAAGGTCGCATCATTCCGTCTGACTGAGCCATAATCGCTCCAAAAAGATCTTTGGCGGAAAGATTAAGAAAAACTCCCGTGCCATTAGATTTTGACATTAATAGTCCCGTTTTCTCGTCAGCAATCAATCCATTAACAACAACAAATTTATCCTTGTTTTTAATTTTCTGCATCAAAGTTCTCCCAGCTAGTGCATTAAAAGTCTGATCGGTTCCACACATTTCAACATCCACATTCATTACTACACTGTCATAGCCCTGCATCAAAGGATAGAGAAACTCATGCAAATAAATCGGCTTTCCTTCTTGCAATCTTTTTTCAAACATATCCCGCTCCAACATCTGTTGCACTGTAAAATTACTTGCTAGCTCTAATACTTCAGAAAAGTTTAACTTGCTAAGCCACTTTGAATTATATTCAATCTTAACTGGATTTTCTTTGTCATTGAAATTTAGAATATTTTTCACTTGATCTTTCCAGTTTTTAAAATTCTCCTCCACTTCCTGTCTAGTTTGTTTTACCCGAGTTGAGCTTTTCTCACTAGGATCACCAATCATTCCCGTAAAATCGCCAATCAAAAAAATTACTTCGTGTCCCAAACGACGAAAGCTTTCTAAGATTATTAAATTCTGTGCATGCCCTAGATGCAATGACTTGGCTGTTGGATCAGCTCCGATGTAAAAACGCAATCTCTCCCCCGACATCAACTTTTGTTTAAATTCTTTTTTGGTTGGCAGAATTTCAACAATTACTCCTCGTTCTAAAATCTCATCGATTTGTTTTTCATCAGTAATAATTTTTGACATAAAATTTAAATTAAAACTATTTTATCTAAAACATGTCTTTTGGCTCATTTACTCCAACACCGCCTTAATCCTCCGCACTCCAGCACTGGAAGATTGTTCTTTTTTAATCCTAAAAATACCTTTAATATCGCCAGTATTTTGCACGTGTGGACCACCACAAATTTCATTAGAAAATCCCTCGATTGAATAAACTTTCACCGTGTCACCATACTTATTTTCAAAAGCTCCTTCTGCGCATTTCTCCTTAGCCTCAGCCAAACTCATCTCATTTACCTCCACTGGAACTTTAGCTTTTATTGCTTCATTGACATAGCTTTCCACTTGCCCCTTCTGCTCATCAGTCATTTTCTCACCATGAGAAAAATCAAATCGCAAGCGCTCTCCATTGATATTAGAACCTTTTTGATGCACGTGCTCACCCAAAACCTTTCTCAACCCTGCTAGCATTAGGTGTGCCACAGTGTGAAGCTGCGTCGTCTCCTCTTTAGTATCTGCTAAGCCACCTTTAAACATTCCGGCACTGGCTGTGCGAGAAAGTGCTTGATGTTTTTCTAAAGCAACTTTAAAATCCCGCTCAACATCTTCCGCAATTGACAAGCCTTTTTCTCTGGCCACCTCCATTATCATTTCCACTGGGTAACCATAAGTTTGAAAGAGATTAAAAGCAATTTCTCCAGTAATTTCCTTGCCAGCCAATTTCTCAATTTCTCGCTCACCCTTTTCCATTGTTTTATTGAATTTCTCCTCTTCTGCTTTAAGTAGCTCTAGAATTCTTTCATTACTTACCTCTGGATAAATCTCCTTGTATATTTCTACCACTACCTTAGCTACTTCTACTGTAAAATTATCTTCAATGCCCAAAAATTTACCCTGCCGAATTGCACGCCGAATTAATCGGCGTAAAATATAGCCTCGCTCAGTATTCGAAGGCTCCACTCCATCACTCATAATCATCACTGCCGCTTTAATATGATCAGCTATAATCCGAAACGCTCTCTTCAATTCATCACTTTCGTCATACTTTTTTCCACAAAGATTTTCAATCTTTTCAATAATCGGCCAAAAAATATCCGTTTTATAATTATCGTCTAATCCATTCAGAGCTACTAAAACTCGCACCAAACCCATTCCCGTATCAACATTCTGTGCTGCTAACTTTTCAAAGGTTCCATCTGCTTTTTTATTAAACTCCATAAACACATCATTCCAAATTTCCACCCAAAGATCATTGTCGTCATTAAAACTATTTGGCACTTCATCAGAGTTACCCACCCAATAAAACATTTCCGTATCTGGTCCGCAAGGTCCGGTCTCTCCCGCTGGTCCCCACCAATTATTTTCTTTTGGCAACTTTGCAATCCGCTCTACTGGTAAATTATTCTTTTCAAAAATTTCTCTCCAAATATCATACGCCTCTTGGTCAAAAGGTGCATTCTCATCACCTTCGAAAACCGACACCGCCAAACGATTCTTATCTATTCCTAACCACTTTTCATCTGTTAGGAATTCCCAACTCCACATAATTGCTTCTTTTTTAAAATAGTCGCCCAACGACCAATTGCCCAACATCTCAAAAAAAGTATGGTGCGTGGCATCACCTACCTCTTCAATGTCAATGGTTCGAATGCACTTTTGAGCGCTTGTTAAACGCTTTCCCTTGGGATGCTTTTCCCCTATCAAATATGGTACTAAAGGATGCATTCCAGAATTAATAAAAAGACCAGTTGGATCATTTTCTGGCACCACTGAAAAAGAAGGCAGCACTGCGTGTCCCTTGGATTTAAAAAACTCAAGATATTTTCTCCGAAGTTCTTCTCCTGTCATTTTCAATCTATTTATTTATAACTAACACTGTTATCTTAGCCTTTTCTCAATAAAATTCAAGTGTTTAAAGCAAAACAAAAACAATCATCTTGTGACTGCCAGTTCTTTTAAATTAAATACCTGACTCAAGAGAAGTTAATAATTGCTACAATCAACTAATTGCAAAAACTTTCCTATTATTAAAAAATTTTATGAAAGTAAATTCTACTGACTAATCACAACCGGAGTACCAATTTCTACAAAATCATAAACCTTTTTGGCAGGTCCAACTCCCAAACGCACACAGCCGTGTGAAACTGGAATTCCCAAATGATTTGCGCCCTCCTTAATTCCACCCGGCCACTCTGGTAATTCATGAATACCATGACTTTGATTTGTAAATCCAATAAACCATGGCATAAATAGCTTATACTTGTTAGACCAAGGTCTCTTTGCTTTAATTAAAACTTTATGCGTGCCAATTGGCGTATCCATCCCTCGCTTGCCAGTAGAAACCTTATAGGTGCCTTTATCCACTCCGTCTTGAAAGATCGTGAGACTTTGAGAAGAAAGGTCAATGTGCACATAGCGTCCCTTTTTAATAACCGGATCGATATGCTCTGCTCTTTCTTCAATTTTGGTTGGCGTGCCATCCTTATGATATGCATAAACTATTTGCGGTGGAACTTTCGTAACAAAGCTACCTCGATAAAGCTCTTTGGCAAAATCACTATGTTCCTTGTGAGTCATTTTAAGTGACAATTCATATTTTGTCGCTTTTGGCATCGGCTCTTGCGGACTTACCTCCAATCTGTCTCTTTCTGAATTAAAGCTATAATCAAATCCAGTTAAAGGATCAATCATTACCTCCAAAAAGAAATCGGGATGCACTGGTTTATCAAAATCAAAAATAATTTTAGTGTTGTACTCTATTTCATTCGCGCCATCTTTAGGCTCAACATTCTTCAGCATCGGAGTTTGCGGTGAGTTAAAACTAAACTGCTTATCTTCCACAGGAATAAACCAGGCCGTTTTTATTCCCTTAATTTTAACTTGATAAGTTGTGTCGGGAAGAGTACGTTCCATAATTTCTACCTCAAGCTCATTTTTACTCAACCACCTCTTTTCAATCTCTATTTTTGGCTCAATAGTCAAGCCTGATTCCACCGTCTCCCTCAACATCTTATTGTCAAAAACCAGTGAAAAAACTTTCCCTTTCGAAAGATAATTATTTTTTTCCACAAACTGAATGGTGGTTTGCTTATCTTTAGCATAAACAAACCAAGCAGAAAAAACTGCCATCACCAAACCGATTAAAAGAAGATAAAAAATTGTTCCGTGGATAATAAGTGCTCTTTTAAGTTTCTTTTCCGCCTTTTTTATTTTTTTACCCAATAAATCCATTTTAAAAAATTTAACTATTCGCAGTCTAACACACTTCGACTTAAATTAAAAATAAAAAAATAGCTTAATTTTTCTCCATTGCAGCCTCGATCATTTTCCTAAGTCCAACATGATCAATTTCTTTTTTAACTCGCACCGGTAATTTGCTTTTGCTATAACGCGAATTAGATTTTTTGATTTTTCTTATAAGCTGCTTATCCTCCTTGCTCAGGGTTTTTGTTTTTTTCTGCTTTTGCTGTTCTATTTGAGACTGAGCCTTACGATATTCTCTTAAGCAGTTTTTGCAAAAAACTGGACTTTCCCCGTCTGGTCTAAAAGGAATTTCTGATTTGACCCCACACCCCCAACAATCAATCTCAAAAAATTGCTCTTGTGAATCATCTTCAAAATCAAAAAACCGAATTGGCTTTTTCTTAGTTTTCTTTTTAATCTTAGCCTGTTTTTCCGCAATTTCTCTTATTTTTTTAAAAAGCTCCTCCCTGCTACCAAGCCACTGGTTAATTTTTACTTCGACTTCCTCCTTGATCTGACCAAACTTCTTCCGGGAAAGACTAACCAACTCATCCACTCGCTGTAAATCTCCAGCTGAAAAGCTCATTGGAGCAAGTGTTTCAGCCATGAAAGGATTGGAAGATCTGCCATCAATGGCTAATCTTAAAAATAAATGAAAAGGCTTGGCTTGATTAAGGTATTGCTCAGGAAAAATAAAACCACCCTCCTTTTCAAAAAAATTAACATCATTTTTACTAAGCTGGAAAAAGCCAATAGTACTGACATTTTTAAAAATATCTTGCCAAAGCCCAGTTTCAATCTGAAAAACAAATTGATTAGTGGAAACAACCCCAATCTCCTGTCGACTCAAATCTCGTAAAAAATTAGAAAAACTATTGTTAATAAAAGATTGTAGCTCGTCAATATAAACATGAAAATCGTTCTTTTTTTCACTACCTTCCAAAGATGCTAGTTGTAGTTTAGCTAAAAAAAGACTTCCCAGTAAATAACCAATTTTTTCTCCATTACGACCAGAAGAAAGATCTAAAATGACAATTTGTCGATTAGCTAAAGCATTCTCTAGTTTCAATTGAGAAGTTGACTGTCCAATAATATTTCTTAATGTCGCATGATTTAAAATTGGTCTTATTGTTTTTTGCAAAGGAATAATTGCTTGGTCAAAAATTTGAGAATAATATCGGCTAAATTCTTCCGTCCAAAACTGCCGCACTTCTTGATTGCGAACAGTACTAACTACCTTTTGACGATAGCTGTCATCCGCTAGGAACTTTTCCACACCCAAAAGCGTCGCGGATGGATATTCCATCAGTGACAAAAAAATATTTTTTAGAAGATAATGTGTTCGATGATTCCATTTTTCTCCCATTAGCTTTTTAAAAATTTCTACTAACTGTTCAGCCGCCATTAAACGACTATCTGGATTAATTTTTTCAAGAAAATTAAAAGCCACAGGAAAACCACTGTCGGCTAAATTAAAATAAACAACCTCCTCCGCTCTTTCACGGGGAACTGCTAGTAAACATTTTTGAGCTAAATCTCCCTCTGAATCAACGATTAAAACTCCCTTGCCATTTCGCATATCTTGAGCTGCCATATTCAAAAGCAATTCAGTTTTTCCTGAATCAGTTTTCCCAATAAAATGCATGTGTTTCTTTCGATCTCTTTCTTTAATTCCAAAAACTGTCTCCCTTCCTTGAAAGTTGGTTTTAGCAAAGAAATTAATCATTCCCCTTTCCTCCACAACACTTTTATTTTAAAATTATTTAACTTAATCAATTTTTAATTTTGGTTTATTTACCCAAATTAAAATTAACGACTTGACTCAAAAACCACTCCGTCCTCCACTGGTAAATTAGTAGGTGCATCACTTTTTTGTGCTTCAATTCTTGAAACATTCGCCACTTTAACTGACATGTCAGGAAAGTGAAAGACTGTTGCCAGTTCATCCGTGTGAAAAACAAAGCTGGCTCCAGAAAAAGAACGGTTGCGATAGTTGTGCACAATTTTTCTTTGACGATAAGCATTTCTGGCTTGAGTGAAATAATAATCTGCGTAAGTCTTGGTTTTATTATCAGGTTTCAAGCCATTCAAGTTTACGTCTGCAAATAATTTCAACGCTCCCATTGGTCCACCCACTCCAACTGACTTACTAAAAACATCTCTTTTGCCTAAATAGACCAGTCGAATTGAAGTCGCAAAAGCCATTCGAGAAACATTATCTGAAATTGCTTGTAGCTGTTCCTGTTCACCGGGAGTTAGTTCGTTAATATTGAATTTATCAGAAGAGCCTTCTGAAGAAACCCCCTCAAGTTCCTGACTAAAGTAACCTTTAAATAAATTACTCGGCAAAACCCCTAATTCCCCCATTAAATTACTAAACCAACCAGATTTTTTTACCTTAGCTCGCTTGGTTAACTTTGCAATGTAGGCCTCAGCATCTGGTTTCCAATCATGAGCCTCTAGTGCTGTAAATATGATTTGATACCAAAGATGCTGACCCTTGCCGATAGAACCCATTACTTCCAAAAGAGATGCTAACGGATCAATCATCTTTCCAGTTACATCCTCTTTAAAATAAGAATAAGTTCTTATTGGTAAAGCATCCTCATTAACTAAAGCAAAAGTTGAACCCCAAACATCCCAATCTCGATTCGGCAAAACTAAAGGCACTTCTTTGGTGTAATCTTCTACTTCAAAAATTTCTGCCGTTGGGTAAAAAGAGTAAATATGGGACTCCAGTGTATTGCGATCTGCTTCCGTGCAATGCAACAAAAAACGCACCTTGCCTTCAGTGGAAACTATTTCAAAGGTAAACTTAACTTGCATAGGTCGCCAACCACAATGCTCTTCGAACTTATTAATTCTTGAGCTTTGATGACAACCGTAAAAAACCTGCTCCATTACCTTGGGGCTTCTTTCAATATCAGAGGGAACAATCACTTCTAAAAGAACGTACTTTTGCGCAACAGCAAACTTCATGTCAGTATACTCTCCCCAGACTCCCTTAAAGATGAACCAAGCAGGAAAAGGTAAGATTATCCACCAAAAATTAACCAGAATACCAAAAACCAACTTCAAAAAATATAAATCCCTTAAAGCCAAAAAAGTGACAACTGGTAAAAGAATTGCCACAACAGAAATTGTCGCCCAAAAGACCCCAAGCTGCCTTTCTTCGTTTCTTGATGCCATTTTTCTTTAATTTTCAATTATAAGTTGACACTCCCTATTTCCTAGGCTGAAAAAGCCCATCTTTAGTTTTAGCAAAAAAACGTCGATCTGACAAAGTAACGATAACAGTCGCTGCCTTAACTTGTCTCCGACTTAAAACATACTCTACAATAGACTCTTTCCCTAATGGCTTATTTACCTCGGTCATATAATTTAAAATAATCTCTTTTACTGTTCCGGAAACCAATCCCCAGCTACTCAAGCCATAAGTTCCTCTTCCCACTAAAACAAAACGCTTCTTGTCTTTAATTAATTCATTATGAACCGTTTGTGGAAGAGCTGCTCCATCAGACCAATTCAAGCTAATTAGTTGAGCAATCTTTCTAAAATGAAGCGGCTTTTTTTGTTGCCGTAAAACTAAGTAGGCCTTTTCACCAGATCCTCTTTGTGAAATAATTCGCCAATTATTCAAGCCCCACTCATTCATAATATTACTATCAATTTGTCGACTAATCAAACAAATCATTTTTGCTCGACTCCGAGCTTTCTCTGCTGGGAAAAAATCTTTTTGTTCAGTCGTTTGTAGAAAATCAACAATTTTACCAATTCGTACAGGACGCTTGTTTTCTTTAATAAACTTCACGATTAATTGATGCGCTGCCAAAACTGATTTTTGCACATTTTTTTCTTTTAGAAACCAAAACCCACCAACCTTTAGAGTTCCTTTCCTAAGACTTAACTCTGGAGCACTGTTCAAAATAAACATTAACTGATTTTTCTCTAAGTTAGAGGCTTGCGGACACAAAACCTCTTTCAACTTATCTTTTTCGTAAAAATCCCCAGCCTTAATAATTTCTTTTTTGGCTCGCTCGATAATCCTCTTGAAGTCATCACTTTTTTCAACAAAAGCTAAGCGACGAAAGCTATCCACTTCAATCTGCCTAATTCGCTCGCGAGTCACACCAAATTCCCTGCCAATTTTTTCTAGCACTAAAGGATTTCTTCCATTCAAGCCAAATCTCTTAATTAGTATTTTACGCTGTCTTTCTTTAATATTGCTAAGTAGTTCGTCAACAATTTGACTCAAATTAAGCTTTGCGCAAGATCTCGCGCCAAGCCTTAGGTCAATTTTAGGGCTAGCTAACTTCTTTCTGCTCATTTTTCTTGTTTAATTGACATTAAAAAATTGCCTGACTAAATCCTCGATAAACTAGTCAGAGCCTTTCCCGCTAAATAATTTTACTAAGTTAAACCATAACATGATATTTAAAAAGTGTCAAATCAACTTCGACACCTTTTAATCTAATTAGCCTATTTATTTTTGTTGCTCTGAGTAAATAGTAGCTATCTCAATCACTTAATTCCCTGTCTGAATTACTCTTCTGGCCTCATCCCACATTTCTGGTTTTGCTTTTTCTTCCTTTAGCCAATACCACCACTCAACTCCCCACAAATACGCCTCTTCAAACTTAGTCTTTTTGGTATATTCAATAATTTCCACAAATTTTTCAGGATTCATTGAACGATATTGCTCCTCAATTGAGTTGTTTAGAATCCAACCCTTCGACCAAGGCTCTGCCTGTAATTCGGAAACAACAATCCTTCCCTGATTAGCAAAAACTTTAATAATTAATGCTTTTATTTTGAAAAAACTTGGTCCTAGTGGAT
This sequence comes from Candidatus Moraniibacteriota bacterium, assembly GCA_012841575.1. Classification (GTDB taxonomy): domain Bacteria; phylum Patescibacteriota; class Minisyncoccia; order Moranbacterales; family DUUL01; genus DUUL01. The sequence goes on along the minus strand of DUUL01000004.1, from coordinate 5,422 downwards.
AGTAAACATAGCCAAATGGCTCCTTATAAATAATACGATACAGGGTAGTGCCAAAAATATCTGCTCGTTTAGCTGCCTGCACCCAAACTGATAACTCACCACTATCCGTTACCATCACTGGGCGACTGGAGTCAATTGATTTTACTTGCGCAATCTCTCTGTCTACCAAGGCAGCATCTATAGCACCTTTAACACAGTTCCCAAAAGGTAAAAATGGCTCGTTTTCAACCTGCCACATTGTAATAGCTGGGTTGTCTTTATAGCGCTCTAATAATAACTTTTCATATTTTAACAATGCCTCCTCACGCATTTCCTTATCGTCTAAATAAAACTCAGGAATAAAGCACTCTGGCCAACGCGGCACTTTAATGCCAAAAGCCAACGTGACCTCAGTGCCACTTTCTCCCGCTTGCTCAATCATCCAATCTAAATCATCCCAATTATAGCCTCCTCTTTCTTTTTCAATCTCTGTCCAATAGGCGGCAATTCGTATTTTTTGAGGTCTTAAGTCAGTAAGTATTTCCTGATACACCTCTTTCCAGTCCAAACCCAAAGAATTAGCATAAAGCTGAGAAAAAGAAATGTGAAAAGGCATTTGCTCGTTCTTGCCTCGAACAGGCCAATTAAAAGCTATCCAGAGTAATCCAGCTATTACGACTAAAACTAATAAGATTCTCCCCGTAAACTTTAATAAAAACCTAGCCATCTTTTTTTAAATTAATAATTTAGTAATACATAATAAAAAATATTCCAACTACAACAAACACTGAACCGATTGTTTTATAAATCAAATTTCTTCGCTCGAAATCTTCTCCGAAAACTTTCTTAAATTTAAAACCTAAAGCAACTGACATTAAAAAAACAAACAAATATTGAACTGCAGAAAGAGCATTAATCTTAGCAATTTCCCCAATTGACATCGCATAATTTAACATGAAACTAGCAATGCCAGAAAAAGTTTTAACTAAAAATGTCCAACCAAAATTTGTTGTGCCTTTTCCTACACCTGTTCCCCTCAATGAACTTAAAACAGGTTGTCGATATCGTCTGAATAAAAACATAATTAAAATTGCACCAACAATGCCAACTCGACTATAAATATAGCCACTAATAAAGACACTTCTTTCATCAGGAAGATCCGTGAAAGCATAGTTAAATAAAACAGAAAAAATAGCAAAAGCAATCCCAGCCAAAACTAATTTCCACCAAGCTCCAAAAAACTCTCCCTCTTTCGGCTGATAAGAAACCAGAAAACCGCCCGCCAACAATAGCAAGATTCCACTAACACTTAAAAAGGTAAACTCCTCCTCCAAAAATAAAAAAGCTAAAAAGAAAGTAACTAAAGTGAAAACTGCCCCAACCAAAACAAATGAACGTGATGCTGCTGAATCATCCAGTGCCCAAAAAAGCATTGTTAAATAAGCAGCAAAAAAAACTCCCGCTACTACTAAAACCAAAAAGAACTTCCAACCAAACCATTCTAGACCCAAAGGAAAAAGAAAAAAGCTGAATGCTGAAAGTAGCCCAACATAGAAAAGATAGGTTTGCCAAGACCTCACCTTCCCCGATATCAAAAACTTATTAGCAACTGACTCAGCCGCCAAAACAAAATACGCAATCAGCGAAATAACTATCCAATTCATATAAAAATGATTTTAATTTTTCCTTAATTAATCTTTCTTTTTATAAGATCAAACCTCAATCTTGTTTTCTCGAATCACCTTTTGATAATAATAAAAACTTTTGCGAGGTTTACGCTCCATCGTTTGATAATCCATTTCACAAAGCCCAAATCGAGGCCAAAAACCAGCCTGCCACTCAAAATTGTCTAGCAACGACCAATGAAAATATCCTCGAACATCTGCGCCATCCTCAATTGCTTGATGAATCCATTTTAAATGTCCGCGGATATACTCTTCTCTAATTTTATCTTCTGCATCTGCCGCCCCATTTTCAAGAATATAAATCGGTTTTTGAGGGAACCTTTCTTTTGCATCCATAATCACTTCATAAATTCCTCTGGGAGAAAATCCCCAACCCATATCAGAAAAAATTATACTTTCTGATCTTGGTTTACGAAAAGGTTTTTTTAATTGTAATTCGTGTCCTGTATAGTAATTAATCCCCACAAAATCAAACTTGCCCTCAATTTTAAAGTAGAAATGCCAATTAGAAAAACTTTCAATTTTTTTGATTAACCACTGAGCTCCCCAAAACTGATGAGGTGTGACAAATTCACTGGCATGCTGGGTGAAGCCAACAGGTAAGTCTGGGTTAATTTTCTTAGTTATATCATAACAGTCTTTATAGGCCTGGATCATGTTTTTTGTCGCCTGCCAAAAAAGCCACGGATTGCGTTTCCCTGGTGGATGCTCTGCATTTAGGTAGCCCTTATTTAAAGGTATATTGGGCTCATTTAAAATTAAAAATAAATCAATCTCTTCACCCAACTCTTCAACCACTTTTTTACAATAACGAACAAAAAACTTAATACTTTTTTTATTATGCCAACCACCATACTTATCAACCAGCCAAAGTGGCAATGTCCAGTGCCATAAGGTTACTGTTGTTTTCACTCCTCGCTTCTTTAAATCACGTAAAACCGTGCGATAATGCTCGATTGACTCTTTATCAAACTTTCCTTCACTTGGTTCAATTCGTGACCACTCTAAACTTAAGCGAAAAGATTTTAATCCTAACTCTTCTACCAAATCATGATCTCGACGGAAAAGATTCCAGCTATCACAAGCCCTGCCCGAAGAGTCCTCTGAGCCACCTTGCTGCTCCCAACGCCACCAATTATTATTAGTATTATTGCCCTCTACTTGATGAGAGGCATAAGCCGCCCCCCACCAAAAATCCTTGGGGAAAGTAAGAATATTTTTTCTATTTATCTTTGCTCCCTTCTTTATCTTTTTTTTATTTTTTATTTTTTTCATATTTTAAACAATTTTAATCGATCACCTCCAAAAGTCTAAGACCCTCCGCAAAAATTTCAATCGTCTGTCTAGCCTCATCTTGCCCAATTGTAAAACTATCTTCTTGAACAATTTTATTCTTAATCAAGTTGGCTTCTTTGAGTTGTTCAATGTTTTCAAATTGACCCTCACTCATCTGATTTAACTTTTCTCCCAAAGTTTCTCCAGCATAACCTGCAGCCTCCAAAGTCTCATTAAGGAAGTTAGCTGCTTCTAAAACTGCCGCTTTATATTCATTACTCTGATCAGATTTTAGTCGATCAACAATTTTTTGCCACCTTTTTTGCGCTCGACTCTTTTGAGCTTTAAAATTAGGTCGGCCTGCTCCCACCAACAACTCGGTTAAATAACCTAAGCGAAAAAGTTGAATCAACAACAAAACAGTCGTAATAAGAATAATAATTAGATAGAAAGCCAGGAGAAAACGAAAAGTCAAAAAAAGGGCTGAGTCCCCCAATACACTGTTTATTTCCTCCATCCACTGAATAGTTTCCATTTTTGCTAATTAATTATTCTAATGATAACAAAAAATACATTTTTTTCAAATTAAAACTTCCATCTTTTTATCATTGCTTTGATTTTTTGTAAAAAAAGATAAGCTCTATAGTGAAATGGGCTTAATATAATGTCCCAACAACCTGGAAATTCAGTTGGTAAATTCTTTGGCGCAAAGCCAATTTTAAATCGACTAATCCCTTGCCAGCCTCCCTTCTCTGGAACAATTTCTTTAACCTCTCCCTTTCTGCCTTTCACTATTTCAAGTTTTGTTCCACCCCAATCATACTTTTTCATGCCGCTCTGCTTGGCTTGCCGAATAATCTCCCATTGCAATAAAAATGGTGCCATTGCATTGCGCATTTGACTACTAGAAGCACCGTGCAGGTAAGTAGCAACATCGCCATAAAAAGTCACCATTGCGCCCGCAAGAAATTTACCCTGATAGCGTGCTAAAAATAACCTTGTTTTTTGATTTTTTGCCAATGTCAAATAATGATTTTTCGGATGGTTTATAATTCCATCCCGTTCAGCAGTTATTCTCAATAATTCTAAAAATTTTTGCATTGCTTTGTCATCCTTATTTTCTGCAATTTCCACACCTCGACGCTTTGCCAAGCGAATGTTGTATCTAGTCTTGGATTTCATTTCTGCCAACAAATCCTCCTCCTTATTAGTTAAATCTAACATTAAAGTCTGTTTCGGCTGATGATCTTTAGTCGCTTTGACCAAAAAAAGTTTATTCTTGCCTCTTCGATTTCTTGCTATTAATTTCTTGATACTTTTTAAATCCTGTTCTTTTTGTGGCTCAACCCTGATCCAATGCACACGTCTTTTTTTTGCCGCTTGTAAAATTTTTATCAAATATTCCTCTGCTGCTTCTTTATTCTGAGAAAAAACTGGTCCTCGAGGCACAAACCAGTACCTACCCACCACTGGCAATTGATGTTCGACAATTAGAGCTCTGAATTCCTTGTTGTCGCCAAACTCAAAGACCGGATTTTTCAATTGTCGATGAAAGTCAGCCCAAAAATCAGATTGCAAAAATCCGCCATCCAAAGTATTTTTTGCTAAAAATTTTTCCAAGTCACTTTCTTAAAAGTAAAAATCAAACTTCTCAAAAAATCCAACTTCCAAGCAACCTAAATAAACTTATTCCCTCGCTCTTTTAACTCTTCAATCACCTTCTTTACTTCCTGTGCCCTTGATTTAGGACAAACTAACAAGGCATCCTCAGTGTCAACAATCACCATATCATCTATTCCGATCGTAGCAATAACTTTCCCCTCTTGGCCATAGATAATTGATCCAGAAGTATCAATATTAACCCTCTCTCCTCGTACTAAATTCCGCCTTTCATCTGCCTTATTCATTAAATTTTCATGCAAAGTGTCCCACGCTCCGATATCTTTCCAATCAAAATCACCTTGGATGATTAAAACATTCTCCGAGTCCATTTTTTCCATAATTGCATAATCAATAGAAATTTTTTCCATTTCACTGTAAAGATTAGCAATCTTGGTCGAATCAGCATTTCCCTCTAGCTCCTCTTTAATTTCCATTAATTTTTGATAATGCTCTGGTGAATATTTAGCATAAGCCTCTAGAAACAACTTAGGCGTCCACATATAATAATTAGCGTGCCAGAGATAGCCGCCCTCCTCCAAATATCGTTGTGCTGTTTTAAAATCAGGCTTCTCTGTGTGACCCAGAAACTCAAAAAACTTAACACCTCCTTGTTCTTTTTTTAATTCTCCCACTTTGGTATAGCCCAGAGCAGTGTTTGGATCAGTTGGATAAATAGAAATATCAACTAGCTTCCCCGTTTCTTTAATCACTTTTTCCGCCTCATGCAAAGATTTAATAAACTTTTCCTTTCGTCCAATATAGTGATCCGACGGCACAAAAGCCATTGGCTCATCCTCATCTTGTAAACCCAAAACTACTGC
>DUUL01000124.1 GCA_012841575.1 Candidatus Moraniibacteriota bacterium | reverse complement strand
GTGATAATATATGACCCTGCTTCAAAGGGTGCGGAAAGCTATATTGATTTGGCGGAAGAAATAATTGAAAGGGGTGTGGCGGTTGGCGGTTAAAAGAGGTCTCGGAAAAGGCCTTGACGCTCTTTTTGAGAACACAGGCCCTTTTGAAAACGAAAAGAAAAACATTACCGAAATCAAAGTCAGCCTTATTGAGCCCAACAGGGCGCAGCCGAGGAAAAGCTTCGATGAGGAGCAGCTGAAGGCGTTAAGTGATTCCATTAAGGAGCACGGACTTATTCAGCCGATTGTCGTTATGCCTTCGGCCGGAGGGTTTTACAAGCTGGTTGCAGGTGAAAGAAGATGGAGGGCGGCCAAGATGGCGGGCATGAAAACAATTCCCGCCATTGTGAGGGAATGTGAGGAAAAGGACGCCGCCGAGATTGCCCTGATAGAAAACCTTCAGAGGGAGGACTTAAACCCGTGCGAGGAGGCGGAGGGCTATCTGTATTTAATGGAAAAGTTTAATATGACGCAGGAGCAGGTAGGGGAAAGGCTTGGGAAAAGCAGGTCGGCAATTGCAAATGCAGTAAGGCTTTTGTCCCTGCCGGAAAACATCCTCTCAATGGTGCGTGAGGGCCTGATTTCGGGCGGCCATGCAAGGGCAATTCTGTCCCTTGAAACGGAGAAGGAGCAGCAGGAGCTTGCGGAAAGGATTATAAAAGAAAAAATTTCCGTGCGTGAGGCGGAAAAAGAGGCAAGCGGCAGGAAAAAGAAAACAAGCAAAAAAGCAAAAGAAAAACTGCCTGAAATTGTAGAGATTGAAAGCATTATTTCATCAAGGCTCGGAACAAGGGTCAAAATAAAAAGCGGTGAAAAAAAAGGAAAAATCGAAATAGAATATTACGGAACTGACGATTTATGCAGGATTTTGGAGAAGATAGCAAAAGTATAACGCTTTAATTTAATGAAAAATAAAAAGGGAGACAAAATAAAAACAAATCCACCAAATAAAAATCCCTATAAAACGCGATTTAAAAGCATTCGGAGGGAAGGTATGAAAAGCAGGTCAAAATTCTTTTTGATTTACAGTATTGCATTGTTCTCGGTGGCTTTTATCCTGATAGGTTTTTCGGCCTTTACCGGGGTAAGATACCAATATGAAAAAACGGAGGCGAAAAAGCTTTATCAAGGGGCGCAGGCCTCGGTTATAGAGCTTCAGGACAGCCTTGAGAGGCTGAACAAGGAAAACGGGCAGCTTCAAGAACGGATTAATGTTCTTGAAGATCAGGTTTCGGAGCTTGGCAAAAATGCGGCGGCAGCAACTGCCCTTGAAATGCTTGTCAAGGTGCGGAACCTTGTAAGCAGCGGGAACGAAACCGAGGCAAAAACGGTTTTTGAAGCAATTGACAGCGCACTGCTTCCGGACGAGGCGCTGATACTGTATGAAAAACTCAAAGCACTATTATATTAAAACGGAGATGAACTGCATATGTTAGACATTAAACTGCTAAGAACGGAAACACAAAGGGTTAAAAATGCCCTTGCAAGAAGGAAAGAAAATATTGATATTGACGGGGTTTTGGCAATAGACGAGGAAAGGCGCGGATTGCTATATGAAGCCGAGCAGATGAAGGCAAGGCAGAACGAGGTTTCAAAGAAAATACCTTTGCTTAAAAAGGAAGGAAAGGACACGTCGGAAGTCTTTGCCGAAATGAAAGCCCTTTCAGAAAAAATTAAGGAGTATGACAACAAGCTTCGTGAAGTCGAGGAGGAGCTTTACAACAAGATGCTCACAATCCCCAACATTCCCAATGAAACGGTTCCCGCCGGGGACACGGATGAGGACAATGTCGAAATAAGAAGGTACGGCGAGCCGACGAAATTTGATTTTGAAGCGCTGCCGCACTGGGACTTGGGAGAAAAACT
>DUUL01000079.1 GCA_012841575.1 Candidatus Moraniibacteriota bacterium | reverse complement strand
CCTAGCCCATAATGTAAAAAGGTCTTGACATTACCACGGGTCCTGCTATAATGGAAGATGTCAAAACAACTTGACAATTGCTGCTCAAAGGAGGGGCCGTGATGATAAAGTTTTTCAACAGGCTTGGTTTCCGGCGGATGGATGAGATGGAGATGGAGATCTCCTTGAAGTCCTTACGATGGTCATCCCTTTTTTCGGGATGCGCTCTTTTTGCCCTGTCCGTGTACGAAAAAGTCACTACCGGTGAACTGGGCTGGGCTTTTCTGATCTTTATCCTTCAATATCTGGTTTTCTGGGGTGCCCACCATGTGCTGACCAGGAAAATGAGCGGTGGTAAAGTTGAAGAATAAGATCAGGGAGCTGCGTAGAGGGTTGGGTTTGCGGCAGGAAGATCTTGCCTTGAAGGTTGGCGTGACCCGTCAGACGATCAACGCCATTGAAAATGATAGATACAATCCGACCCTGGTTCTGGCGATGAAACTGGCGCGATTACTGGAAACCCCTGTCGAAGAGCTGTTCAAACTTGAGGAATAAGCCGCCCATGCGGTCAAAAGCAGGCTGCGCTTTGGTTTACAATCCGATGAGCAGGATGCCGGTGACCACACCCAGAAGCAGCCCGATTGTGGCCGAATAGCCCCGGGATAGCCTGTTGGCATCGGGCATCAGCTCGTCGCAGGTGATAAAGAGCATCGCCCCGCCGGCAAAGCCGAGCGAGAGGCTGAGCGCGATGGGCGAGATGCCGCCGAGCAGCGCTCCCAAAAAAGCGCCCAGGCCCATGGGCAAGCCGGCCAGCACCGTTACTGCGAGGGTATTTCCCTTGCTGCTGCCGCCGCTGTCCAGGGCCACCGCCATGGCCAGACCTTCCGGGAAATTGTGGATCCCGATGATCAGTGCCAGCCCCAGGCCCAACGATTCGCTGGAAACATAGCCGGTTCCGATAGCCAGTCCCTCGGGAACATTGTGCAAGGCGATCCCGATGGCGAGCAAAATACCCATCTTCCGGAAGTGTCCCTGCTGGCCTTCATCGGTATAGTGATGTAAATGCGGCAGCAAGGTGTCCAGAAGCAAAAAGAGGGCGATGCCGCCGGCTAGACCGGTTATCCCGTAGAGAAAACCGCCTTTTTCAATCGCTTCCGGGATCATCTCCAGGAAGGTAACATCGAGCATCATGCCGGCGGCAAAGGCGAGGATCAGGCTGAGAAAACGGGGTTTCAGTTTTTTGGTGAATAGGATCACCAGCCCCCCGCTGCCGGTGCCTACGGTCCCGGCCAGCAAACCGATCGCGGTTATACGGATGATAAAGGCAAGATCCATGGGTGCCCTCCATCAGAAGGAAAGTCGGCTTTGAAAAAAATAACGATTTCCCATTACAGCTCGCGCATGATTTACGGTGAATACCTGGTTTTTCCCCGGAACAAGTATAGCGATACTTTGTTACGCCTGTCAACAAGCTGCCGGCGGCCGGGCCGGAGCTGCCGCCGCAATTTTGCACGCTCCACCCCATTGCGGCGGTTTAACGGCCGCTGAACGCTTCCAAAGAAAACCGGGCGTTAGAATCTGATCAGCTCCGGGTAGGGTGTCTCCCGCGACGCGGACCAGACCCGGTTGATATAGGGCAGGATAAAGTAATTCTGCAGCAGGTGTATCCAGAAGGCCCCCCGTTCGTTCAAGACAATCTGTTCTCCTTCATCTTCGGCCATCCTGAAGGCAAGCAGAAACCGCAGCAGCCATTCAAGTTCCCGGTT
>DUUL01000024.1 GCA_012841575.1 Candidatus Moraniibacteriota bacterium | reverse complement strand
TTTCTAGGCTTTTAGCGTAATCCCTTAAAAAGATACATTGAAATTATATTTTTATTCCTAGTAATAAATGCAATAAATTTTTGGTCTTTAATTTCACTCAAAATTCTTTTGACTTGTTTGGTATATTTTATTCCTCTTGATTTTTTGAATAACTATGCTAGCTTAATTTTGGTTGGGCTGGAGGATGTCCGGCTCTGTTTTTTTGAAATTCAAATAAGGAGGGAAGGGATATGACAATCAAAAACTTTAAACTTGATGTTCCTGAGCTAATACGTGTTAGCAGTGGGAAGGTTCGAGAGATTTTTTGTTTTGAGGGGTATGAAGATGAAATAATCATAGTTGCAACTGATCGAATCAGTGCCTTCGATCAAGTTTTGGATGATCCAATCCCTGGAAAAGGTAAAATTCTTACCCAAATTTCCAAGTTTTGGTTCGAATTTCTGGGAGATATTATTCCGAGTCACTTTATTTCAAGTGACATAAATGCACTCCCGATGTCATTAATGCCATTTGATGATATTCTGGATGGCCGGACAATTCTGGCTCGAAGGGCAAGAGTTTTGCCAATCGAGTGTATTGTTCGGGGATATATCTCCGGCTCTGCCTGGAAAGAGTATCAAAGCTCGGGCGCTGTTTGTGGTCAAAAATTACCCGAGGGAATGGTTGAGTCAGAGAGGTTTCCCGTTCCGATTTTCACACCGTCAACCAAAGCCGAACTGGGAGGGCGTGATGAGAACATCAGTTTCTCTCAAATGGCTGAGGTTGTCAGTAATGATCTTGCCTGTCAGATGAGAAATGCTTCGCTCAGCCTTTATGAAAAGGCGGCGGAATATGCTCTTGAAAAAGGCATTATTATTGCTGACACAAAGTTTGAGTTTGGATTAGACCAAAACAATGAACTTATACTCATTGATGAGGTTCTTACTCCAGACTCTTCTCGTTTTTGGCCAGTGGATAAATACCGACTAAGTGGTCCACAGCCAAGTTTTGATAAACAATATCTGCGAGACTATCTTACCAGTGTTGGCTTCACTGGTGAGCCGGGACAACCAATCCCCAAATTGCCAGGGGATATTATTTTAAAAACAGCGAATCTTTACCAAGAGGCGCTGGAGCGTCTCATTGGCAATAAGTAAGTGAATTCAGGATGACAAAGTCAGAAGGTTGGTTGCGTCATCCTGTTTTTTTATTTAACTACTTTTTTAGCAATAAATCTTTGATCTTTAATTTTATTCAAAATCTTCTTAACCTTCTCAATGCTTTCATCATCAATGCTCGAAAGAGGAAGAGTGTTGGGGTTTTCTTTTTTTAATAGAGCTAGTTTCTTTTGGGCTTTTTGGGGTGGGACAGTATCAATTTTAGAAAGAAAAACATATTCGGTTTTTTTAATTAAATCAGGATTATGTTTTTCTAACTCTGTGCGAATAGTTTGGTAGTCAGCAACTGGATCCTCCGATTCAGCACTAATAAAGTGAAAAATATTTTTTGTTCTTTCAATGTGACGGAGGAATTTTGTGCCTAAGCCTTTACCAGTGGAAGCACCTTCAATAATTCCAGGAATATCAGCAATAATTAGTCCATAATAACTTCCTAGGTGTGGCTCTAAAGTAGTAAAAGGGTAGTTGGCAACCTTGCTTTTGGCCGCAGTAACAATATTAAGAAAAGTTGATTTGCCAGCATTTGGAAAACCAACTAAGCCAACGTCGGCAATTAACTTCAACTCCAATCTAAATTTTCCTTTTTGACCTTCTTTACCAACTTCAAATTCTTTAGGCGTGGTGTTGCTGGGAGAGCGAAAGAACCAATTACCTCTTCCACCTAAACCACCCTTTAGGACTAAAGTTTTCTCTCCGACCTTTGTTAACTCAATTTTTTTGTCAGTGATCAAATTGTGAATCACGGTTCCAATTGGAGCGCGAAGTTCTAAGTCTCGCCCCTTTCTTCCGTCGCGTAAATCATAGCCAGCGATTTTTCCACTTTCAGCAGCAAAGCTTTTTTGATGGCGATAGGCACGCAAAGCACCAATATCATCAGTGGCAACAAAGTATACGTTACCGCCATTGCCACCGCGGGCACCAGTGGGTCCTAAGGCAAACTTATTTTTATCAAAACCTACCACACCATCCCCACCTTTACCCGCTGAGATTTTAATAGTGACATCATCAATTAGCATTTTCCAGAAATTACAACTTACCTTATCATCATTACATAAAAATCAGGAAAAAGCGAATGGATTTTTAGGAGGATTTGGGGTATAGTTTGATTGGTGAGGAGTTGACAATGTAGTTTTTAATTAAGACTAGATTTTTATATAGACAGATAGAATGAACCAGCAGCTTTTGCAAAATTTAAAACAGTGGCGAGTAATGCAGGCGCAAAAAGAAGGCAGAGAAAATGCTTTATTTGTAATTATGCATAATAAAACATTAGAGGGAATTGCTACTAGTTTACCAAAAAATCAAGAAGAGTTGCTAGGAATTAAAGGAATGGGAAAAAGGAAAGTGCAGAAATATGGAGCAGAAATCTTAGCAATAGTGCAGGTGTTTGCAGAGGGAGGGTTGCAAGAAGGAGCTGAGCAAGCGTTTTTAATTTCACCAGAGAAAATTGAAAAGAAGGTTACTAAAAATAAAAAGAAAGAAAAAGTTTATTCTGTTAGTCGTTTTTTGAATTTAATTAACAAAACACTGACGGATAAGACAGCGACAGTAAAGGGTGAAGTTTCTAGTGCAAACCTTAAGGGGCATTTGTATTTTTCCTTGAAGGATGAAAAAGATGAGAGCTTGTTAAATTGTTTTATGTGGTCGAGTGATTACTTGATGGCTGGTTTGGAGTTGAAAGAGGGAATGGAAATTAAAGTACACGGCTATCCAGAGGTTTATAAAAAAAGTGGAAGGTTAACTTTTCGAGTAGATGCGATGGAGCTAGCCAGTGATGAAGGGGCGTTGAAAAAAGCTTACGATGAATTAAAAAACAAGTTAGAAAAAGAGGGCTTGTTTGCCTTGGAAAGGAAAAGAAAACTGCCAAAATATCCGGTGAAAATTGGACTTATCACTTCACGGGATGGAGCGGTAATTAATGATTTTTTAAATAACATTGGACGGTTTGGCTATCAGATTATTTTTCATGATTCACGAGTAGAGGGAGTGATGGCAGTGAGGGATTTAATTCAGGCGGTTCATTATTTTAAGAAAAGAAAAGTTGATTTATTGGTGATGATTCGTGGTGGAGGCAGTTTGGAAAGCTTGCAAGCATTTAACAATGAGGCATTAATTAGGGAAGTGATTGACTTGCCCATGCCAGTGATTTGTGGAATTGGACATGATAAAGACGAGCCGCTTTTGGCATTGGTAGCGGATCGGGCGGTTTCTACTCCGTCGATTGTAGCAAGAGAAATTAATTATTCCTGGGAGAGGGCATTGGATAAAATTAGGACTGATCAGATTAATATCGAAAGAGTTTTTGAAAGGTATTTGAGAATTGCTCAGGAGAAAATAGAGTGTGGGATGCTTTGTTGCAAAGGTCAGTACGAGGAAGCCTTAAATCAAACAAATGCGGTTTTGCAGAAGTTTGGGAAAAATATTATGAGTCTTGAGTATGTCATAAAAAATATCAAATCTGTTTTAGACTTAGCACCAAAAACTATCATCAACAAGCAGGCAAGAGAAATCAGGAATCTTGAGAAAAAAATTAGTGAATACAACAAGCTAATTAACTATCAAGACCCAAAAAGACAGTTGAAATTAGGTTATAGTCTAACTAGGATCAAAGGGAAAGTTGTTAGATCTGGTCGACAAGTTAGCCAAGGTGACAAGCTTGAAGTGGAGTTTTTTGATTCTAAAGTCGTCACAGAAGTGAGAAAAGTTTTAATTAAAAAATAATTCAATCAGATGAAAGAGGAAATTAAAAAAAAGGTTAATTTAACTGAAGTCCTAAAGTGCTTGGAGGAAATAACCAATTGGTTTGACTCTCAGGAGGAGGTCGATGTAGAAGTAGGTTTAAAAAAAGTAAAAGACGGAGCGATTTTAATCAAAGCAGGTAAAGCTAGATTGAAAGAAGTGGAAAATGAATTTGAGGATATAAAGAAAGCCTTAGAGACGGAGTAGGTTTCAAAAAGTTTCTTTAAGACTAAAAGATTCATTAACTTTAGTCTTAGTTTCAGTTTGCTGTTTTGAAGTTTCTTCTTTTGGACAAATACCATCAGCCCAGAGACCATTTTTATTTTCTCGAGCAAAATTTTCAGCGGCGCTTAGTTGATCTTGCTTGGCGATATCTGGTGGATAACTCACAGCAAAAGCATAGCCTTGCTTGACTAACTCCTCATTAATAAACAAATCATCAATGTAGACGTAGCGCAAAAGTCTTCCATAGCGGTCAGTGTTTTTGACATCTTTTATCATAGTTATCGTTTTTCCTTGAACCAATTCTTTATTTTTAGCGGTAGCTTCTACACCAAAACAGCCTTTGGATTTTTTGGGATGGCGAGTTTCAGGAGTGTCAATTCCGATATAGCGCAAGGTTTTTCCATTATTGAGCTTAATAGTGTCACCGTCGACAACTTCAGTAACAATAGCTTGCTCCATATTATTTTCTATTGTGCTTTTTTCAATTTTTGTATTCAGCTTTGTTTCTATCTTTGGTGATTGCGGGTGAGGTTCATTTTTATTTAAATTAAGAATACTAACAATAAGTAGCGTAAGATAAATAACAATAGCTACTATCTTTTGATATTTATTTGTTTTCTTTTTACCCAATTTCATTTTCAAAATTAGTTTACTTTTTCAATTATATCATTTAACTAGTGTAAAATAAAAACCCCAGTCCAGAAAGACGGGTGTTCATTAGAGTTTTTTAGAATAGACTTGTGTATTGTTTTTATTGCATTTCGCTCTTCTGCTGAGAGCGATCCAAGATCCTTTGCTTTAAGAAGCTCAAGATCTATTCTCTATTCCTTTATAAAATTGATATTTTCATTCAAACAAGAGATAATTCCAGAGCTATACCCCGAATAAGGTATTTCATTTTTAAAGATCAAATCTATAAAATAATCTTCTCGGGTAATGTTTTTTTGGTCTGAAGAATACATCATTCAATATGCTGGTTGTAGATGTCTTCTATTGGTTGTTTTGAAAAAAATAAATAAGTCACAATAAATTTAAGATATATTTTAGCGTAATAATTCCTTGTTGCTTAGTTTTTACTAATACTTATTATTTAAAATATCAATCGCCCTTACATTTTCTCTTTAGAAAATCTTTCAAGACAACCGCGTGATTTATCTCAGAATTTTTAGCGGCGTAAAGCAATGTCGAGGTTTTACTTTCAGTAAGTACTTTTTTTAATTCCGATAGAGCTGGATTGACGCTTAATTCTTTTTGGTAGCGCTTCTTGAAATCTTTAAACTTTACAGGTTCGTGATTAAACCATTTACGTAATTCGTTGGAAGGCGCCACCTCTTTTATCCAATAATCTAAATTGGCCTCTTTTTTACTAATCCCGCGCGGCCACAGTCTATCGATCAAAATGCGTGCGCCGTCATTTTTGCTTGGTTTGTCGTAGATACGTTTAATTTTAATTTTCATGAGCTCTTGTTAATAACTAATAACATTGTAAATGATTAGGGGAATACTGCAATAAGGTAAAAACTAGTGACTTTAGAATAATCAAGTGAGGAGGACTAATTTTTGCTTAAAATCAAATAATGTGCTATAATTATAAGATAGTAGCTATAAATTAAATAAAAATTAAAATAAAAAAATGGCTAAAATAGTTAGACAATCATATCAGAGCACAAAGGTTATTTGCTTGGTTTTGATTGCAGCTTTCATGTTTACTGCTGTGATTTTGTCAATGGGGAACTACTCAAGTGGGGTGGGTAAAAACTGGCAAATCAATAAGAAAATTAACGGACTTTTAATGTTGATTGAGTTTGAGCGAATTGAAGGAATTTTGCAATGGGAAAAGGAATTAGACAGGCGAAATTTAACTGCTTTAGTGAAAGTTCAAGACAACGTCTTAGAAGGCAATCCAGAAATTTTTCGACGTTTAGCAGCCAAGGGTTATGAAATTGCTGGTGGTTATGATGAGGCGCCAATGTGGAATATGTCTTATGAGCAGCAGTATCAACTACTAAAAGATTCAAAGAAGAGAGTGGAGACAATTACTGGTCAGCCGATGAGAGTTTTTGGTGGACGTTATTTTTCTTATGACGAAAATACTTTAAAAGTAGCCGATGCTTTAGGAGTGGAGTATATTCTAGGCAGAGGAACAAGGGATGTTGAAGCAGTGATTTATCAACCAAGAGAATATCAAGTAAAAGTTATTTCCGTTACCAATGTTGATGTTGGTAGTGAAATGGGACGTGGCTCGTTATGCGATTATAGTCTATGGGCGCGTGGCTCTGGTCCAGATGAATTTGGAGTAATGGTTGATGAGAGTATTGATAAAAATCCAGCTAATATGATTTTAGTCTCACATTCCTATTTGGGCGGAACAAGAATTAAGTGGTGGAGGGAATATGAGAAAGCATTGGGTTCTTCTAAAATGAATTGGAGGAGTTTTGAAGATTGGCTAACTGAGCAGAGTGTGATTAATTTACCTAACGCTGAAATTCCAGTGAATCAAGAGGTAAAATATACCAGCCCAAGTCCAGAGATGGCGATGGATGAGTATGAGCCGATCTCTGAAGTTGAAGACTTAGAAGGAAGAATTACTACTGGAGATGAGTTATTGTGTCAATAGTAGGGTTAGTCTTAATTTTTAGAGTAAGTTTGCAATTTAATTCAGGGTTCAAATGAATAAGTAGAGAAACAAATGATCTGACTTGAAAACTAATCTGGCTAAAAGTTATCATGAGTAAGTCTTTGTTATTACCAAAAAACACCAACCTCAGCACTGGTGTTTTTTGTTTGCACTAAAAGTGATTATTTGCTCCCCCTATTGGACGCATTCAGAACCCTTAATTGGAATAAGATAGAACAAGATTTAGAGTTTAGTAGAATTTTGAGTATGTTTCCTTCAATATCATTTCAGAACCTTTAATTGAAAATACTTGTAAACTATTGTAAAGTGTAAGAATGAGCGGTTTACATTTTGATATTGAAAACAATTCAAAAAATTATCTA
>DUUL01000023.1 GCA_012841575.1 Candidatus Moraniibacteriota bacterium | reverse complement strand
CTGCCATTTTCTCCAGAGCGAGCGTTGCCGGCAGTAACCAATACGGTCACCGCAACTACTGCCAGAATAGCAGAGTATTTTCTGAATAACTCCAAGAGAACGCGTGAACGATTGTTTTTAACAAATGCCAGTATATTTTGCTCCCCCCGTCGAAAGCTTTCCTTGATTTTTTCCCATCGAGAAGGTTTGTTTCGTAAGGCAGATTTTCCTTCATTGTTTTTTTCGATGTGAATACGAATGCTTTGCTTTATGGCTTTATTCCTTTATGAGGCTTGATTTATATAGAGAATCAATGTTCGGTGCACAATAGTTTCCCATCAAAACCTAGCCCTAATATTAATAGTGTCTATATTCTACTCTGTTTTGTTAGTTGGTGTCAAGAGAAATCTCAACAAACTCTTGACAAATAAAAAAGAAGGTCTGTAGTGGCCTTAAAACAAAATATTAAAAAGCTATTTTTCCCAACTAATTAACTTAAGAATATAAACAAGCCTTTTGTCTGCAGTGTATCGAGGGGTGCAGGTGTAAATAGTCAAGATTGGCTCTTCAGTTTGTTCTAGTATTTCGACCTGAGTGGGTTCTACAACTTTGCTTTCAGTGACTTTATAGGTAAATTTTTCATTATTATAATTAATAATTGCAGTATCACCCACTCTAAGCTTATCCAAATCATTAAAGACTGTAAAATAAGGACTTTCTCCCGGGTACCAGCGATGTCCGTAAATTACCGTATTACCACTAAACCCAGGCAAGGCGGTTCCTGGCTGCAAACCAACACCTTGACTTAAGATTTCCTCTCCCACTCCCTCCCAAACAGGAGTTGATATATCTAGATCAGCGGTCTTTATTTCTAACCTAAACTCCCCCTCCAATTTTTCTTCATAGCCATCTTGATCAAGTTGCAAGTCTGTGTTTAGTGAACTAAGAGGGCCATTTTTTAGGTCACTTGAAGGGCTAATTTGATTTTTGGCGTAATTAAAGATTGTGGTATAGCCATCTTTATTGCTAACCCAAAAATAAAACCCACCAACCAAAGTTATAGCCGTTAACGCAATTCCTATTAAAAAGAAAATCAAGCTCCAAAAACGACGTTTGCGATCATATATTTTTTTAAGATTAACCAGTTGATTTTTTTGATTTTGTGAAGTGACAATATCAAAACCTGGTCCAAAGGGCTTTTGTTCAGACATCAATAGATTATCTAATTAACAATAGTCAATCACTACTACATTGATCTCGTTTCTTTTCTTATTTGCCAACTCCAAATAGACATTCCTAAAGACAGAGCAAGTGCTACCCAAAATATCATTTTTGGCAGAATTCTATTCCAATCAGTTACAAAAAGAGTTTTTACTGGTTCTTCTTTTTTAAAACCAAAGTCAGCTTTGGTGTGCTTTTCATTGCACTCAAGGTTAACGGTGGCAGTTAAATCCATTGTGGACCCTGAAGGATCATAAGTTTGGATTAATTTTTCCTTTTTAATGTCTTTTTCATCAACCTTCACTTTGTATCTGCCCTCTTTTAAGCCCTTGAATTCATAATAGCCCTTACGATTAGTTTTGGTCTTAAATTCTTTGTCATCTTTAGTGTTCCACTTATTATCCTCTCCAGCCCACTTAAGCTTCAGGCTTATATTATTAACTCCCTTCTCATTTTTATCTTCTTTTCCATTACCATTTTCGTCTAACCAGATAGTGTCTCCAATGAAACCAGAGCAAGTTTTTGAAGTTGACCCTTCTGGTTTTGGGTCTTCTGCGACTGGATCCTCTGGGGTTGGATCAGGGATTGGCCTAGGAATTGGTGCGAAGTAACCAAAGTCTTGTTCTGTTAAATCCCTATTAATTGTTAGTTTAATTTCTTGGGGGGTAGTAGCATCTAAATTAGCTAATATTTTTTTCGTATCGGTTACTTTTATAGTATAGTCTCCCTCTAGAACGGTAAAAGTATAAACTCCCTTATTGTTAGTGGTTGTGGTAGAAACTATATTATCTTCACTATCAATGATATCTACTGTTACATTTTCATATAAACCTTCTTCCGCTTGACGAAGGGCATCTTTGTTTTGATCATTAAAAACAACACCAGAAACAGTAAAAGTGTCTGGGGTGTCTGGCTCCTCTTCAATTTGACAAGTACTGGAGCAACCATCACCATCCTGAGTATTACCATCATCGCACTGCTCAGAGGGCTGATTAATTATTCCATCGCCACAAAAAGGGGCTCGAGTATAATTGATTGTAACACTGTTAACAATAGGTGTTGTTTGGGGGACCGTTGTTTGTAGGTGTATCCTGTAAATCATACTGTCAATATCAGTTGAAGGTGAAAAGTCAAGGGCTACCCCAGACTGTACCTCTTCCCAGTTTGCTCCTTCATCAAATGAGAGTTCATAGCCAAGAGTTGTCCCGCTTGGAGTCTCAGTCTCAGCAGTTAGAGTAACTGAGGAGATTGTTTGAGTATCAGATAGAATGTTTTTAGATTGAAGGAAGGCACTGGGGGTGTAAGATGAGTTATAGCGTAAAAGTAATGATCTTCTCATTACATCAGGAATTTCAGCGACCAGTGCAATAATTGGATTATTGCCCGAATCTATAGTTGCCTGAATTTCAGTGCTCCTCACGCCTAATACACTTTCAAAATCAGGGCTACCATCCATTTTTACCCACTCACTGCCAGACCAACGGGTTAGGTAAAAGCCATTAAATTCTATGTAAATAACAATTGGATTGTTAAAAGAGTCCAGTAGGAAATAAGCGTTTTCGTAGGAAGTACTATCAATAACCTCGTCTCTATTTGTAATTTGCTCAAAACCAGGACTACCATCCATTTTTACCCACTCACTGCCAGACCAACGGGTGATAAAAATATCCATATCCCAATTATTTTCCCCCTTACTCCAAGTAATATGGGGGTTGTCATTAGAGTCCAGAGAAAGCTGAAGTCCTTCCTTTACTTGAGCCTCACTATCTTCATTTGTAATTTGCTCAAAACCAGGGCTACCATCCATTTTTACCCACTCACTGCCAGACCAACGGGTGATAAAAATACCGTCACTTCCCAACCAAACAATAAAGGGTCTATTACTAGAGTCCAAAAAAAAGTTGGTGAGAATAGAGTATATCAGAAAAATCACCAGGTATTTCTTCTGTACCAGGACTACCATCCATTTTTACCCACTCACTGCCAGACCAACGGGTGATATGCGTGTTACCCTCAAACAACTCCAGCCAAGACAAAGTCGGATTGTTATTCGTGTCTAGTGAAACTCCAAAAGATCGGTAGTAGCTACTTGTATCGCCAAATTCATCGGATCCTTCCTCCCCAGCCATATTTGTCCAAGGTGCGTTGGGGGCTGATTGGCGTGATAGGTTAATTTTATTATCTTTTTCCCAAATAAAATAAACCTCACCACTAGAGCCCACTTCTACTTTAGGACTCAAAGCGTCTTCTATCTGGTTGATTGTTTGTAACCCAGCACTTCCTTCAGGCAGCATAAACCTCTTCCCAGAGGAGTCATAAAAGGCGTCGGTGTTGTCTTCGTCGACATAGTCTAGATTATCAAAGTCATCAGTAAAAGTTTCAGCCTGAGACAGCAATGGAAAGAGCGCAAACACCATTGCTAAAAGGAGTTTTCCTGGTAATAGTTTCTTCATTTATTTTTTATTAATATTTGTTAATAAATTGTTAATAGTATTATAACACGTTTAAGTTAACTGTAAAATCAGACCAATAAATTTGAAATCTTAACTAATTTATAATAGAATAGTTGGTAATTAAAGAACAAAATAAAGAATGGAAATTAAATGATCGAACAAAAACAAAGTCAACTAGAAAGTTTAAAAACTGATTTTTTGGAGCATTTAGAAGTTAACTTGGGTCGGAGTGTCAAGACAATTGAAAATTATGATCGATATTTAAAACAATTCTTAAGTTGGGCAAAAAAGGAAAAAGCAGTAACTAGTCCGGAGCAAATTACGGAAGATTTGGTGCATAAGTACCGAGTTTACTTAAATCGTTTGGAAAATGGACGTAGAAAAGGAGAGCTGCTTTCTAGAGCAACTCAAAATTATTACATTATTGCATTGCGCAGTTTTTTGAAGTATTTAGCTAAAAAAGATATTAATTCCTTATCGCCAGACAAGATTGATTTGGCAAAAGCAGAAGGTCGTCAGGTGGACTTTCTGGACTTCAATGAGGTACAGCTACTAATTAAAGCAACAGATGGAGCAAGCCTGATGGCGTTGCGCAACCGGGCAATTTTAGAGTTGTTTTTTTCGGCTGGATTGCGTATTTCCGAGCTTTCAAGTTTAGATCGGGATAGTATTAATTTTAAAACTGGTGAATTTTCTGTGCGAGGAAAGGGCTCTAAGGTAAGAATGGTTTTTTTGTCGGAAAAAGCAAAGTCAGCACTAAAAGATTATTTAAAAAAAAGAACTGATGCTGACCAGGCCTTATTTGTGCGGGTAGTAAAAAACCCGGAACAGTATGAGGAGTTAAGATTAACTCCGCGTAGCATTCAACGAATGGTTGAAGGATTAGCAAAAAAAGCAGGAATTATTAAACGAGTAACACCTCATGTTTTGCGTCACAGTTTTGCTACCAACTTACTACAGAATGGAGCGGATATTAGGTCTGTTCAGGCAATGTTGGGACATAGTAATATTTCCACCACTCAGATTTATACTCACGTTACAAATAAGGGACTAAAAGAAGTTCATGAAAAGTTTCATGGAAAAAAGGATACAGATTAAAATCAGAGATTAAAATAAGAGACTAAAATCACAAGGTTATTAATAACGATACTAGGACTTGTTTATTTCAAATAATTTGATAGTCTTAGTTGGGTAAAGATTTTTTAAGGACGATTAGCTCAGTTGGCTAGAGCGTTCGCTTGACGTGCGAAAGGTCAGTGGTTCGAGACCACTATCGTCCACCAAGGAAACTAAAAACAAAGAGTGAAGAGTTATTAATAAAAAAGATAGAGACTTTAAGATTTCTGTCTTTTTTATTAATAAACATTGCAATTACTTATTGAGTGGGTTGTGTAAAATTTGACATGAAGGGAGGCGAGGCATTGACAATTGCATTTCATTCTATTTAGTGCTACACTTCCCATTAGCTAGGGAGTTTTTTTATCTGAAAATAATGTTATGAATACGCAATCTATTATCTATATTTTAGTGGGGCTGGTGGCACTTTTATTGGTCTGGGTGATTTTTTTACAAGCAACTTTAGCAGGAATTAGGAGACGACAAAAAGCTCTATTTCAAGGAAAAGATGGGAAAAATTTGGAAAATGTAATTTTAGCTCAAGAAAAGAGGTTGCGAAAACTAGAAGTTCAAAGTGAAAATCAACAGCAAGCAACTACCACACTTGATGCTTTAGCAAAGCGGAGTATTCACAAAACGGGCTTAGTTCGTTTTAATCCGTTTCAAGATATTGGCGGCGATCAGAGTTTTTCAGTGGCTCTTTTAGATGATTTTGATGATGGTGTGGTTATCTCTTCCCTATATTCTCGCGATGGAATGAGGGTTTATGCTAAAGCAATCAATCGAGGTAAAAGCGGAAAGCACCCCTTAACGGAAGAAGAGGTTCAGGCGATTAAAAAAGCATCTTTGGAGAAAAATGGTTAATTTTCTAAAGGTGTTTAGTTGACCATTTAGCTTTTTGTTGATATAAAAAGAAACTTGGCTTAAGGGAGTTTAATTTATTTATTGATTCATGGCATCATGGCAAAAAAAAGCGAACAAAAGAAAACTATCAAGGTGCCTTTTCAGGTTACAGTTGGTGATTTAGCAAAGAAGTTGGATTTGGGTGTGGCAGAAGTAATTAAGCAGTTAATGACTGATGGGATTATTGCGGGAATTAATGATGTTATCGATTTTGAAACAGCAACCATTATTTCAAATGAAATGGGCTTTGAAACTGAATTAGATCAGTCCACTACACAGGAGGTTTTGACTTTGGAAAAGTTGGATGAGATTTTAAAGCTAGAAAAAGAAAATCAAACTAATTTAGAATCACGACCGCCGGTAGTGACAATTTTAGGACATGTTGATCATGGAAAAACCACTCTTTTGGATACGCTTAAAAAAACACATGTAGCAGAGCGGGAGGCAGGTGGAATTACTCAACACATCAATGCTTATCAAGTGAAGTTTAAAAATCGATTGATAACTTTTATAGATACGCCTGGACATGAGGCATTTCAAACAATGCGAGAAAGAGGTGCTTCCCTGGCAGACATTGCAATTTTAGTGGTGGCGGCGGATGATGGAGTTAAGCCACAAACGGCAGAAGTTATTAAGTTTGTTTTAGAGAAAAATATTCCGACTGTAGTAGCGATCAACAAGATTGACAAGCCAGCAGCCAATATTAATAAAGTTAAACAAGAATTAGCGGAAAACGGATTGTTGGTAGAAGGTTATGGAGGAAAAATCCCAGTAAACGAAATCTCTGCTAAACAAAACACTGGCATAGAGGGTCTTTTGGAGACAATTTTATTAATGGCTGATGTGGAAGATTTTAAGTCTGATCCGTGTCGTGCGGCGTTAGGAGTTGTTTTAGAGGCGCATAAAGATCCACAAAAAGGTCCAGTAGCAACAGTTTTAATTAAAACAGGTACTTTGATTAAAGGAGAAGATGTTTTAGTTGGTGATATTTTTGGAAGAGCTCGTAATTTAGAGGATTATACTGGGCGGTCAGTGAATGAAGCACCTAGTTCTTCCCCAGTAACAATTATTGGTTTGCCAACAGTTCCTCAAACTAATGATGTTTTACAAGCTCAGTCAGAGAATTGTGATAAGAAAAAAAGAAAACTCTTGAGTCAACTAAAAGTGCATGGACCTTCTAAGATTGGCGCAATTAGTTCTAAGCAAATGATTGCTAATATTGATGAGGCGCTTTCTAATAAACTTTCAATTGTTTTAAAAGCCGATGTACAGGGTTCTTTGGAGGCAGTTCAACAGATTCTCCACACCATTGATTCTGATGAAATCAAATTAAACATCTTTTCCACAGGGATTGGTGATGTTACCGAGCGTGATCTTCAGGTAGCACAAACCGGACAAGCCATAGTTTATGGATTTAATGTTTTGCCAACCTCTGTAGCTTCAAGAATGGCGACAGAAATGGGTGTTCCAATTAAAACTTTTTCTATTATTTATGAACTGGTAGAAAGTGTGAAGAATGATATGTCTGCTCTACTTCCGCCAGAAATTAAGCGGACTGATTTAGGTCGATTAAAGGTGTTAGCGATATTTAAGAATATGAAAAAAGGAATGGTGGTGGGTGGAAAGGTGATGAATGGGAAAATTGTAAAGGGAGAAAATTTAGAAATTTTGAGAGACAAAGAAGCTGTTGGTAAAGGAAAGTTGGTGCAACTTCAACACAACAAAGAAGAGACTTCAGAAGTTAAAGAGGGTTTAGAATGCGGGCTTTCCTTTGAAGGTAAAGACAAAATCGCGGTTGGCGATACTTTGGTTTGTTATAAAGAAGAGGAAATTAAGCGGAAGGTTTAGGTTGTTAGCTATTATTTATTACAGAAAGATAACACCTATTAGTATTAACCTTTTAAAAAGAAAGGCCCGACTTTATTAATCGGACCAGAAAAATATGATTATTTTTGATGCACTATATTAACTACAGTGCATTTTTTTCTAAACCAGGGCATTCCGTTGTCCAACGGGTGGCAGCATCTGCCAGAAATAGCGTCTTCGCTAATAACAACTTTATATCCATTATATAAAGCGTCCCTCGTAGTTGAGAGTATGCAATAGCAAGCATTAATCCCAACAATAAAAATATTTTTAATGTTTAGGTTGGTTAGGATAGAATCTAACTCTCCGCCAGAAAACCCACCGTCAAACTCCTTTTGAATAATAGCAGCAATAGCATTTCCTGCTAGTTTTGTTAGTTCTGACAAGGTTTTGCCATACCTCCTATATTCAACAACTATAATGGGGATTGAATTTCTATTGCAAAATGAAATCACATGTTGTTGATTTCTTATTATTTTGTCATCCTCACCTTTTCGTAATTCTTTGATAAAATATGGTTGCATGTCAACAATCAAGAGAGCATCAAAGGTAACCTCGGAAAAATGTGGATAATAATTTTCTTTTTTCCAGAGGTTTTTAATTAATTCAAGCATAAACTCCTCCTATTCGGTGGGAATGATTATTTTTTTGAATCAAAGAACAAGACAATGAACGGTAACAAGTAATGACTTAAAAGTCAATCTTCTTTGACTTTTCCCTCCTCTAGTGCTAGGTTGAGAGTGTAAGAAAGTATAATTTTTTAACTTTGTTTTTCGTGGCTTAATTTCGGTAGAAGATAAGAGATCGTGATTTTTTGCGGTTTATTACCTTTTACCGCCAAGTGGCGAGAAACAAAAACAAGCTATGGAAATTAAAAATTATTCCATCGAAGTCGGTGGAAAGTTGTTGCAAGTAGAAGTTGGTCGATTAGCAGCTCAAGCTGGTGGTGCTGTTACAATCACTTACGGAGAAACTGTTGTTTTAGCGACGGCGACTATGAAAAAACAACGTTCAGAAGGAGGTAACTATTTCCCTCTTTTTGTTGATTATGAAGAACGTTATTATGCTGCTGGTAAAATTAAAGGGTCACGCTTTATTAAACGAGAAGGACGTCCCTCTGATCAAGCAATTTTAAATGGAAGAATTGTTGATCGGACTATTCGCCCCTTGTTTGATGAGAGGATGCGCAATGAGGTTCAGGTTATCATTACCGTTCTATCTGTAGACAAGGAAAATGATCCAATTATTTGTGCAGTTATAGCAGCCTCTTTAGCTTTGGGAATTTCTGATGTGCCGTGGAGTGGACCAGTGGCAGCAATTCGGATTGGTGAAATTGAAAATGCTTTTAAAATAAACCCAATGATTGAGGATGTTACCACTTCCCCACTAAACTTATTGGTCTCTGGAACGGAGGAAAAGATTAATATGATTGAGTGTGAGGCTGATCAGTATAGTAATGAAAAAACAACGGAAGCAACCAGACTAGCTTTTGAAGAAATTGGCAAGCTGGCCCGTTTCCAAAAAGAGATTATTGCTGAAATTGGCAAAAATAAGATTGAGGTGGAATTAACTACTCCTTCTGAAGAATTTACTGCTGAAGTTAAAGCTTTTTTGGATGAAAAAGACTTGGCGGGTGCTTTTTATACTAAAGACAAGAAAACGCAAACTAGCTTAATGGAAGCAATTGAAGAGTCATTAAAAGAAAAAATAGCTGAGCAATATGGTGAAGATGAGGAAGCTTTAATGAAGCGTAAAGCGGAAGCAAGTTTGATTTTTGAGAATTATTTAAATGATGTTTTGCATGAGCGAATTTTGAAAAATGACGAGCGACCTGATGGAAGAAAGCTAGATGAATTACGTAAAATTT
The DNA here is from genome assembly GCA_012841575.1 of Candidatus Moraniibacteriota bacterium. Lineage (GTDB taxonomy): Bacteria > Patescibacteriota > Minisyncoccia > Moranbacterales > DUUL01 > DUUL01. The sequence goes on along the minus strand of DUUL01000023.1, from coordinate 7,641 downwards.
CAGCTGAAGTGGGAGTTCTTCCTCGCCCTCATGGCACCGGATTGTTTCAACGAGGAGAGACACAGGCCTTAACAGTAGCAACCTTAGGGGCGCCGGGAGATGAGCAAATTATTGACACAATGGAAACTGATGAAAAAAAACGCTACATTCATCACTATAACTTCCCTCCCTATTCGGTGGGAGAGGTTGGTTTTATGCGTGGTCCGGGACGGCGGGAAATTGGACACGGAGCTTTAGCAGAAAAAGCTTTACTTCCAGTTTTGCCTGAAAAAGAGGATTTTCCATACACCATATTACTAGTTTCAGAAATTATGTCTTCTAATGGCTCTTCCTCAATGGCTTCCACTTGTGGCTCTACTTTGGCTTTAATGGATGCAGGAGTGCCAATTAAAGCACCTGTTTCGGGGATTGCTATGGGGATTGTGACTGGTGAAAATGGTGAATATAAAATTTTAACCGATATCCAAGGCCCAGAAGATCATTGGGGAGATATGGACTTTAAAGTAGCTGGAACAAAAGATGGAATCACTGCAATTCAGTTGGACGTGAAGATCGATGGAATTACGCCAGATATTGTCAATGAGGTTCTTGATCGAGCTTATATTGCTAGAATGGAGATTATGAAAACAATGCTAACAACCATTGATGAACCACGTCAAGAGCTTTCCAAGTATGCACCCAGAATTATTTCAATGAAAATTGATCCTGACAAAATCCGCACAGTAATTGGCTCTGGCGGCAAGACTATTAATGAAATTATTGATGCCACTGGTTGTGAAATTGACATTGAAGATGATGGCTCTATTTTTATCACTGCTGAAAACGGAGATGGAGGAGAGCGAGCAAAAAAATGGATTGAGGATTTAACACATGAGGTAAAGGCAGGTGAGGTTTACACAGGAAAGGTGGTTAAGATTATGGACTTCGGAGCTTTTGTTGAAATTTTGCCGGGCCAAGATGGAATGGTGCATATTTCTCAGCTAAGCAATGAAAGAGTAGCTAAGGTGGAAGACGTTGTAATGATTGGTCAAAAAGTAACAGTACGGGTAGCGGAAATTGATAAAATGGGTCGAATTAATTTGACCATGAAGGGAGTAAAAAAAGAATAAGTGCACTTATTAATTTAGTAAATTTCAAAAAGGCTTGTCATTTTGGCAGGTCTTTTTGTTTTTTTAAAAAATGTGATATAATCCGAGAGGTTAAAAGTAAATAAAATAACCGATTGGTTATCGGTTCATTTGATTTAAATAAATATAAAATAAAAAATATGTTTGGTTCAAAAAAAACCACCAGTCAAAAGCCATCTGAAGAACAGTTTTCCTTCAGCGTTGAAACTATGGAGGGGAAAATGAAAGGTCAAGATGGAAATAAGGAAATGTCAGTTAATCTTAATAGTCCACCCCAAAATTTACCAGGAGCAGAAAAAGCACCCCTCTCCACAGCCCCAACTGAAGAAAGTCCCTTTTTAAGTCAAGGTGTAGAGCAAGGAGATTTAGGCGCCTCCACCACATCCACTCCCGAGCCAATGACTATGCAAAATTTAGCTACTCCACCTAGTGAGACTTCTTCAGTGGATAAGTATAAAATGCCCTCTAGCAAATCTTTTTCCGAAGAAGATGGAGGAGAAAAAAGAACCAATAAAATTCTTGTTATTGTTGCTGCTCTTGTTTTAATAATCACAATCTTTGTAGGAGCTTATTACTACTTTTTTGTTTTGAAAAATACCACTCAAGATCCAGGTGAATCTACAGTGGTTTCAACTCCAGTTTTAACGCCAATTCAAGGTCAAGAGCAAGCAACTAATTTGGAATCAATTTCAACCTCATCCAGTGAAGAAAGTGCATCCAAAGAACATATCAAAAAATTAACAATTAACGAAGATCTACTAACTGCACTCAAAAACTATTTTACCGAAATAAAAAATGATCCTACCACCACAACCACTCTTTCAAATGGTTATTTTCTAGAACTAGATCAGACTGGGAAAAGATTAAATTCCAGTGAAATCTTAAAGCAATTGGGAGTTGAGCTTGATCAGTCAATTACATTGCCGCAGGGATCGGGATGGTTGTTTATAGATCAGGAGATTGGAATCTCTGCCCCACTAAAAATAGCTTTAATATTGGGCTATGAACAAGGAAAAGTGGCACCAGTAACTGCTATCAAAGACAAAGAAAAAGACTTACCAATAAAGCTAAAGGCACTTTTTATTGATGAAAGCGCTCCTCATATTGATGACCCTTCCTCTATTGTCTTTGCTACCAGCAGCCTAGATGACAGAATTAGATTTTACAACTATCTTCCAGGAGAAACCAGACAATCAATTGATTGGGGTGTGATTAAAAATAAAAGCATAGATTATTTAGTTATCACAACCTCTAAAGACTCCACTCGAAAGATTTTGGACTTACTAGAGACAGCTGATTTAGGAGAAATAAATTAAACAAAAAATACTAAATTTGTGGATAAGCTGTGAATAAGTTTGAATTAATCCTATCAAAAAAGTGATTAATTTTAAAAATTAAAAAAACAGGCAATCTTATTTTTAGGCTTAAATAAGGCAAAAGCAAGAGCTAAAAATAAATACAATTGACCAATAGTTAAAAAAATGCTATAATGGTATTGCAAGTGAGTTCTTTCAAATCAATCCGCAGGTTTTTTGGCAGCAGTGTTCCAGTCGCGATTTCCCCCTATTCGCGATTGGAACTCTGCTGCTCTCCCAAAAGCATCAATTATTAGCTAAGGCTAATGAGAGATGCTCTGATAAACTTATCAGATTTCTGGCAAGGGGAGATTAAAACAAAAACAAAAAAAATTAAAACAAAAACAAAAAAATTAATGCGAAAGTATATTCATTTATACTTACGCTGCAGCGGAAAAAATATTCTCTAGCCAGAAGAGAAACCTCCCGACGAGATTTTTAAAATAACTATTTTGTCTCCACACCCCTGGGACAAAGAGTTTTAAGAAATTCGTCGGCTCTACCAGTGGCAGCAGCCACTTAATAAAATTTTTAGGGCTCGCTGCCCTGGTAACCAACCTAAACACTGGTAGTTGTTGCAAGTCATAGATAATAAGTCGCCCGAAGGCGGTTTTTTTGTTTAAATAAGCCAAATACTACTAAAGGATGAGTAAATGATTTGCCAAAATAAATGAACGAGTTTTTCATATAATGCAACATAATCAATATTATGTCAATGATAAAATAATCAACTCACTTCCCTGTTCAATAATTTTAGTTATCAAATTGTTTATAGAAGACAAGTGATTGTTTCACGTGAAACAATTATTGATTTTTAAATAATAAAAAACTACTTTACAATTAAAATTAATATAAATAATATAAAAAGGAAATACTAAAGCTGAATAGTATTTAAAAAATGTTTCACGTGAAACATTTTTTAAAAGATTAAATTAAAAGTTTACTTCATAATTATTGATTAAAAACAATCTTAAAGGAAAACAAGGTTAAAAATAAGGCAATCTTAGGTCTTAGGTTAATTTATTAGATTTACTTGGTTGTTATAGCGTGGTACTTATAAAACAATAACTAATTAAAGAAGGAGGGGTTTTATTTGGCTTTTTAATAAATAGTATTTTTACAATAATAACCTCAAATGTTTCACGTGAAACATTTGAGAAAGGATGTAAAAAATAAAAAATAGATGATTTTATTATAAAAACCAAAAAGGCTGTACTTTTCATATAATTTAAGTTGTAGAAATTGTTTCACGTGAAACAATAAAGAGCCATTCTTTGCTATTATTAAATATCTAAATTAGTAAAAATGTTTCACGTGAAACATTTAAACAAACTAAGAATAGTAGCTATTGACAAAATACTTATTATATTGTATAAATAGTTGACTTTAGTGATAAAACGTCTATATTAACTATAGTCTAAATTTTTTAGTCAATTATTAAATAAAATAAGATTTTTGGTAAGAGTGTTACTAGACAGATAATAAAGTTTAGTTGTATTTATTCAATCTAATACTTATGAGTTGTAAGGGCCATTAGCTCATCTGGTAGAGTGCTCCCATGGCATGGGAGAGGTGGCCGGTTCAAGTCCGGCATGGTCCACAAGGTAATCACGATCTTTTTTTCTGGCTGTAGTGTTTTTGTCAATTTCATCCTTTTTTAATAGCCTCGGGGCATTATTAGGGGAAATTTAAATGATGGCTGAAGAAAAGGAAAAATTGATTTTAGAGATCATCTCCAACACCAGGGGGTATTATCCTGGTGATCTTGTTCACTACTTCAAAATTTTATTTGACAATCAAAGCCAGAGCAGTTTTAATCCATATCATAATTTTCAGCACGCATTATATGTTTGCTGTACGACCTATAAGGGCTGTTTGTATGAGCATATATACGGAGAGGAAATGATTAAGCTTTTAATTGCGGCGTTACTTCACGATTATGGTCACTCTGGAAGAGTGGTTGATGATAAGATTCAGGTAGAGCAAACAATAAGACTATCTAGAAAAAAGATATTAAAAGAGCACGAACATTTGCTGGAGGATATTATTTTTTTAATTGGTTCAACTTGCTTTCCCCATAAAGAAAACTTAAAATCGCATCACTTAACAAAGCTTGTCAATATTTTGCGTGATGCTGATCTTTCTTCGATCGTTGACGATAATTGGTTGCAACACGTAGTATTTGGTTTGTCTAAAGAGATGAACTTAGCACCCATTGAGTTGCTAAAAAAGCAAATAGAGTTTAATTCAACTATAGTTTATAAATCTAAATATGGGAAAGAGGTTTTAGCAAAAAAAATAACAAATAAACTTAGCTTGATTAAAAGACTTACTAGTCTAATTTCATGAAATATTTTTTTGCTAAAGAGTATTGAATAAGACTTTTGCATCTTCTTGTTGAAAAGATGTAAAGATGTTTCGTGTTTTTTAGTGAAACATGTCATTAATTAAAGATTTTTTCTATTGATAACCTGTGGATTAGATTATTCTTAAAGGATAATCACAGATAGTTAGGGGATAGATAGTTAAATTAACAGCTTATCCACAGAAAATAGATAGCTTTTCAAGAAAAAGTTGCTTAAAGTGTAAAAAATGTTTACACTTTTATTCAGTGGCTCTCGTAGTTCAATGGATAGAACAAGGGACTCCTAAGCCTTAGATGCAGGTTCGATTCCTGCCGAGAGCACAAATATTTAAAGAACAAGCTAATTATTGAATTTATGCTTAAGCAAAAAATCCCACAAACAGTTTTAATTGCAATCAAGAGGCTCGAAGCTGCTGATTTTGAGGTTTTTGCGGTGGGTGGATGTGTGCGGGATTCGTTGCGTAAAGATGGTATTCCTCAAGACTGGGATTTGACCACTAATGCACGACCGGAGCAAATTTTACAAGTTTTTCTGGAAGGGAAGTATGAAAACAGTTTTGGTACAGTGTTGGTGGCAGAGAAGTATTTAGCAGAGGGCCAAATTGACCTTAAGACAGTCGGCAGTAGTTTTAAAATAGGTCAGAAAGCTAAAGATGATTTAGTGAAGAGAGCACGAGAAATTTTAGAGAGCATCAAAGATCCAATTCATGGCTTGGCGCATACAGAAGAAGTTTGGTTAAACGCCAAAAGGATAGCAGAATCTAATCCGGCGGTAAATATAAACTACTTGGAACTAATTTGTTATTTTCATGATTTAGGTTGGAAAAAGGGAATTCCTGCTGAGCACATTGATGAACCTCTTAGAATTGCAAAAGCAGAGACGGCTAACATCTTAAACAAAGAAGAACAAAAAATTTTTCTAGAGGGAGTTGAGCATAAAACTTCTAATAAAAGCAAGACGATAGAACAGCAAATTTTGCTTGAGGCGGACATTATTGCGGGAATCAGTGTTGATCGATGTCAAAAAGCACAACAATATAAGATAAATGCACATCTTCAATGGGTGAAGGAGACTTTTAATAATAAAGATATTTATCTAAAAATAAAAACCCTCTCTGGAAAAAAACTTTTAATTAAGGCGATTGATAATTTTAATAGGGCGGATTTTGGGTTTAAACTTCCTTTATTGCAAAAACAAGAGCCAGAGCCTATTAAACTAGAAGAAATTGAGGATGGCGGGGCGGAATTGTTTGCAGAGGGGATTGCAGGGAAAGGAATTATAGAAATTACTACCTATCGTTTAGAGTCTAATTATAAAGACAAACGACATCCGGAAAAAATCAAGTTTGCCAAAACTTTGAAGGAGGACTTAAGTCGGCGAGATTTTACGGTGAATGCGATGGCTTTGAAAATTAACTCTACTTCGCTTCAATTGCTTGGGGCCAAGAAGGATGAGAAAATTAAAAATAATCAAGAGGAGAAAAGTATTGATTATGAAATAGTAGATTTATTTGGTGGGAGGGATGATTTAGAGAAAAAACTTATTCGAGCAGTGGGAAATCCAGAAGAGCGTTTCAATGAAGATGCGTTGCGATTGATGCGAGCAGTGCGTTTTGCGACACAGTTGGGTTTTAAAATTGAAGATGAAACATTGGCAGCAATTAAAAAATTGAGCAATAACTTACGTTTTATCTCACAAGAAAGAATTAGAGACGAGTTAATTAAGATTGTTTTATCTGACAGGCCAGCTGAGGGGATGAGATTGTTGTTTGAAACTGGTTTAATGAAAAATATAATTCCAGAGCTTTATGAAACAGTGGGGGTAAAACAAAATCGTCATCATTATTACGGACCCTATAATACGGTACTTGCACATCTTTTGGCGAGCTTAGAAAAGTGTCCGTCGGATAAATTAGAAGTAAGACTGGCGGCGTTTTTCCATGATTTAGGTAAACCACGAAGTAAGCGCGGAGAGGGGGAATTTGCGACTTTTCACGGACATGAATATATTAGCGCCCGTTTAACAAAGCGAATTCTAGAGCGATTAAAGTTTTCGCGAGCAGTAATTAAAAAGACAGTGCTTTTGGTGGAAAACCATATGTTTTATTACAATGTGGACGAAGTAGGAGAGAAAGGGGTGCGTAAAGTTGTGCGTAAAGTGGGACTGGAGAATATCAAGGACTTGATTGATGTGCGGATTGGTGATCGGTTAGGGAGTGGAGTAGCAAAGGCAGTACCGTATAAGTTACGGCACTTTCAGTATATGGTGGATAAGGTTTCAGCGGATCCGATTTCAGTCGGACAGCTAAAGCTGGACGGGAATGATTTGATTAAAGATTTGAAAATGAAACCAGGTCCGAAAATTGGGGCGATTTTGGAAACTTTATTGGCCAAAGTTTTGGATGATCCTAGCTTAAATACCAAAGAGCAATTGTTTGAATTAGCAAAGAAGTTAAATAAAAAAGACATTAAAGAGTTAACTGGAGTAAAAAGGCAAGCTAAACAGAAAATTGAACGAAAAAAAGCAAAAGAAGATCAGAAAAAAAAGCAGAAACATTGGGTAAGGTAAGATTAAGAATTGAGTAAAGTAAAAATTAGATATAAAAAAGCAGGAGACGTTTCTCCTGCTGTTGATTTTTGGTTGGGAGTTGGCTATAACCTAGCCAACTCCCAAGGTTTTCAATAGTCAACCTGAAAAAAATTATTTTGTCTAGTTGTCAATGGTATTTAGTGTCACCAAGTTGACAAAACAGTTTAGTGGCGTAAAATAAATTATTCTCAATCATGGTGATTG
>DUUL01000084.1 GCA_012841575.1 Candidatus Moraniibacteriota bacterium | reverse complement strand
GGAAACATCGTATTTCGGGCGGGTTGAAAACCCATTATGCAAGGGCAGGGTTCCGGGCGGCTCCTCGTCGGGAAGCGCTGTTTGTGTCACTACGAACGAAGCGCCGTTTGCCCTCGGCAGCGACACCGGCGGCTCCGTAAGGCAGCCGGCCTCCTTTTGCGGTGTTGTTGGCTATAAACCAAGCTACGGGCTTGTTTCAAGGTACGGGCTTGTTTCCTTCGCATCGTCCTTTGACCAGATTGGGATAATTTCAAAAAACGTGCCCGACTGTGCTTTGATAGCAAAAAGCATTTGCAGGCGCGACAAAAAGGATTTAACCTCGGTAAAAAAAGACATTTCATTTGACAATATTGATGGGTTTTCCGTAAAAGGCAAGAAAATTGCCGTGATTTCCGAGCTTGTTTCGGGGTATGCCAAGGAAAAAGTTCTTCATGCCGCCTCGTTTTTTGCTTCCAAAGGGGCGAGCATTGAGTATATAAACATGCCTTATTACGATTATCTTCTTGAGTGCTACTACATTCTTTCCACGGCGGAAATAAGCTCAAACCTCGCAAGATTTGACGGCATAAGATACGGGTATGCCTCGGGGTTTTCATCGGAAAAACAAATTCAAGAAACGCGGACGGAGGGTTTTTGCAACGAGGTTAAAAGAAGAATTGTTTTGGGTACATTTGTGCTTTCTGCGGGCAGCTATTACGGCTATTACCAAAAAGCGCTTAATTTAAGAAACTCTCTGATTTACGAATACAACAAAATTTTTTCAGATTACGATTTTGTTTTAACGCCCGTTTCAACCGTTGAGCCTTGGCCTTTCGGTGCGAAACAGGACGTTGAGATGTATAAAAACGATATGTGCACCGTTGCCGCAAATTTAATAGGCGCACCGGCTGTATCCGTTCCCGCAGGCTTTACGAAAACGGGTTTTCCCGCGGGTGTGCAGCTAATGGCGGCAAAGTTTTGCGACGGTGAGCTTCTTGCCGCGGCGGCGTTTCTTGAGAAAGGCCTTAAGGGTGACCCACATGCTTGAAACTGTTGTAGGTATAGAGGTACATGCGGAATTGTCCACAAAAAGCAAGATTTTTTGTTCCTGCGAAAACAAGTTCGGCGGTGAGCCCAATACAAGGTGCTGCCCCGTTTGCCTGGGGCTGCCGGGCGCTTTGCCCGTTTTAAGCAGGGAAGCCGTGAGGCTTTGCATTATTGCGGGCTTTGCCATGAACTGCGAAATATCCGAAACCGTTAAGATGGCGAGGAAAAACTATTTTTACCCGGATTTGCCTAAAGGGTACCAGATTACGCAGGACGAAACGCCCCTTTGCAAAAACGGTTTTATAAAGCTTTCAAATGGCAGAAAAATCAGAATAGAGCGAATACATATTGAAGAAGATGCCGGAAAGCTTATACATGATGATGACCCGACGCTGACGTTTATTGACTACAACAGGTGCGGCGTGCCGCTTATTGAAATCGTAACAAAGCCGGATATAAGAAGTACCGACGAAGCGCGCGAATTTTTCGATAAGATAAAAACGCTCTTAAAATTCACGGGCGTTTCCGACTGCAAGATGCAGGAAGGCTCCCTTCGGTGCGATGTAAATGTTTCGGTTAAAGATTTATCAGAGGAAAGATACCGCCCGAGGGTCGAATACAAAAACATAAATTCCTTCGGCGCGGCCTTGCGCGCAATTGGATATGAGGCAAAAAGGCAGATGGAAATTTATGAAAAAGGGGAAGCTGTGGAGCCCGCTACAATGAAGTGGGATGATGTAAAGGGTGAGGGGCTGCTTCTTCGCTCAAAGGAAAATGCGGCGGATTACAGATATTTCCCGGAGCCCGATATACCGAAAAT
>DUUL01000097.1 GCA_012841575.1 Candidatus Moraniibacteriota bacterium | reverse complement strand
GTAAAAGCTAGCCCAGCGCCTGCAGAAGGGGAGTGATCTTATGAACAACAAACTGATAATCTCATCTTCACCTCATCTCCGGACAATCCAATCCGTCCAGAGTGTGATGATCGATGTATTGATTGCCCTTGGCCCCGTGGCAGCCATGGCGATCTTTCTGTTCGGCTATCGGGCGCTGATCACCATGAGCGTGGCCGTATTTGCCGCCATGCTGGCCGAGGCGCTCTGGCTGCGCCGGCTGAACCTGTTCGGTGACGGCAGTGCCGCGGTGACCGGTCTTCTACTGGCCATGACCCTGCCGCCCGATATCTCCTGGTGGATACCGGCCGTCGGAGCGGTGGTGGCGATCATGATCGGCAAGCAGGTGTTCGGCGGAATCGGTAACAATATCTTCAACCCGGCGCTGGTCGGCCGGGCGGTTCTGTTGACCTCCTGGGGCTCCCACCTGGTCGGTCCGATCTGGCCGGTGCCGAAACCGTTCCATTTCATGGCCGATATCTCTGCTGTTACTGCCGCCACCCCGCTGGCCGGCGAGGCCGAGGCGCTCGATACCGCGCTGAGCCAGCTGCTCATCGGCAATGTCGGTGGCTGTCTCGGTGAAACCTCGGCCCTGGCCTTGCTGCTGGGGGGATTCTGGCTGCTTTACAAGGGACATATCGACTGGCGGATCCCGGGTGGTTTTATCGCCACCGTCTGGCTCATGGGCACTCTGTTCGGCGGCGGTTTCTACAGCAACAGCGTTACCACCGGACTTTTTCATCTTCTTGCCGGCGGGGTGCTTTTAGGTGCACTTTTCATGGCCACCGATATGGTCACTTCACCGGTGACTCCCTGGGGAAAACTGATCTTCGGGGTCGGCTGCGGTCTGATCACCATGCTGATCCGCCTTTTCGGGAGCTATCCCGAGGGGGTTACCTTTGCCATCCTGACGATGAATGCGCTGACCCCGCTGCTTGACAAGTTCACCATTCCCAGGAAATTCGGGGAGGTGAAGCAGGTTGCGTGAGATCATCCGTTTGGTCTTGACCCTCGTTGCTGTCTCCGCAGTCGCTGCCGCCCTGCTGGCAGGGGTGGATCTGATCACCGCTCCGGTGATCGCCGAAAGGCAGGAGGCTGATTACCGCAGCGCCCTAGAAGAATACTTTCCGGCTGTCTCCCGGTACGAGACCAGGGAATTGGAAGAGGATTCTTTTGACCTGCTCTACGACAGCGCCGGCGAGCTCCTCGGGATCATGGCCTCCTCGGGGGCCCAGGGCTACGAGGATCGGATCAGTTACAATCTGGCCCTGGATCGCGACGGTGTTATTCTGGGTCTGCGCATTGTTGAACACAGCGAGACCCAGGGGGTCGGAGATATCATCGACAAGCCGGAATTTCAGGATCAGTTTCTGGGGAAACACTGCCTTGATCCGCTGCAGATCGGGAAGGATGTCGATACGATCAGCGGGGCAACGATCAGCACCCAGGCGATGATCCTTTCGCTGCGCCGTCTTCTCGCTGCAGCTGCCGATAACTTCTTCGAAACCCAAAGGGAGGCCTCCCTCGAGATCACCGCTGTCCCCGACGGGGTTTATCTCGGCAGCGGCGAAGGGTATTCCGGCGAGATAGAGGTCGCCGTCACCGTTGAACAGGGAAAGATCGTTGATCTGGAGATCGTCGCCCACAGCGAGAAACCGACCTATCTGGCCGAAGCAGCCGCGGTGATCCCACCGCAGATCATCGCGGAGCAGACGCTGGAGATCGACACGTTGACCGGGGCTACCGAAAGCAGCAGGGGGATCATCAGCGCGGTCCGGGAAGCCCTGACGAAGGCCCTGCAAGGGGAAGAAGAGAGTGAAGGCGGTGAAAATGATGGATAATCCTTATCTGGCCGATATTACCCGGGGAATTTTCAAAGAGAACCCCATCTTT
>DUUL01000022.1 GCA_012841575.1 Candidatus Moraniibacteriota bacterium | reverse complement strand
TGGATTTTAGCGGTTTTCTTGATTTTAGCTTTGATTTCTTTCGTTGTGACTGGCCTTCAGTATATTTTTTCTTTTGGTGGTTCAATTGAAAATGCTAAAAATAATTTGATGTATTCAATTATTGCTGTTTTAGTGGTCGGCGGTGCGTTGATTATTGTTAATACGATCGATAAATTACTAGAGTCTGGCGTGCTTAACTAATTTTTTTATCCTAAGTTTAATTATCAATAATACTTTTAAATCAATCTTCACACCAATACTTTTTGTAACTCTTTTGGTGGTGAAAAAATAATTAAATAATGTTTTTATTATTAACCTCACCAACATTTACCTCCACTGTTAATTATAAAATATTCCCACCATACAAGCCTTGCATTAATATCGAAAAAATAAAAAGGACCTACGATCATTTTTCTGATCACAGGTCCTTGAGTTAAATCTAACCCCTCCCACATCGTTGCCAGCACTCTTTTGTAAACCGTTCCCATCTCGAGGCTTTTGCCTCAGCCCCTTGCCAGTTTCTTTCCATCTGGCGGGCGTTTTGTTCAGCGGCACGTTGAGCTGCTTGAGCTTGGGCAGTACTGGCATTGAGCTGCCCGATTTTCGCGTCTCGATCAGCCAGTTGTTCCTGCAAAGACCTGATTTGTCCTTGCAAACCAGCCTTCTCCCCTCTCTGCTGACTTTGCAGGTTGGAGAGTTGAGACTGGAGGCGTTGGTTTTCTGCCTGCAACCGCTCATAATCTGCGGTTGTCGGCTGGTTAGAACCAATAGTGGCCCCAGCCAGCTCAACTGCTACAGTTGCCGAAGCAGGGACATATCCCTTATCTCCCCCGACAAACTGTCCCTCAGAATCTCTTTTCATGCACTGAATAAGACTCTGTCCCTCTTTAGACTTCCTTGGGGCATTAGAGCAAAATAAAACCTCACCCTCAACCGCAAAACACTCTCCCCGCCTTTCATTATTTTTCTTGCACGCACCTCTTATTTCACCTTTCTCATTCTCATAGAATGGCGTGGTTTTCAACATACGCCTTTTGCTCATATTTTCTGCTCCAACCGTCATTTCAATAGCAGACTTGACGCTACTGGAATTTTTCATTTCTGAAATCGCAGAAAGAAGATCCTGACCAATTACCCATGAAAAAAGAATGAAGATAGCAGTGATAGCTGATGCATACTTCCAAAATGTCACCCCGAATAAGACAGGAAGCACCTTTGATGCCTGCCAAACCAACAGCAGCAATATCAGCAACCCTCCCAACTTAAAACCACCAATCTTTAATGCTCCGGCAAGAATCAGAAAAGAAGCAAAAATGTTAAAAAATAATATTGACCCAAATAAACAACTTGTCAAAGTTGCTAAGACTACCCCCCATCGTCCCATAATAACCTCCTTATAGCAAAATCAAAAAGATAATTAGACCAAGAAAAAAAATGATAGCGAATAGTCCCGCTAAAAATAAAATGACAATAAATATTGGATGGGAGAATGTCCCCACAAACCCATTTCCAAGTTCTCTTGCGCCATTAATAGCAGTGTTTGTTGCGATGTCAGCAGAATTTTTTACGCTAGCACCAAATGCAACTGTTGCATTTTTGGCACTTTTGGCACTTGGCTTAGCAACGTAATAGAAAAAATCACCCACAGCGTCAGCTGCGTAATTTTTCCAATTGCGAATATGGTTGTTGGTGCCGATTGTCAATAGATTGTGACGAATCATTTCTTTATTGAAATCATCGTCTTTTGACAAGTCGGTTCCATCAAACAACCTATATGCAACCTGCTTGCCCCTGAAATCATTCCTCTCAGGGGTGTCCTTTGGGTCTGTGAAGCCTATTGTTACAAAGGCGGTTTCCACCTTATACTTATCCGCCCTTTTCCTCAAAAGCTGCTCTCTAGTTCCACTTCTCCTTAGAACAAGATCCCAATAATCTTGTCTAACCTGTCCATAAACCTCATTTAAAAGAACTTTGAGTCTTCTATCAATAGCCAGACTCTCAATGATTGCGTGAGCCTGGTTGTCATCCTGAACTCCGCCAGAATCAAGCACTGACAAAGCCATTCTCTCAAAAATCTCCCTAAAACCAAAAATACTGGCAACAGCCCCCACCAGAGCCTTTCCTGCTTTCTTAAAAATACCCATAACTTCCTCCTTTAACTTCCTCCTTTTAGTTTTCAATACAAGCTCCAGAAACTGGAAACTTGTGAACATTTTGAGACTGCGTTCAGTCCCATTTTTAACAGCTAATTATAGCATTTTTTGATTTATTTGTCAATACAAGTTGAGAATAAAAAAGCGCCTAGAAATTTAAAATTGACTATTCTTGAAATAATTGTTAAATTTACTAATGTGATTTGTAACGGTCGCGTGGCCGACTTGTCCGCCTCAGGTGGAGTGACTAGGTGAGTGCT
>DUUL01000078.1 GCA_012841575.1 Candidatus Moraniibacteriota bacterium | reverse complement strand
TGAAGCGGCCCTGATCGGCCTGAATCTCGCGCCGGGGATGAACCGTAACTTTGTCTCCGAAAACTGGCCCATGATCCCCCGCCGCTTCTGGCGTGACGCCCGTAAAGAGACCCATAACCGGGCGGAATACAATCGCAGCCTGGATCTGACAGGCACGGATATCGACAACAAAATGATTCAAATCGCCCGCAAAAATGCAGCCGCAGCGGGTGTTGAGCACTGCATCCATTTTCAGACCCGGCCGCTGTCAGAGCTAAGTTCCAGGAAAAAATACGGGAAGATTATCTGCAACCCGCCGTACGGGGAGCGTTTGGGCCAGCGGCGGGAAGCTGAAAAACTCTACCGGGAAATGGGAACCGTCTTTAAAAAACTCGATACATGGTCTTTTTACATCCTCACCGCCGGTGATAATTTCGAATCCCTCTTCGGGCGCGGCGCCTCCAAACGGCGCAAATTATACAACGGAAATATTAAAGTCCATTATTACCAGTATTACGGCCCCCGCCCGCCGCGTCCCTTTAATGGGTAAGCATGGCTAAAGAAAACAGAATATCCTTTTTTAGCAGGATAAGCTCGATTTTTGTCGAATAATATTTGCGTAGTGCTTATTGTAAATTTTGTATAATCAGGGGGAGTTTGTGGCATGCGCCGGTTGAGTACACCTGTTTTTTTATTTTCAGCCATACTGATCGCCAGCGGCGCCCTATACCTGCACCAGCAGGCTGTCCTGCGACAGCAAAGAATGAACGCGCTCTACCAACACATTGAAGACCTCACCATTTCATACCAACACCGGATTGACGATTTAACCCGGCTTTACGATGACACCGCGCGGGAGTTGTCTGAATCGACTGAAAGAAACGAAGAGTTGAGCCGGGAACTGCAGGATATCCTCGCTGAAATTGAAGCGATCGAAGCAAGAAACCGGCAGCTGGAACAAATTCTCTTCAACCAGAGAGAGACATACCGCAACGCGATCGCCCTAAACGGCTCCACGATGAAAGTGCTCTCCACTTCAAACTTTACCGCCGTACAGTACGAACGGGCCTGGACCAGATTGGGAGCGCACGGTCTAAAAGGGACCGGAGCGGCGCTGGTCCGGGCGGAAGAGGTCTACGGGGTAAACAGTCTCGTTTTAGCTTCCATCGCCTATCATGAAAGCGCAGGCGGCATGTCGAGAATCGCCCGCGATAAAAATAACCTCTTCGGGCTGGGCGCCTACGACCACGACCCGTACCGCTACGCATACACATTTAACACGAAAGATGAATGCATCTACTACGCGGCCAACATCTTGAGCTCCAGCTACCTGAGCCGCTGGGGACGCAACTACCGGGGCGACAACTTGAGAGCAATCGGCATCAGGTATGCCACCGACCCCTACTGGGCGGAAAAAGTGAGCCGCAATATGTCCCGCGTCGCCAGGGCCGCCATCCCCGAAGGACGCTAAACAGCAGGCTGCTACTTTAAAAGCGCAAAGAGAGGCAGCTCAAGCCTCCGTCGATTTTTTGGAATTCGCTCATCTGCACTTCCTTGATCTTAAACCCGTCGCCGATCAGCTTTTGCTTTGTCCGGGGAAACCCCGCCGGCATAACCACAAAGTCATTTACGCGGACACAGTTTGCAGCATACATCTCGTCTTCATCAATCACAATTTTCCTGAAGCCGCGAAAATCGAGGTTATCTACAAATTCTCCCG
>DUUL01000021.1 GCA_012841575.1 Candidatus Moraniibacteriota bacterium | reverse complement strand
TTGATGAAAATATTCACGAAATTGTCAGAGGAAAAGCTGGCAAGGGGAAGTTAGTTGTTAAGAAGATATTGTCTAAGGGATATAAAATTGCCGATCGAGTGATTCGACCGGCGAGGGTGGAGGTATAGAATTTTTCTGTTGATTATAGATTGGTAAGAATGAATAGAACTTAGAAGAGCTAGTTTTTCCCATTGATTGAATTCAGGTATTTTTTTATAAATTAAGACATTGACAAGATTTTAAAAAAGGCTAAAATGAAATTAGCAGTCGAGCGACTTGACTGCTAAAATAAAATAATCATTAATTTTTTTTAAATCTGGTTAGTCGCAGTTTAAAAATATAAACTATGACTTTCTCAGACAAAACAAAACAATGAGACACGGACTAATTAATTTTGATCCCTTCCGAGAACTATCTAGCGGCTGGGACGGTGACTTTGTGGCAGCAGGAAGTGCTTTTGTGCCAGCAACCAATGTGCGACAAGATAAAGATAATGTGTTGGTAGAAATGGATTTGCCGGGGATTAAAGAAGGTGATTTGGAAATCTCAGTGGAAAATGATGTTTTGACTGTTTCTGGCAAGCGAGAGGAAAAGAAGGAGGTAAAAAAGGAAGATTATTATCGCAAGGAAGTAAGGATTGGAAGCTTTTCTCGTAGTGTGATTTTGCCAATGACAGTAAAAGGTCATAAAGCAGAAGCGGAAATAGAAAGTGGAGTTTTGAAAATTACTCTACCTAAGGCAGATGAAGTTAAGCCTAAGAAAATTGCGGTGAAAGTCAAGAAATAGTTTCAAATTAAACTCCCTCTTTAAAGGGGGAGTTAGAGGGAGTTAGTTTAAATTTATAACTTCCCCTAACCCCTTCTTGAAAAGAGGAGGATAAGAATCAAAATATATTTTAACTATTAAATATTAAATAAAATGGCTAAGATTTTAGGAATTGATTTGGGCACCACTAATTCTGCGATGGCAGTGATTGAAGGTGGTAAGCCTGAAATTATTGAGAACAAGGAAGGCAATCGAACCACTCCATCAATGGCGGCGATTAACAAAAACGGAGAGCGATTAGTCGGTCTTTTGGCAAAGCGCCAAGCAGTAACTAATCCAGAGAATACTATTTTTTCTGCCAAACGTTTGATTGGACGTAATTTTTCTGATCCAGAAGTGCAGGAGGCAATGAAAACTTTGCCGTTTAAAATTACAGAAGGACCTAATGGTTCAGTGGCAATTAAAATGGGCGATAAAGAGTATCGACCAGCGGAAATTTCAGCGATGGTATTGCAGAAGTTGAAAGCGGATGCGGAGGAAAAGTTGGGTGAGAAAATTGAAGAAGCGGTAATCACCGTGCCGGCTTACTTTGACGATTCTCAAAGAAAAGCTACTAAAGATGCAGGAGAAATTGCGGGGTTAAAAGTTAAGCGCATTATCAACGAGCCAACGGCGGCTGCTTTGGCTTATGGTTTTAATAAAAAGAAAGATGAAAAAGTTGCAGTTTACGACTTGGGGGGAGGAACTTTTGATGTTTCGATTTTGGAGGTGGCAGAGGATACCGTTGAGGTAAAGTCTACCAATGGAGACACCTATTTAGGTGGAGATGACTTTGACGAAAAGATTATTAACTGGATTATTAAAGAATTTAAATCGCAAGAGGGAGTTGATTTAGCCAAGGATCCATTGGCGTTGCAAAGAATTAAAGAGTCGGCTGAGAAAGCAAAGATTGAACTTTCTAGTGCACAAGAAACAGAAATTAATCAACCTTTTATTGCAACTAGCGACGAGGGACCCAAGCACTTAGTGATGAAAATCACACGAGCAAAACTAGAGGAATTGGTTGGTGAGTTAGTAGAAAAAACTTTAATTCCTTGTAAGCAAGCTTTAGATGATGCTAAGCTTTCGGTTTCTGATATTAATGAAGTGATTTTAGTGGGAGGAATGACTAGAATGCCGTTGGTGCAGAAAAAAGTAGAGGAGTTTTTTGGGAAGAAACCTAATGCTAGTGTTAATCCTGATGAAGTAGTAGCAACGGGAGCAGCCATTCAAGGAGGAGTACTTCAGGGGGATGTGAAAGATGTATTGCTTTTAGACGTTACTCCTTTGACTTTGGGGATTGAAACAATGGGTGGAGTAATGACGCCTTTAATTGAAAAAAATACCACCATTCCAGCTAATAAAACACAGATTTTTTCCACAGCGGCTGACAATCAACCTTCGGTTGAAATTCATGTATTGCAAGGAGAGCGCAAGATGGCAACAGATAATAAAACATTAGGTAAATTCATGTTAGACGGAATTCCACCTGCTCCGCGAGGAGTGCCTCAAGTGGAAGTTTCTTTTGACATTGATGCTAATGGAATTTTAAGTGTTAAAGCTGTAGATAAAGCGACCAATAAAGAGCAATCAATTCGAATCGAGGCTTCTTCTGGAATGAGTAAAGAGGAAATTGAGAAAATGAAAAAAGATGCCGAGTTGCATGCGGAGGAGGATAAAAAGAAAGCAGAAGAAGTGGAGGCACGTAATTTAGCAGATACTCTAATTCACACAACGGAAAAAGCTTTGAAAGAAGCGAGAGATAAGGTTTCAGCGGATAAGAAAAAACCAGTGGAGGAGAAAATTGAGGTTTTGAAGAAAATTAAAGACACTGGCAGTTTGGAAGAAGTGAAAAAAGCGACTGAAGAGCTTTCTCAAGAAGCGCAAAAAATCGGACAGGAGCTTTATCAAGCAGCACAACAAGCTCAGACTCAAAATCAACAGCAAACCACCGGAACAGAAAATGAAAATAAAACTGATGAGAATAAACCAGAAGAGGAAAAAGTTAAAGAAGCTGAAGAAGTGAAGGAGAACGAGAGTGAACAAAAGGATGATGAACAAAAAGACGCTAAATAGTCTTGATAAACAAACTTGAGTGAAAAAGAGTCCCCAGAGAGGGGACTCTTTTTGATAGAAAATAGAATAACTTTTGGAGGTAGAGTTAATAATAAAGATGAGATTTTTGCCACTAATCTATAGAGAATTACTTAATTCCAAATGGGGTAAATTAAAAAATAAAGTGTGATACAAGGAAGATTAGATAAAGTGAAAGAAGGGCAAGCCCTTCTTTGCGGGAAAGGCTGTTTTTGGTGCGGGCAAAAATATAAAATAAAATAAGACCAATAATAACAAAGGCTAAGCTGATTGTGTAGCTATTAGTTAGAATAATATTTTTTCCGTAAAGCAAGCTAAACACACCAAAAAGAAGGGTATTCATGGTGGCAGAGCCAATGTATCCAGCAAAAACAACCTTGGCCTTGCGCATAACAATTGAGCGAAGTGCAATTATTAATTCAGGGAAGTTGGTCCCAATGGATATTAACAATAAACTTAGAATAAACTTAGGAACACCTAGCTCGTTAGAAAAATAACTAGTTTCTTCTACTATAAAATTACCAGCAGTAAAGATGATAGCAATTCCAAAAAATAGTCTTAAAAACTCCTTAAAAACTTTAGTGTTCAGCCATTTGTGTAAAGATTTCCTCCTCCTTGCGACTTTTTTCCTGTTGTGTAAAATTGCGAACAAGATAAGAAAAAAAGATAAAACAATTAGGCTATCAATTTTTCCAACCTCTCCATCTAGAACGAAGAAACTGGGAAGGGCAATGACTAATAAGATAGTAGGCAGGTGAAATCCGCGAAATTCTTTATCAATATTCAGCTTTTTTCCACCGATAGCAAGTAGAGGAATAATTAGCAGAAAAAGGACAATGGAAGCGCCCACCAAATTACCAATAAAAATCTCTGGATCATCTTTAATTAAAGAGTTAATACCAACGGATAGTTCCGAGGTTGAGGACAGGACTCCAATTAGTAGAAATGAAATAGTGAATTGAGAAACTCCACTGAGTTTAGAGATTTTCTCTGCTGAATTAATTGCTAGACCCGAGCCAATCCACGTGCCGATGAAAGCAGATAGATAAATTAAGCCATTGGCAAGCATAGTAAATTAAGTTAAAATTAAGTTTAAACAGTTACTCAAATAATTATAGCACAAAATAAAATAAGCAGTTAGGTGTCTCTATCTCTTAGCAAGTCTCTTAAAATAAGTGTAGTTTTGTTAATTAATGATGGGAGAGCTAGATTTCTAAATCGATTAGGACTATTTAATACAAGTTTTGATTTATGGAGTTAATTATTCTTTTAGCAGTTTATTTAATCTTAGTATTTTTTCCCATAGCAATATGGTTGATGGTTTTTTTGTTTTTAGATCGTAAAGAACCAGAGCCGGGAAAAATGATTGTAAAAACAATTTTTTTCAGCGCGATTGCCGTTTTAGTTGCGATGAGTTTGGAAAATTTAGTGGACAAATTATTTTTTTCAGTGGAAGAGCTAAGTTTTATCAAAGAGGGAGTTTTTATTGATCCAGTTTTTTTGCAAAAATTTATCCTAACCTTTTTTATGGCTGGAGTTTTGGAGGAAATTATCAAGTATTTTTTTCTAAGAATTGTTATTTTTAAAAATAAACACTGCAATCAATTAGCGGATGGAATTATTTACGGAGTGATTTTAGCATTGGGCTTTGCTTTGATTGAAAATACCGGCTATTTTCTAAGTAATTTTCCGGGAGCATTGACTAGCCCAGACTTATTTTTGGCACTGATTTTTCGTGGTTTAGTTACTACCTTATTGCACACCGTTGCTACTGGTATAATGGGATTATTTATGGCAAAAGAAAAACTTCTAAAGAAGAATAAATTTTTAGCAGAAAAAGGGCTTTTATTAGCAGCATTGGCGCATGGATTATTTAATGTTCTAGTTTTTTCTCCGTACGGTACCATTTCAACGACGGTTTTAGTTTTCAGTTTGATGGGCTATTTAATTTATAAATTAACAGATAAACAGTCGCAAGAAATTCATGATTAATTCAGAACTTGAAAAAAAAGATTGGTTAGGTAGGGAGGGAATTTTAAATATCTACAAGCCAAAGGGAATTACTTCTTTTCAAGCAGTGGCTATGGTCAGACGCTTAACTGGGATTAAAAAAGTAGGCCATGCTGGCACTCTAGATCCGTTAGCCGAGGGAGTTTTGGTGGTTGCTGTGGGCAGAAAGTTCACTAAGCAGTTAGCTAATTTGGTAGAGAAGGAAAAGGAATACATTGCAGAAATAAAATTGGGCGAGACTAGTACCACTGATGATGAGGAGGGAATTAAAGCAAAAATTGATTTTTCAAAGATTCCAACTCAAGATGAATTATTAAAGACGATGACTGACTTTCTTGGGGAAATTCAGCAAGTCCCACCAATTTTTAGTGCTAGTAAAATTTCAGGAGAAGCCGCTTATAAAAAAGCGCGCCGAGGGGAGAATTTCAATCCAGGTGCACACAGTGTTTTCATTAAGTCTATTGATTTAATTGAATACCAGTTTCCTTTAGCGAAAATTAAAGTTGTCACTGGTCCAGGAGTTTATATTCGTTCTTTAGCACGAGATATTGGCAGAAAACTGAAAACTGGCGGCTATCTAGCGAGTCTTGTTCGCATACGAGTGGGTCAGTTTAAAGCAGAAAACGCAAAAAGAATATAAAACAACCCGACTATTCAGTCGGATTGTTGCTCATTTACTCTTAATGAAAGCAAGAAAGTTTAAAACCTGAGAGGGATCGGCTAGCTAACCTTGGTCATTGTCTTAATGCATCGAGTGCAGACCAACTTTTTCTTTCCTTCAATTTTCTTAGATTGCAAGTTGACCTTGAATTTTCGCTTGCTGGCGATATTGGAGTGAGAGCGAGAATGTCCAGTCTGATTTCTTTTTCCGCAACTTTGACAGCGTGCCATGGATTTAGGGTTGAATTATTAGAAAGATTATTGTACAATTTATACAGTTTTGAGGAAGTCAAGAAAACTCCCACAAAATGAAGTCTAGCAAGGAAAAGGTTGATTGTCAATTTTAAGTAAAAATAATTAATTGATTTAAAGCAGTGGAAGTAGAAATAGTTATTAGTATTGCAATTTTAGTTTTTTCAGTAGTCATTCATGAAATATCTCATGGCTACGCAGCTTATTTGCTAGGAGATCCTACAGCAAAATATGCTGGTCGGCTTACTTTTAATCCAGTTAAGCACTTGGATGTTTGGGGTTCGGTGGTGATTCCTTTTTTATTAATCTTGTCTAATGCAGGAGTGGTTTTTGGTTGGGCGAAGCCAGTGCCCTACAATCCCTACAATCTACGTAATCAAAAGTGGGGACCAGCAATGGTGGGCATAGCTGGACCAGCTTCTAATATGCTGTTGGTAATTATTGCTGGCTTAAGTATGCACTACTTAAATGGCTCTGGTTCAATCTGGTTTGATTTTTTTGGAATAATGGCTCGCATTAACATTTTGCTTTTAATTTTCAACATGTTGCCAATTCCTCCGCTAGATGGTTCAAAGTTGCTTTTTACTATTTTACCAATTTCCGAACAAACTAAAGCGACGTTAGAACAATATGGTTTTGTGATATTATTGGCTTTTGTTTTTCTTTTTCATCACGCAATTAGCAGTTTAGTTAATACTGGATGGCTTTTTTTCTTAGAATTAGTAGCAGGATAGTTTAAATTGCTGACTTATTTAGAGTGACTTAAAATGATTGTTGCTCCAATTAAAACAAGGGTTTTTTTAGAAGGAGAAAATTTATTCTCCTTTGTTTCTAGTTATTTTAAGGAGATCCCTGAGAATTCAATAATTGTTGTAACTTCCAAGATAGTTTCCTTAGCAGAAAAAAGAACTATTGTTGTTGAGGATGAGAAGACTAGGGAGAAGGTAATTTATGCTGAGAGCGAACGAGTTATTCCTACCGATCATACTTTATTAACAATAAAAGACGGAATGGTTATGTCAGCAGCAGGAGTGGATGAGTCAAATGCTGATGGTAAGATAATTCTTTTACCGAAAGACAGTTATAAATCAGCACGTTCTTTGCGCAAGCAATTACAAGAAAAGTATCAACTGAAGAACTTAGGAGTATTAATCACGGACAGTCGAATGGTGCCGTTTCGGGCAGGAATGGCTGGAGTTGCCACTGGATATGATGGATTTTCTGGAATTCAGGACTATCGTGGGGCGGCAGATATTTTTGGCAGAAAACTAAAAGTTTCTGTGAAGAATGTGGCGGATAGCTTGGCAGCAGCAGCAGTTTTGGTGATGGGAGAAGGCAATGAGCAACAACCGTTAGCGATAATCAAGAGGGCTAAAATGGTGAAGTTTACTAATAAAGTTTGTCGAAATGAATTGTTTATAGATATTAAGGATGATTTATATGGACCAGTATTTAAATAAGATTTGACAAATTAGATCAGTTTGCTAAGATAACACTGTTCCCAAGACCTTAGGTTTCTTAGTTGAGAATAAACCCTAAGCAGGAATAACACTGATGTCGCTCTCATAGTGACTTTGGTTGTTATTCTAGAGATAACTTGCGGAACGGCAAGTTTTTTGTTTGATTGTTCCAAGTTTTAAAGTTTGAGCATAAGTATAAACTTGTTTGTTAATTTAGTTAAATAATTTAAAAAGATGTTAACTAGACAGCAGAAGAAAGAGTTGGTTCAGGAGATCACACAAAATATTAAAGACAGTAAGTCAGTAGTATTGTGTGATTACAAAGGACTGACTGTCGAAGAGTTGAGCCAATTGCGTCGAGATTTAAGGCAGGTTGGATCTGAAATGAAGGTTGCTAGAAAAACTTTAATTGACCTTGCTTTTGAGGAAAATGGTCTTTCAATGGACGTAAAAAAGACGGAAGGACAAGTTGGTGTGATTTACAACAAGGAAGATGAAGTGGCTGGGGCTAAGAAAACTTATGATTTCTCGAAGTCTAATGATAATTTAAAAATCTTGCAAGGAGCTTTAGAGGGAAAGCGGTTAACTGCAGAAGAAGTGATTAATTTAGCTAAATTGCCAAGCAAGGAAGAATTATTAGCGAAAGTGGTGGGTTCAATCAAGTCGCCAATTAGTGGCTTAGTTAATGTTTTGGGTGGAAATTTACGCAGCTTAGTTTACGTTTTACAGGCAATTAAAGATGAAAAACAGGCTTAGTTAATTTAGTTTTGATTTATAATAATATAATTTTTTAATCTTAAGAAGATGGCAGAAGAAAAAACAACTACTCCAGAGGCTACTGAGGCTAAGGAGGAGAAAAAAGAAGTAGAAGTTCCCGAAAAGTTCAAGGGCATCATTTCTGAAATTGAAAAGATGAGTGTTTTGGATTTAGCGGAGCTAGTAGAGATTTTAGAAGATAAATTTGGTGTGAGTGCTGCTGCTCCTATGATGATGGCTGGTCCAGCCGCTGCTGGGGCTGATGCTGCTGCTGATGCTGGCGCCGAAGAAAAGTCTGCTTATAATGTAGAATTGGTTTCTGCGGGAGATGCTAAAATTAATGTAATTAAAGCAGTTAAGGAAATTACTGGAGTTGGTTTGAAGGAAGCTAAGGATCTAGTTGATGGCGCTCCTAAGGCAATCAAGGAAAATGTGCCTAAGGCTGATGCAGAAGAAATGAAGAAGAAATTGGAAGAAGCAGGAGCAACTGTTGAGTTGAAATAGTTTTTTATTATAAACTTGATTCAAGAACCGTTGACTTTTGTCAGCGGTTTTTCATTTGTGTAATCATACCCCATGAAATTTTAAAAATATTTGAAAATGTCCAAGATGTGATAATCCAGTACATAATATTGACTAAAAGTTTAAAAAGCAATAGGCTTACTTTGAAAATCAGCTATATGTTTATACGTTCATTTAAAATATTATATAAAGTGAGGTCTAAAATGAAGAATTTTTCCGTTCATAGTGCTGTAAGCAATGATAGTGTTAGTCTGATTAAATCAATCCCACAGATAGTTAAGTTAATAAATGCTCTTTACGAAAAAGATTTAATTTTTATGAATAATTTTGTAGAGCTTGTGTTAGGGGAGCATGACTTCGTTACGTTAGATGATTTTATTAGCTATCCATATAAGCCAATAAGAAATTATTTTTGTAGAGAAATAAATAATCAAGGGGAGGTTGTTTTAAATAATATGGCTACAATAGATACTTCTGCTAAAATATCCCCCCCTGTACTTATTGGTCAAGGAGCCCGCATTGGCCCATATACAATTATTCGTGGAGGGACCATTGTTTCCGCCAATTGCAAACTGGTAAATGTGGAAGTTAATAATTCGTTTATTGGAGTGGGGACAACAATTATGCATGGACATTATGTTGGATATTCATTTCTCTCAGAAAATTGCCGATTTGGATCTTCTTTTACCACAGCTGTTACAAAGTTTCAAGGAGTGGATCAACGGCCAACTTTCTTAAACCTAAGAAATGCAATAGATGGGAAGATAATCACAATTATCGAGCGATCTCATTTTGGTGTTATAACCGAGCCAAATTGTTATGTTGGTTGTAATGTAATTACAATGCCAGGAACATACTTATCAAAAGGTATTTACAAACCTTGTTCTAGCTTGGGTGGCTCAAGACCTAAATTGTGATATCCTGAAAGACTAGTGTTTAGTAAAAAATACTGACGCTAGTCTTTTTTATTAATTTAAAATCCAAAAACACCCGCATTAAAGCTGGCAATTTTAGTCTATAGGTAGCCTATAATTATCTAATTGTCACAAAGAACTAAAACCATAAAAGTTACTCAATAATCTGTCTAATTAACTCAAAGCTTTCAGCATATTGCCTACCAATCTGCTTGCCTCTTAAACTAGCTAGATCTTTTAATATCCCATTTTCCATAAAGGAACTTTTACCATGGGAAGGAAAACTGGAAGTCGCCTTTAGTTTTTGTTTTAGACTAATTGGCGAAATAGGCACAAAAATATGTGGGATAAAAGTATAATTATTCCAGGGCATTTCATAGCCCCAAAGAGAAGCTTTCTTGAAAATGCGGACAGCTTCTTTATGAAGTACTTGATGCGCTTGATGAATGTCTGACGAAGCGGGAATAATAACGAGATCAGGTCTAATTTTCTTATTAAGGTCGTAAAGGTTTTGCAAAATATCATTACGTGATCTATCAAAGTCCCTAGGATCGTAATTAAATTTTTGTAAGTGTTCTGGTGTTAATGAAAGCATGTTGACACTTCTTGTTACACTTTCGTCAATTAGTTTTTTATTTTTCGCATAAGTTGAATATGAAAAACCAACATAATAGATTTCATTGTCGGATGAAAGTTTGTGTAAAGTTGCAAAGCAACCCAATTCAATATCATCAAAATGCGGAGCTAGTGCCAAAATTTTCTTATTTATAATCATATTCTAATTAAACTAATTAATTAATATTTTCATTGTGTTTGTATTTTATAATCAAACCAGAGTTTACAATAATTATAACTTTGGTTGGTAATTATTCGCTAAGCTCTTTACAGTTCAGTGTAATTTTAAAAACAAAAAAGTCAACTTTGTTTTGTTGATAAATAATTACAACGCTACAGTTGCTTGACAAATAAAGTTACAATTGTAGTAATTTAGAGCTTATCTCTAGTTTTTCATTACTCATCTGGACAAAGAGGATGTCCCTAGGGCACTAGAAATTTCGAGAAGGTTAGTAGTCATTTGATTAAATTCCTTTTTTCTCATATAATGAAATAAACTTATGGGAAAAATAATTGCATTAGTCAATCAAAAGGGCGGAGTGGGGAAAACCACCACTACGATCAATTTAGCAACTTACTTGGCAAAATTAGGCAAGCGGGTTTTGTTGGTGGATTTGGATCCACAAGCAAACGCTTCTTCTGGTTTGGGAATTGATCCAAGAACTCTACAAAAGCACCTCTATCACAATCTTGTTTTGAAAGAAGATTTACAAAATACAATTATTCGACTGAATTTTGCTGGACATGATATTATCCCAGCGCACTCTGATTTAGCAGGTGCTTCAATTGAACTGGCAGAAGTGGAAAATCGAGAATATCAATTGTTTGAAGTTCTTCGGCAAGCTAAAAATAGCTATGACTTTATTGTTATCGATTCGCCACCGAGTCTAGGACTTTTAACAATCAACGGTTTAGTGGCAGCGGATGAGGTGATTATTCCAGTGCAAACTGAATATTTTGCGTTGGAAGGATTGGGTCAATTGCTCAACACTATCAATCTAGTGCAGGAAAATTTACAACCGCGACTGCAATTAGGTGGAATTGTGATGACAATGTATGATCGAAGAAATAATTTAGCGCGACAAGTAGTAAAGGAGGTGCGTAATCATTTTCCCGACAAGGTATTTGACTCAGTAATTCCGCGAACAGTACGGTTAGCAGAGGCTCCTAGTTTTGGTCAGTCAATTTTGCAGTTTGATAGTTTTAACAAAGGTGCGCGAGCTTATCGTCAGTTAGCCGAAGAGGTGATTGCTCGATCTGAAGGAAAGTAGATTAGGGCAGGAGTGTAAAAATTCTAACCTTTATCACTTTAAAAAATAATTTTAAATATTACTAATATAAAAAATGGCGCAAAAAGGAGGATTGGGGCGAGGGTTAGCATCCTTAATACCACAAAAAAAACAACCGACTAAAACAAAGAAAAAAACTAACCAAAAGTCAGGTAAGTTGCGGGCACCTAAAGCAGAAAATGAGATAAATTATTTTGGCTCAACTCCTTATATAAAACAGGAAAAAACTAATATCGCTGAAAATAAGACGGATTTTTATCCAGTCAAGGAAGGACATGACAAGCAGAATGGAAAAGAAAAAATGGCGGTTTTGGAAATTGACATTCAAAAGATAGTTCCTAATGAATATCAACCTCGTAAGCATTTTGATCAAGAAAAATTAATCGAATTAGCCGAATCAATTAAGCAGCATGGCGTGTTGCAACCGCTAGTGGTTAGCGATGATGATCAAGATGGTTTTTATGAATTAATTGCTGGAGAGCGACGATTGCAGGCCAGTAAATTGGCAGGAAAAAAGACTGTTCCTGTGATTATGCGAACAGTGGATGATTTAAAAAAAATAGAGTGGGCGATGATCGAAAATATTCAGCGTCATGATTTAAATCCGATTGAGGAGGCACGGGGCTACAAAAAAATGCAAGATCTTTTTGAATTAACTCAAGAGGAAATTGCTATTAAGACTGGTAAAAGTCGAAGTGCGATTGCCAATGGAATGCGTTTACTTAATTTGCCGATTGAAGCACAGAGAGCGCTGATGGACGGGAAAATAACTGAAGGACATGCACGCTCTATTTTGTCAGTAACTAGCCCAGAAAAACAGTTGGCACTTTTGGAAATTATTTTAAAAGAAAAATGGACGGTGCGCAAAACAGAAAATAAGGTGCGCGAAGTGATGATCGGCGGGCATGCTAGAAAAATAAGTGAAGTTAACCCAGAAATTCAGGCTAAGGAAAATGAGCTTACTGAGTTATTGGGAACCAAAGTGAAGATTAAAGAAAAAAATCATCGAGGGCAAGTAGTGATTGACTTTTATTCTACAGAAGATTTATCCAGTTTAATTAGTCGTTTGAGTAACTAGAATTTTCAATTGTAATACTTTTATCCATGGAGCCAAAACAAGATATTAATTTTTTTGCACAGACTAATTTTCGTCAAGGTGGCGTTAAGTTCGGCATCAAGCAGAAAGATCGACGTCAACATATGTACGTGATTGGAAAAACCGGAGTTGGGAAAACTGAGTTGTTAAAAAACATGGCCTTGCAAGACGTGGAAAATGGTCATGGATTAGCGATTATTGATCCGCATGGTGAATTTGTTGAAGAGGTTTTAGACCAGATTCCTTCGCATCGAGTAAATGATGTGATTTATTTTAATCCTGCTGATGTGGATAATCCGATCGGATTTAATATTTTGGAAGTGAGTGATCCAGAGCAAAAGCATTTAGTTGCTTCTGGGCTAATGGGAATTTTTACTAAAATTTGGGCAAATGTTTGGTCAGCACGAATGGAATATATTTTAAATAACTGCCTTTTAGCTCTTTTGGATACACCGAATACAACACTACTCGGCATTACGCGCATGTTAGTTGACAAGGGCTATCGTAAGAAAATTATCGACAATGTTAAAGATCCAATGGTTAAGTCCTTTTGGCTTAATGAGTATGAAAAATGGGAGCCAAGATTTCAAAATGAAGCAATTGCTCCAATTCAAAATAAAGTAGGCCAGTTTTTGGCAGTGGCTTTGGTAAGGAATATCGTGGGACAGACTAAGAGCACTATCAACATCCAAGAGATTATGGATAGTAAGAAAATTCTTTTAGTAAATGTTTCTAAAGGATTAGTAGGTGAAGATAACTCTGCC
>DUUL01000119.1 GCA_012841575.1 Candidatus Moraniibacteriota bacterium | reverse complement strand
TTCAGCAGCACCGCGGCAGCATCGATCAGGCCTGAACCGCAGATTCCCCGGGGCCTGGTTCCGCCGATCACCTCGAGTGAGATCTCGTCTTCAACAATCTGCACCGCCTCGATCGCTCCGTCTGCCGCCCGCATTCCATGTTTGATCTGTGCCCCCTCAAAGGCCGGCCCGGCAGCGGTGGAGCAGGTCAAGATCCTCCCTCCGGCAGCAAGGGCCAGTTCACCATTGGTTCCGATATCGATGACCGCGCAGCGATCACGGCGCTGTTCCAGTCCGGTGGCCAGGATAACGCCCAGCGTATCCGAGCCCACATAACCGGCGATATTGGGCAGGAGCACGACCTGCCCTCCGGGATTTATGGCCAACCCGATCTCTGCGGCCTCCAGGGCCTCCGGGCGGCGGTATGCCGGGACAAAGGGAGCGGGCGCCAGATAGGTGGGGTCAACTCCCAGGAAAAGGTGGCTCATCGTTGTATTACCCACGGCAACTGCTTCATAGATCTCATCCCCGGCGATTCCTGCTTCTCTGACCAGCTCCCCGATGATCGCGTTGAGCGCTTCGACCACTTTCCGCTGCAGCCTTTCCAGGCCTCCATCGTTGGTTGAAGCATAGGTGATCCGCGAGATCACATCGGCCCCGTAAACATTTTGCGGATTGGTTGCTGCCCCGATAGCGAGAGTTTTCCCGCTGGCCAGCTCGTGCAGCGAGCCCATGATCGTGGTGGTGCCGATATCAAAGGCCACCCCGTAAAGGCTTGATCCAGTCTGTCCGGGCTCCACCTCGATAAGCCTCTCCGGACCGATCACAGCGGTTACCGAAAATTTTTCCTGGCGCAGTTTTTGCGGCAGGCCGGTGAGCAGCCGGTGGGGGCAGCGAAGCCCCCGAGGCAGCTGCTCCAGCAGCCTTTCCAGATCGGCAGTCTGATCCTTCACTGTTGGTGGATCCAGGGTCAGCTCGATCTTCCTGACGACAGGTTCGGCTTCGATATCCCCGTCATCCTCGGTTAAGGATATCTTCCGCTGGAAGGCGTCGCTCTGTCCCGGCACCTCCACGGTGAGGTCGTCGGTAACGGTTCTCTGACAGGCCAGAACCCAGCCGCCGGCGATCTCTTCAGCTGACAGCAGCCGTTTTTCGGTTTCAGTCGGTGCCGCCGTGCTCTTTTCGGTTAGCCTCACCTTGCATTTTCCACAGGTTCCCTTGCCGCCGCAGTTTCCCTCGACCGCTGCACCGGCGCGGGCAGCAGCCTCGAGCAAGGTGGTTCCTTCTTCCACCGTTACCTCGCTTTGCCGTCCAGTTGAGAGAAGAAAATTGATTTTGAAGTTCATTTTTAACCCAGCTCCGTTGATTTTCGTCAGTATTTTTTGTTACTTGCAGGAAGGGAGAGGCGCAGGATTTCGGTTGCGTCAGCTGCCGAGATCGGCCCGGGTCAAGGGTTCCGGGAGAAGCCTGAGCGCCTTCAGGTCAACCGTTGTACCCGCTTCAATGATCGTGAAGTCGTCGTCCCATTCCTTGAGCAGCGCTTTTCTGATCATGGTCAAAGATCCGTCGATGACCCGATGTTGCAGATAGAGGGCGGCTGCCAGATCGCGGGTCTGCGGCAGTATTTCCGCCGGATCATAGGCGTCGGTGCGGATCACGTAAAGATTTTTGTAGCCTTTAAGCATGAGGCGGTAGATCTCGCGGGTGCGTTCGCGG
>DUUL01000107.1 GCA_012841575.1 Candidatus Moraniibacteriota bacterium | reverse complement strand
TATAACCTTTTTGATCATATGATTAAAATTTGAACTAAGTTATAAAGAACTAGTATAGTGCTTTTGATTCTTTTTAAGGAATAAACATCAAAAAGCCAACTCCTCATTAAAAGAGCTGGCTCTAATAAAATGGTTTCTTTTAGGTTTTTTAGGGCAACTCTATTACTGTGCCATCGGCTTTCAATCCGGCTCTATTATTCTCCATCCTCTGATGGAGTGTACTCGAATGAAAGCTCTCTTCCGTCGGATGTGACTCCCGTAAACGCATCACCTTTGATCGCATACCACTCTGTGCATTGCTTAGGAAAGTCGATTGTTTCGCTACCAGTTAATGCCGAAGGTGCTGCCGATGCCTCTGATATACCAACCGCACCATCCTTGCCGCTTATTGCCAGCTGATAAAGATACGATGATCCATCTTCGTTAATAGAATAGATTTGAGCAACATAGCCGAACGATGTTTTCCGATATTCCGAGATCAAGCTCTCCTTACCATCTTTTAACGATGTACATTTAAGCGCGTCTGCTGCCTTGTCGTACACACCTTGTAACTCGAATTGCTCACCTTCATCGCCCCGATACTTAACGCTGTATTCATTACCATTTTCACTATATTCTATGTCCTCTGCACCTAAGAAGCCAAGCGTAGTACTGGCAGCTACCTGCCCGAGGCCAAAGCTGCTTGCAGGAAGCAGGGCCATATCCACCATTACTACACCGAGCAGTGAAATTGAGTCTAACTCAGTACCAGGATTACTTGCCAGTGCGTCAGTAAGTGTGGTTACCACCTCACCTTTTGCCTCTATATAGGCACCGTATGATTCCGCTGCATTAGCAGGCGAACCGGATACGTCTGAACCAACATCCTGCTGTCCTTCCGAATTATCACCTTGCTGCTCATCCGGCTGTACCACTTCATCTGAATCCCCATTATCATACGTTTCATCACCTGTAGTAGCTCTCCCACCGCAGCTGACAAGCAGTACCATAATCAAGATTATAGCTGTTAACTGATATACAAGCTTCATAGTGCCTCTCTTTTTTGTAGTAAACATATAATAGCCTCCTTTTATAATTTGCTATTGGTGTCTCTCGAGTATCTCGCGCGACTTACCGGAATTATAGTATTTCTCCAGATCCTCGGGATAGCCTGGTAATCTACGCCATACACCGTCGAGGGTAGCCGAGGAACCATCCGACAACATGAGGTGTACTTTCACATCCCGCTGATTAGCTTCGCACATGGGATCAGGCGCTACATGTATGACATAACTGACATCAAAATCAGAAGCGCCGCCTTGTTGGTGTTCCATCGAAATGCCTTTTTGGGTATCCTCAGCATTAACATCGAGATTCCCATAAGTTGAGCTGACTACAAAGCTTCCTTTATCCGCTAGCGCGTCATGCTCAGGCTTTAAATAACCGCCCTGCCCGTCAGGTATATCAAAATTTGCAGTGGGATCCCTTGTATATCCATCGCTCAGGTAGAAGGACAAGTTATCACGAATTCCCTCGGCTTCCGCATCCAGTGAGATGTCGACGAAGGGAACACCCTCGAGAATCTCTGAAAAATAATCCTCAGTATCCAATGTCATCTTCAGCCAAAACACACCAGTATAAGCACCTTTATCATCATGCATGTTGTGAGGTTCAATCTTATCCAGGTAAAGCTCACATTCATAGTTGGCGTAATAACCAGTATCGATTTCATGCTGCCAGGATC
>DUUL01000020.1 GCA_012841575.1 Candidatus Moraniibacteriota bacterium | reverse complement strand
TCCAGTAACTTGTCAAAGAATTACTGTTCAAGATGACAACTGTAATCCACAACCTTGTTCTTCTGGAACTATAGAAAACTAAACCAGTTTAGACTGTTAATGAAAACTCCCCGAAATGGGGAGTTTTGATATTGTCGCAAATTTTACATTAAATAAAAGTCTGTCATTTTGCCCGCTGTTCGTTGTAGACAATGCAAGAAAATCAAGTTTTCATCTGGTGGGCGCTGAGGGACTTGAACCCCCGACATTCTCGGTGTAAACGAGACGCTCTAGCCAACTGAGCTAAGCGCCCTAGTTAATTTATTTTAGATTATTTGATTATAAAAAACAAGGGTTGGTGGGGATAGAGGGATTTGAACCCTCACACTCTAACGAGTCACGCCCCTCAAGCGTGTGTGTATACCAATTCCACCATATCCCCGTTAGTGCTGAAATATTTATTTTTTATCTTCGCTAGCCTTCTTTTCAGTTTTTGACGCTTCTAGCTTTTCATCTTTTGCTGCAGCTTCCTTCTTTGGTCTTTTCTCTACTTTTTTCTGAGCGTCTATTTCAGTTTCAGTTAGATCTTTGACTTTCATCTTAGCATTGCGTCCAGTTCGATTGCGCATATAGTAAAGTTTTGAGCGACGCACTTTAGAATGACGCAAAACATCTATTTTTTTAATGGTCGGTAGGTAAATTGGTAAAATCATTTCTATTCCTACTCCATCAGATTCTCGTCGCACAGTAATTGTTGGAGAAGAGCTTTGACGACCCTTGATAGCAATAACCAGACCTTTGAAAACCTGCACTCTTTCTTTTTCTCCCTCTTTAATTTTTCGATGAACTCGAACAATATCTCCCACTTGAACATTGGGAATTTCTTTATTTTGCTGGGATTTATTAAATTGGATTACTTTCTGATTCATTGAATTAATATTGATTGATAAGTCTAGTTAAGTCTAATCAAACTTGATTAAAGATAAACAGAAAAGGTTCTAAAAAACTTAAAACCAAAAAACTTAAGTTTCTTGAACTCATAACATTTGAAAGTCTACCCTATTTTTTGGTTCTGGTCAATAGATTGCTTGAAAATATCTAGCTAATAATAAATAGATTCAGAAAAATAAAAACCTACCCTGATTAATTTTTATTGACAAAAAGAGTTTTTTGGTTTATAGTGCTTGTGAAATGTTCTTTAGAACAATGGGGGAATGGGGCGCTAATACCAACAACGCTAATATCAACAAACCCATTCGTTAGAAAGCGAATGGAGAAACGAAAAGAGGAGAATATGGAAAAAATGGCAGAGAAAAAAAAGAGAGCGCTCAGAAAAGTAGAGCGCTCTATGAAAAGTATAGAAGAGGAAATCGAGATTTTAAAGGAGAGGCTGGATGGTTATAATGGGAAAAAGCTTTCCCCATACAAAAGGAGTTGTATCTTGGACAGGATTTACTATTTAAACACTAAATCACTGCCCAAGAAGAAAGCCATAAGGGAAAAAATTAAGCTAGAATTAGGTCTTATGACCTAATTCTAGCTTAAGAGAATAAGAGGATGGTCAGAGCGCCCCCGTCCTCTTTTTTATTTTTGAAATATTATGAAAGGTAAATTAAGAGTTTACTAAAAAGCAGAAAGAGGATTTAAAATTATAATTAGTTTTTAAAAGGCGATGAAGCAGGAGTTTGTTGATTTGGTGGATAAATTAGTTGCTTTTCGTTCAGTTGCAAGTCAGCCATCAGAAAAAAGGCTTGTTTTAGAATTTGCTGAAAAGTGGTTTAAGGAAAATAATATCACCACCAAATGGTTTGATTCTAAGAATAGTCCTTCTTTATTAGCGACAGTAAAGGGATTAGAGAAGAAGACCGTTGTCTTAGTAGCGCATCTAGATGTTGTTCCTGCTCCAGATAAAATGTTTATTACTCGGGTCGAGGGAGATAAGATCTTTGGAAGAGGCGTGCTTGACAATAAAGGTTGTGCTGCAATTTTAATGTTGGTGTTAAAAAGATTAAAAAAAATCGATCAAAAACACCCCACAGTAAAGCTTTTATTAACTACAGATGAAGAGGAAGGCGGTTTTGAGGGAGTTGGCAAGATAATAAAAATGAAAAATATTTTAAAGCCAGATGCGGTTTTTATTCCTGATGGAGGAGGAGAAAATTTAATTGTTACAAAAGAGAAAGGAGCTATTCATTTGCTAGCTGATTTTCGTGGGAAGGCTGCTCATGGGAGTCGTCCTTGGGAGGGGGTTAATGCTCTTGATAGGGGATGGGAATTCTTGAATGCACTTAAAAAAGAAATTAATTATAATGAAAAGACGATTAAGAATAAGTGGAAATCAACAATTAGCCTGGGAAGAGTTGAGGGTGGAGAAGCTATCAATCAAGTCCCTGATTTAGCTGAATTTGGGATAGATATAAGGTTTACAGAAGAAGTTGATCCAGTGGAGCTTTTAAAGTTTATTAAAAAAAAGATTAAGAAAATTGGAAGAATAAAAAAAATTATTTTGGTGGACAGGTTTCAAAGTGATGAAAAAGATAAAATAATTATGCTTTATCAAAAAACAGTAAATAATTATTTTAAAGGTAGGGTGAATTTTGGATTTGGGCACGGAGCCAGTGACGCTCGTCATTTTAACAACCTTGGCGTTCCTGTTTGGCTACATTATCCAAAAGGAGGAGAGCATCATGGTGATAATGAATGGATTAGTATTGATTCAGTAGAGAAAATGATTTACGCGCTAGTTGATTTTTTCAGCAATTTAAGGAAAAGTGATTTTTAATTATTTGATTAGATTATAAGTCATTTGCGAGATTCACTTGACAGCTTTTTAAAAATATTTAAAATGTAGAGTATAGCTTTATTTTAAAAGATGAATTTAACAAAGAAAAGCCAAATGTCATTGTATATTTCAGTCTTGTTTTTGCAACAAGGCGGTTTTGGCTTTCTTGATGAATAGGAGAATATAAAAAAAATCAAGCAAACCCGAACCGACTTCCCTAGAATTCGGTTTTTTGTTTCTTAGCCGAGGTGGTTAAGAAGTTCTTTAAAAAAGAAAAAGGAGGAAAAATGAAAGAGAAAAGAGATTTCAACCACTATTACCTAGATGATAGTGGAAGAAAGAGAAAAAAAGGGACGATGGAGATTGCAACTGAGGACAATCAAGGTCTAGTTGCAATCTTCGGAGACGGAGGGATTGAGTTTTTCTATCCCCTGCCAACGGGCAGGGAGGAAAACAAAGAACTACTTTTTTCTAAAAAAAACGTAGTTAGTCAATCGGACAATGATCTTGACGATTGACAAAGATTAATCAATCAACAGAGATCCTGTTGATTGATCGGAGCGAAATTTGTAATCCATTTTCGCTCCTTTTTTATAATTGACAAAAATTGCTCTAAAAACTATGCTAAAGAAGGTTTTTTTTCGGACTGTAGTATAACGGTAGTACGTACGCATGGGGTGCGTATAGCCCGAGTTCGACTCTCGGCAGTCCGACGTTAAAATAGAAAGAAGACTAGTATTGGTTCGTAGTCCGAGTTTCAACAGTAGTTGATCCGCCGAATGGACGGACGACTCTCGGTAGTCCGACTAATTGAGAATAAAAAAATCAGTTAAGCCAAATTGACCCCATTAAGTGCTTTAGAAAGCTAATCCATTCAGCTTTTTTGTTCAAAACTTATTGATGGCTAAAATAGTGACTCAAGTCACTATTTTTTATCTCATTTTTCCAATTAAGATTGCTAAAATAAAGAAGACTAGATTGACTAAAACAATCGTGGCACCAGTGGGAAGGTTAAGTAGAAGTGAGAAAATAATGCCGATTATTACTGACAAAGCGGCAGTTAAACCACTAATCAAAAGTGCAGTCTTAAATTGACGAGAAATTTGCAGAGCAGTTACTGCTGGGATAATCAACAAAGCAGAGACGAGCATAATCCCAACTACTTTAATGGAAAGAAGGACAGTAATAGCGGTGAGAATAACTAAAAGATAATTAACTAAGCCAACCGGAATTCCAGAAACTTGGGCATATTCCTCATCAAAGGAGATGGAAAATAAATCCCAGTAAAAAAGGTAAATTGTAGCCAAAATAAACAGAGAAAGTCCTATTGAAAAAATAACTTCTTGTGAGCTAGCGGCCAAAATATTACCAAAAAGATAGCTTAATAAATCAACATTGAATCCGTTAGAGAGGCTGGCTAAAATAACTCCACCAGCCACTCCAGCGGCAGAAACAATACCAATTGCAGCGTCGCCATAGACTTTAGTTTTTTCACTGATTTTCAAAATTAAAATTGCGGCAATGACAATAATGGGCAAGGCGAGATAAGTTGGATAAACACCTGCTAGCATACCTAAAGCAATAGCACCGAAACTGACATGAGAAAGTCCGTCGCCCACTAAAGACATTTTTCTTAACACCAAAAATAATCCCAAGGCGGAGCAAGAGAGAGCTGTAAAAGTCCCAGCTAAAAAAGCCTTTTGCACAAAACCATATTGTAATAATGAAATTAAATCAAAATTAATCATGTTGATGCCAAATTAAATGCTTACCTCTTTTTTCAAAACAAGTGGCGGGATTTTTTTCTGGGCAAAAATCATTAAGTGCTCCAAAGAAAATTTGTTTTTGGTCAATGTAGAGAATTTTATTAGCATGTTGACCGATTGAACCAGTGTCGTGGGAGATGAGAATGATAGAAACCTTATCTTGTGAATTAATTTTTCTTAGCAACTGAAAGAAGTCTTCTCTGGCAGTTTGGTCTAATGCAGATGATGGTTCGTCTAGAATCAAAAGCTCTGGTTGTGTGATAAGAGCTCGCGCTAAGAGAATTTTTTGCTGTTGTCCACCAGAAAGTTTGGTGAAAATTTTATCTTTTGGCAAAGTTATTTTTAAAGTAGCTAGAACGTGAGCTACTTTTTGGCGGTCTTTTTTATTAATTAGGCGTGGGATTTTTTTTGTACTGAGAAGTCCAGTGAGCAAAACCTCTTCTATCGTTGCCGGCAGAAGAGGATTGAGCATGGTTTGTTTTTGTGGAACATAGCCAATGCGAGAAAATTCAGAAAATTGATTGATTGCTTTACCCCAAAGCGCTATCTCACCTTGAGAAAATTTAACTAATCCCAAGATAGCTTTAATAAGTGTGCTTTTGCCACTACCATTGGGTCCAGTAAGCCCAACAAAATCACCTCTTTGCAGACTAAAATTAATATCAGAAATGGCTTTAAATTCACCATAACAAACAGTTAGATTCTGAACCTCTAAGATGTTTTTTGCAACTTTATTCATGTTTAAAATTGCAGTTTAATCCTTTTGTCAAATTAGTTAAGTTTTTTTCCATAATAGAAATGAAAGAAACATTCTCATTTAAATCTTTTTTGGAAACATTGTGGGCGCTGCTGAGGGGTAGGGTTTCCGTGTTGGTTTCTTTGGCAATTATTTCAGCAATTTTGGAATTTTCTAGTTCTTCGTAAAATACGTAGTTTAATTTTTCTTGGTTAGTTTGCTCTGTTAGTTCGGCTAAGTTTTGAGCGGTTATCTCAGAATTAGGAGAGAAACCTTGAGCGGCAATATAGTCAAGATTATAACGATGAGCTAGGTAGCCAAAGGCGTAATGCCCGCCATAAATTATTTTTCGAGTAGAGCAATTAGCTAATTGTTGATGATATTTTTGATCTAAATTACTTAAAGCAAGATTATATCTTTCTGCATTATTTTCAAACAGTTCCTGATTTTCTGGCTGGACATTTTTTAACGCTCGAGCGATAGATTTAACTACTGCTTGCGCATTGGAAAAGTCCAACCAAAAGTGAGGATCAAGGTGACTTTCCTGATAATGATTATTTAACTCTAAAGTTTTTTCATGATCGCTCTCATGAGCATCTTCATTTTCGTGGTCATGATGTGCATGTCCGTGACCGTGTTCAGTTTTAACTAAATCTACTTCTTGGCTAGCATCAATAATAATCAGGTCTCTACTATCGATTCCTTGGAGTAAATCATCAACCCAAGGCTCCATAAGATCGCCTGTGTAGATGAAAACATCAGCAGAACTAATTTGGAGAATATCAGTAGGCCTTGGTTCAAAGGAGTGCGGTTCTGCTCCAGGTGGTAAAAGCAAACTAACCTCTACTTTATCACCACCTATGTTTTTTGCAAAATCGTAGAAAGGGAAGAGTGTGGTGACAACTGTAATTTTTTGATTATTCTGCGTTTGAGTAGAACTTTCCTCCTTTTTAGAAAATTTAATTAGAACGTAACCGACTAAAGTAAGAGTTGCAACAAGGATGATGATTGATATTATTTTTTTCATTTTTTATTTCATTAACAATTAATTATTTTTCTGACATTTATAACAATATCCGTAAAATTCTAGGTTATGATTAATAATATCGAAATTATTTTTTTGACTCAAGATTTTTTCTTGACATTGGAGGTGGTTTTCAAGAGGAATCTTTTTTATTTTATTGCAAATAAGGCAGATTAAATGGTGATGATGACTTAAGTCAGTTAATTCATAATAAATTTTTTCGTTGAGTAGTGTTTTTTGAACAAGATTATTTTTAGTCAGAAATAATAACTCTCGATAAAGAGTGGTGCGATCAGGATTAATTTTTTTTTGATTTAATTTTTTGACGACTGTTTTTTTGTCAACTAGACAATTTTCTTGTATTAAAATATCCAAGATGGCTTTTCTTAGTCTAGTTAATTTTCCTCCCGCTAAAGAGATTTTTTGATGAAGACTTTTGGTTAAATGTTTTGGCATAAATAAAAATGCAACAATGTTGCACTTAATATAGCTTTGAAATTTTAATAAGTCAAGTTCACACTAAAATAATATTCTTTAGTTATTAGTTTTAATGATTTTTAAATAAGATTTTCCTTTGGACTCATTCACATCTTTCAATTTTCAATTTAACTATTTCAAATTATAGAAATCAAAAAATAAAATTATTTTTATACCGTCATTAACTACGTCACAGATCTTTTAAAAGTTATTTGTTTTTCTTTTGTGTTAATTTTAGCGACTCCTCCATTTGGTATAGTTATCAAAGGATCAGAATGTCCAAAGTCTACGTTATAAAGCACCGGAAACTTAGCGTCAAAAAAATATTCTTTAAGAATATCTTCCAGAGAATCCTCTGATGAGAAACCGGATTGTTCGGTAAATCTTCCTACGACGAGCCCAGCAATTTTATTGAACCATCCAAGCTGCTTGCACTGACAAATGAATCTGTCAACATGAGCCGGTGCACTGGTTTCATCTTCCTCGATAAAAAGGACTTTACCTGTCATATCAGACAAGTATTGAGTGCCTTGCAGAATTAATAGAGTTTGAAGATTACCGGCGACCACTTCACCAACTGCATTACCCTGATTAAATACTTTGATGCCCTCGTTAGTCTTTTTGATTCGATGATCATTATCTTCTCTTAGGAAATAAAGATCGTCCGCATATTCTTTTGATGGCTTGATAATAATATTTTCTTGAGGTTTAATGCACATTTTTTCAAAATAATCCCATGTGTAATCAAATGGTTCGGGTTTGGCAAAGGAAATAACTCCAGGTCCAGAAAATGTGATCAATCCCGTTTTGGTTGTAATAGCGGTTGTCAATGCTGTCACATCAGAATAGCCAATGAAAATTTTTGGATTTTTCTTGATCAGCTCATAGTCTAATTGATCAAGAAGTTGGTTGGTATTAAATCCGCCCCAGAAAGCCATGATGCACCCAATGTCATCTCTTTTGACGAAATCGTGAATATCCTTGACTCTTAAAGAAGCTGTTCCGGCTGTATGTTTTTGCGTGACTAGCTTAACAGAAAGACCTTCAATAACTGAAAATCCTTTGTTTTTTAAATACTCGTAACCACTCTTTATAGTATCTTCGTGACACACACCAGCAACAGGATTAGCCGGAGCAATAACGCCTATCGCCTTATTTTTATCAAGCCTTGGAGGTAGTATTTTTTGCATCATATTTTTGATTCACTTTCCGCCTTTTAAAGTTGTTTTTAAATGTGTCGGGCTGCTGGGAACTCCCTTTGGGCCTGGGTGCTTATCCGCACCCTTCAATTCCCAATGTTAACATTTCTTAGCTTAAGGACTGAAATTATTTTGTTTTTTTAAAAGTGTTTTTTTGTCGGGCTGCTGGGAATTGAACCCAGTCTACATGCTCCCAAAGCACGCGTACTACCGGTATACGACAGCCCGTTGCAAATTTCTTAACAATGAAATGCAAAGGTAGCTTACATTTTTTTCCAACAAAAGTCAATTTGTCTTTTTTTCTAAAATCGATTAGGCTAATATTAAGTTTGACAAAATAATTATTAATTTAAAGGTAATGAAGGAAAGGACCAAAAAAACAAAAAAGCAAAATTTTTTAGTAGAGTTCAAGGAATTTGCGATGAAAGGCAATGTGATTGACTTGGCGGTGGGTATCGTAATTGGTGGCGCTTTTGGTAAAATCGTCTCTTCTTTTGTGGAGGATGTTTTGATGCCACCACTGGGAATTTTACTTGGCGGAGTTAATTTCACCACACTCTCCCTTAAGGTAGGCGAGGCGAGTTTTAATTATGGAGCTTTTATTCAAACAGTAGTCGATTTTGTTATCATTGCTTTTGCTATCTTCCTATTAATCAAGGCAATAAATAAGCTTAAGAGAAACAATGAGGAGGCGGAAGCCAAAGCTAAAAAAATTGAAAAAGAGGAGGTTAAGCTATTACGAGAAATTCGTGACTTACTCAAAAAATGAGTCAGGGTGACTGAACAAATCAAGGAACGATTGGGGGTGGTGGAGGTGGTTGGGGAATACTTGAGATTAGAAAAGGCAGGCAGTAATTACAAGGCATTGTGCCCCTTCCACAATGAGAAAAACCCTTCGTTTATGGTTAATGCCGAAAGAAACTTTTGGTATTGTTTTGGTTGTCAGAAAGGTGGTGATATTTTTACCTTTGTTCAGGAGATGGAGGGACTAGATTTTCGTGAGGCGTTGGAGCGTTTGGCGGAGCGAGCAGGGGTGATTTTGCCTCGTTATCAGGCAGAAGACAGAGAGGTAAAAAGTCGCAAGGAGAAAGTATTAGAAATGTTAGAGTTGGCGACAAAAGTCTATCAGTTTTATTTACAGAAAAATCCAGTAGCAGTCTTATCAAAAAAATATTTAGAAAAAAGAGGGATGAGTTCAGAATTGCAGGATAAATTTCGAGTTGGCTATGCTCCGGATAGCTGGCATTTGATTTTAGATTATTTAAAGAAAAAGGGATATTCTGAATTGGAAATCAGTGCGACGGGCTTATTGGTTAATAAAGAAAATCGAACCTACGATCGGTTTCGAGGGAGAATCATGTTTCCAGTGGTTGATGTTGTGGGTAGAGTTGTGGGCTTTTCAGCACGAGTAAGTCCTGGGCAAGATGAAAAATCAGCTAAGTATATTAACACTCCACAAACCATTGTTTACGATAAAAGCAAGGTAATTTTTGGTCTTTATCAAGCAAAAACAGCAATTAAGAGAAGTGATTTAGTAATTGTTGTTGAAGGGAATATGGATGTAATTTTATCACATCAAGCCGGAGTAGAAAATGTGGTGGCAGTTTCCGGGACAGCGTTGACTTTAGAGCACGCTAGAATTATTAAGCGTTATACAAATAATATTCGTCTTTGCTTAGATATGGATGGAGCAGGGCAAAAAGCAACAGAGAAAAGTGCACAAATTTTTCTAGCCTTAGGAATGGATGCAGAGGTGATTGTTTTGCCGGAGGGCTATAAGGATGTGGGTGATATGGTTGCTAAAAATCCAGAAGAGTGGAAGAGGTTTTCCAGTCAGTCGAAGTCAATTATGGAATACTATTTTGAGCAATCATTTGTCAGTTATGACACCAACGATGTTAAACAAAAAAAACAGATTGCTAGTCGTTTGCTAAATATTATCAAAAGCATTGCTGATCCGATTGAACAAAATTATTGGCTAAGAAAGCTTTCGATTAAGTTGGGAGTAGAGGAAAGTGTGTTGACGAACGTGTTGGAAAAGGTTAAGATTCAACCTGAAGATTCTGCTTATCAGAGAAGTGAGTCGGCTAATCAGGTGCAAGAGGCACCGAAAAATAGGAGGGAAGTTTTAGAAGAACGCCTTTTGGGCTTGGCGGTTCTTTTTTCTGATATGCTGAAGGAAGAGATTATTGCAGTGAAAGAGAGTTGGCTGTCTAATGGGAGTCAGAAACTTTGGCAGGAAATTAAAAAAGATGGCACTTCCAATAAGCTAGAGGAGTTAGCGCTGAAAGTTAAATATGTTTATGATAGCCGCGAAGGATTAGTGGAGAATAAGATTAATGCGCAAAAAGAATTTTCTTTAGTCAAAAAAGAGCTAGAAGAGTTAGTTGCCGAGGAAGCAGTTAAAAAAATTACCTTAGATATTCGTCGAGCTGAGGAGGCAGGAGATGATGAGGCAGCAGAGATCTTATTGAAAGAACTTAAAAAACTCAAAATTTCTAAGCAAGAATAAGTTAGATAAATTAACTGCTTTTAATTTGGGTTAGTTTTAAATTTTAAAATAAACTGAACTTTTACTTTAACTAAAAAATATGGCAAAGAAAAAACCTTCTAAAAAAAAGCTAGTGACTACTAAAAAAGTGGCTACTAAAAAAATATCCCCAAAAACTAAGCTCAAAGCCAAGGCTCAAGCTAAAACTAAAGCTAAGACTAAGACTAAGGCTAAAGCCAAGACTAGGATTAAAGCTAAGGCTAAGACTAAGGCTAAAGCCAAAGTTAGAGCTAAGACAAAAGTTACCAAAAAGTTGTCTCAGAAGAAGACAGCTACTCGCAAGAAAAAGATGGCGCCTAAAAAAACAAAAAAAACCGTTAAGCGAAGCAAAGAGACTGTTAGAAAAAATAGGAAAAAAACAGCG
Source organism: Candidatus Moraniibacteriota bacterium (assembly GCA_012841575.1). GTDB lineage: Bacteria > Patescibacteriota > Minisyncoccia > Moranbacterales > DUUL01 > DUUL01. Next base: position 24,374 of record DUUL01000020.1, on the reverse strand, counting down.
TCTAAGCGGACGACCAAGAAAGTGGTTAAGAAAAAAACAAGCTCGGCTAAAAAGAAGACTAGGGCGGCTAAAGCGAAGCCTAAAATTACCAAGAAAGTCGTTAAGGAAAAAGCTCCGCTTGATGAAAAAAAACAGAGGATTAAAGATTTGGTTGAGCGGGCAAGAATGCGTGGCTTTGTGACTGAAGATGAAATTTTACACGTATTTGGTTCGGTAGAAGAGGATGTAGAGGCGCTGGAGAAGTTATATGATAAGCTAGAAAATTTAGGAGTGCGTTTGTTAACAGCAGAGGAAGTTTTAAAAGAAGAGATTGAAAAAGAGGCTGAACAAACTGCATTGAGATTGAAAAGTCGAGGAGACAAAAAGCAGGAGAAGGAAAGAGAAAAAGAGAAGATGCAGGAACTTGCCAAGGAATTACCTGGTGATTCAGTGCAGATGTATTTGCGAGAGATTGGTCAAGTTGACCTATTGACAGGAGAGGAAGAAGTTTCTTTAGCAAAAAAAATAGAAAAAGGGGATCAGCTTGCCAGAAAGAAGTTAACTGAAGCCAATCTTCGATTGGTGGTTTCCATTGCCAAGAAATATGTGGGTAGGGCACATAATCTTTCCTTTTTAGATTTAATTCAAGAGGGTAATATTGGTCTTTTTCGAGCGGTAGAAAAGTTTGATTATCGACGGGGATATAAATTTTCAACTTATGCCACTTGGTGGATTCGACAAGCGATTACTCGTTCTATTGCGGATCAGTCTCGTACAATTCGTATTCCAGTGCATATGGTAGAGACCATTAATAAGTATGTTCAAATAGCACGTCGATTGGTGCAAGAATTAGGTAGAGAGCCTTTGCCAGAGGAGATTGCTGCAGAGATGGGCTTGGAGGTAGATAAAGTTCGACATATTATTAAAATTTCTCAAGAGACAATCTCATTGGAGGCACAAGTAGGAGGCGACAGTGATAATGACAGTGTTTTAGCAGACTTTATTGAAGACACTGAGTCGGTGATGCCTAATCAGGTGGCTTCGCAAACCTTATTAAAAGAGCATTTGCAGGAGGCACTGACTTACCTAACACCACGAGAGCAAAAAATATTAATCATTCGATTTGGGTTAGAAGATGGAGTAACACACACCTTAGAAGAAGTTGGTCAGGAATTTGGAGTAACCCGGGAGCGAATTCGTCAAATCGAAGCTAAGGCATTAGAAAAAATTAGAGAACAAGCTGCTAGCAAAAAATTGAGAGACTACTAATAAACAGTGGCATTTAAAGTTAATTTTATAAATAATATGCAATTAGTAATTTTAGCAGCAGGAAGAGGGACAAGAATGGCGCCTTTAACAGAAACTGTGCCTAAGCCAATGGTGCCCATTTTAGGCAAGCCGAAACTTCAATACACTTTAGATAATTTACCGAAAGCAATAACAGAAATAGTGGTGGTGGTTGGTTATTTAGGGAAAAAGATCAGTGATTTTTTTGGAGATGAATATGAAGGTAGATCAATTAAATATGTTTTGCAAAAAGATTTAAATGGAACGGCAGGTGCTATTTTAGCTTGTCGAGAGTTATTAAAAGATCATTTTTTAGTAATAATGGGAGATGATTTTTATCTTGAATCCGATATTGAAAAAATGGTACAAGAAGATTTGGCAATTTTAGCCAATCGAGTTAGTGCAGGAACGACTGGCGCAAAAATAGTGATGGATGAAAATAATAATCTAGTGGAGATAGTGGAAAGTTTTGATCCTAGAAATTCTAAAATTAAATCTAATTTAATTAACACGGGCTGTTATCGTTTAAATAAAAACTACTTTAATTATCAACCAGTAGCAATTTCAGATACTGAGTTTGGACTACCTCAAACAATGGTGCAGATGCTGAGTGATTATCCAATTAAAATTATTGAAACAGATAAGTGGTTTCCCTTGAGTAGAGTGGAGGATGTTGTTACTGCAGAGAAAATTGCAAAGGATTTTTTCCGATTTTAATTTAAAAAAATGGCAAGAAAATTTTTGAGTGGAATTTTTTGGTTAATTTTACTGGGAGGATTTTTAACTTATTTTGATAAAGCAAATGCAGCGGAATTTGAAGTTTATCCGGTGCGCTTATTTTTATTTCATGCCGATTGGTGTCCGCATTGTAAAGATGAGCTGAGGTATTTAGAATCACTGAAAGATAAATTTCCTAATTTGACTGTAATTGATTTTGAAGTTTCTCAAAGTAGAGAAAATAAGAAATTAATGGATAAGTCAGTTCAAGCTTATCGAATTAATCAGTTGGCTTTTCCCACTACAATTATTGGCGATAAATATATTATTGGTTTTGACAACTCAGAGAGTAAGGGTGAGGAAATAGAGGAGTTGATTAAAAAATGTTCTTGGGAAAAGTGCACTGGTTGGCTGGATGAAGAAGTGGGAAGAGTGGCGAATAATTTTAACAATGAAAAGATTAAAATTGATGGCGCTCTCGCAGGAAACTATCAATCATCAGAGATAAAAATTAATCAGAAAGAAGTATCAGTTTTTAGCAAAAAAATTGACACTGAGGGACGATCAATTATTTTTTTAGGAATGTTGTTGGGACTAGCAGATGGGATTAACCCTTGCATGTTTTCAGTGCTACTTTTTTTATTAACCTATTTATTAGCAGTAGGTTCAAGAAAGCGAGCGATTAAGGCGGGAATTATTTTTGTGATAACTACCTTTGCTGTTTATTTCTTTTTTATGCTGGGAATAATCCAGATAGTGGAGGTGTTAAAAATTGCTCATTGGTTGAGGTGGGCAGTGATCGGATTTGCTTTGTTCGCTGGTTTGATCATGTTAAAAGATTTCTTTTTTTATGGTAAGTGGATTTCTTTAGAAATTAACGATCGTTTTAAGCCCACAATTGAGAAAATGATTCGCAGGGGAACTGTGCCGAGTGCGTTTTTCCTAGCGTTATTTTCTAGTTTAGTGGAGTTGCCTTGTACAGCGGGAATTCCTTTGGCATACGTTACGGCTTTAACAGAAAGAGAACTAAGTCCATATCTCCCATTATTGCTATATAATTTTTTCTTCATTCTTCCTTCCGTTGTGATTGTTTTAATAGTCATTTTTGCTTGGGCAAAAGCGGAAGCGATAGAGAAAACTCGGATGGATTTTCGCAAATGGATGCGATTAATTGCGGGTGGGATTTTAATTTTACTGGCAATAGCACTTTATTTAAACTGGATTTAAATTTTAAGTTAAGAAAAATTTTAATTTGCTAGTTTCTCAAGATTAAGTATAATAAAGTTAAAGAAAAATTTTCAGAGATAAAAATAATTTGTCACAGATAAATATAAACAAATAGTTTAAACTAAAAATATGGCAAGAGGAGCCGATGAATATTTAGTTACTTTAGACATTGGAACAAGCGCTACCAAGGTGGTGATTGCTCAATTAATCCCAGAGGGAAAACCGCGAGTGGTTGGTGTTGGGAAGGTGCCTTCTCATGGAATGAGAAGAGGTTCGATTGTGGACATTGATGAAGCAAGTGATTCAATTAAAAAAGCATTGGAAGAAGCGGAGAAGCTAGCTGGCTTGGAGATTACTTCCGCTTATGTTGCTTTGGGAGGAGCGCATCTACAGTCGATGGAAACGAAAGGAGTGATTGCTGTAGGAAAAGCGGATGGTGAAGTTTCTCAAGAAGATTTGGATCGAGTTTTGAGTGCAGCTGAGGCAGTAAGCTTGCCATCTAACTTTGAGATTTTGCATGTAGTACCAAGGAGTTTTAGTCTGGATAATCAGGAGGGAATTAAAGACCCCATTGGGATGACTGGAGTGCGGTTAGAGCTTAAGGGAACGATTATTTATGCTTCCACTCCTCACATTAAAAATGTTACTAAGTGTTTAGAGAAAATTGGGATTGGTGTTGAAAGTTTTGTGGCAGCACCATTGGCAGTGGCCAAGGCAACGTTGAATAAAAGACAAGAAGAGTTGGGTGCAGTAGCGATTGACTTGGGAGGAGGAACTGTTTCAATGGCAGTTTATGAAGAGCAGGAATTAATTCATTTAGCAGTCTTGCCAGTAGGAGTTGGGCACGTAACTAATGACATTGCTATTGGCCTGAGAGTGTCAGTTGATTTGGCGGAAGAAATAAAATTAAAGTATGGCTCTGCATTACCCGCTAACATTGGCAAAAAGGAAGAAGTTGATTTGTCAGATTTTGATGATGGAGAGGAAGGTGTGGTTCCCAGAAAACACGTGGCAGAAATTATTGAGGCGCGTACAGAAGAAATTTTTTATCTGGTAGAAAAGGAACTAAAGGAGATTGAGCGAAGTGCTTTATTACCAGCAGGCGCGATTTTATCAGGTGGTGGAGCAAATCTAGAAGGAGTGGAGGATGTTGCAAAACGAATATTGAAATTACCCGCACAGAGTAACTATCATTTTGAGCTATCAGGATTAGTTGATAAGGTTGATGACCCAGCCTTTGCTGTTTCTGCTGGTATGATCACTTGGGTTCTAGAAAATTTCAACGCAAGTGAAATCAAGGGCACTGCCAGTGAGTTTAAGATGGGTGGTCAGTTCGGGCAAGGCGTGGAATTAGCCAAGAAATGGACTGTGTCTGGCAAAAAATGGCTAAGTCGTTTTTTGCCTTAGCTAACTTGACTTATTGTGATAATTTGATAATCTACTAAACTAAATTTACATAACTGATTGTAACTAGATACAATAAAAAAAATGGGCGAAGTAAAACCAGATGTGGAAACATCGGCTAAAATTAAAGTAGTTGGAGTCGGTGGTTCTGGAGCAAATTCAGTAACCAGAATGATGGAGTGCAAATTAAAAAGCATTGATTTTGTTGCAGTTAATACTGATGCGCAGGACTTGCACCATTGTAAAGCACAAGAAAAAATTCACATTGGAAAAAACTTAACACGTGGCTTGGGAGCTGGAATGAATCCGGAAATTGGACGTCAGGCAGCGGAAGAAAATCGAGATGAAATTCAAGAGGCGCTTAAGGGTCTAGATATGGTTTTTGTGGTTTATGGAGCAGGAGGTGGAACTGGCTCTGGAGCTGGTCCAGTCATTGCAGAAGCAGCAAGAGAGGCAGGGGCGCTAACAATTGGTTTAGTTACCAAGCCTTTTTCTTTTGAGGGGCGACAGCGCACTGTAATTGCAGAAGAGTCAATTGAAAATTTAAAAGACCGAGTAGACACTCTAATCGTTATTCAGAATGACAAGTTACTGCAAATTATCGATCGAAATACTTCATTGATCAATGCTTTTAAGATTGTGGATGATGTCTTGCGGCAAGGAGTGCAGGGAATTTCTGATCTAATCACAAAGCCAGGAATTGTTAATGTTGACTTTGCAGATGTAAGGGCAGTGATGCAAGATAGTGGAAGTGCTCTTATGGGAATTGGAGTGGCGTCAGGAGAAGATCGCGCATTACAAGCAGCTAAGTCTTCAATCAATTCTCCTTTATTAGATGTCTCCATTGATGGAGCGGGAGGAGTTTTATTCAATATTACTGGTGGTGAAGAACTGACAATGATGGAAGTTGATGAGGCAGCTCGAGTGATTACGGAAAGTGTTGATCCTAATGCTAGAATAATTTTTGGGGCTTCAATTGATGATTCTGTTAAAAAAGGAGAGGTTAGAATTACTGTTGTGGCAACTGGATTTGATCTAGATGCACGTAGTCAATCTGCTAGTGTTTTTTCTAAAACTAATCAGCCAAGTTTCACTAAGACAGAGGTTGACAAAATTGTGAATAAGTCAGTCAAAAAAAAGAAGAAGGAAGGCAATGTGAGTGTTCTAGATGAAGAAGTTGGAGGAGGGGAAAAGCTGGGCGGAATAATTAAGGGAAAGAGGCCATTAGTTAAAAATGAAGAATCGGGAGAAGATAATTTGATTTTAGGGGGAGATCAAAAGGCGGTAAGTTTTAATGATGGTTTTGAAGAAGAGGAGCTAGAGATACCCGCTTTTATTAGAAAGAAATTAGGTAAGTAGTTATTTTTAGATTGTCTCAGGTGGTCAAAAGAGCGAAGATAGTTGACATTTTTGAAATCAGTGTATATACTGGGGCAAGCGTTAAGTCGCTTTTTATTTTTATTAATTTTGTGAGTTAAGTTTTATTTATACTCCTATAAAGAAGTATGCCAACAATCAATCAGCTTAAAAAAAGATCAAGAAAGAGTTTAAAAAAGAAGTCTAAAAGTCCAGCTTTAGCCTTTGCTTTTAATTCGATTAAAAATCGTCCAATTGATACAAGCTCTCCTTTTAAAAGAGGGGTTTGTGTGAAGGTGGCAACGACTACTCCCAAAAAGCCAAACTCAGCTTTACGGAAAATTGCTCGAGTTAAACTTACCAATGGAATGGAGGTAACAGCTTACATTCCTGGCATTGGGCATAACTTGCAGGAACACTCCATTGTGATGATTAGAGGAGGAAGAGTGCCTGACTTGCCAGGTGTGCGCTATCATGTAGTGCGAGGAGTTTTGGACACTGGTGGAACAGCTGATCGAAAGCGCGGTCGTTCAAAGTATGGTGCTAAAAAACCTAAAGCTGAGAAATAATTATTTGATAACTAATTGAGGCCGTATTTTGAAATAAGCGGCGAACTATTCAAAAAGATGCGTAAAAAAAGAGTCTATAGAAAAAATTGGAAAACCGATCCCCGTTACGATTCATTGTTAGTGGGCAGATTTATTGGTTATTTAATGAAAGATGGAAAGCGTTCTGCTGCTGAGCAAATTGTTTATGATTCTTTTGATATTATCCACGAAAGAACTAAGAAAGGTGGTCTAAATATGTTTGAACAGGCAATTAAGAATGTATCTCCCCTGATGCAATTAAAAAGTCGTCGTGTGGGAGGTTCTAACTATCAAATTCCTGTGCCTGTTATGGGAGATCGAAGAACAACTTTAGCAATGCGTTGGATTTTGGATGCAGCGCGTGCTCGTAAGGGCAAGCGAATGGCAGAAAAATTAGCGGATGAATTATTGGATGCAACTCAAAAAACTGGAGCTGCGATTAGAAAGCGAGAGGAGACTCACCGTATGGCAGAAGCTAATAAGGCTTTTGCGCATTTTGCTTAGAATAGTATAGTTAAGAATCTTGCAAAACACTTCCTTTTTTGATCAGGGTAGTTTATGAGAAAGAGGTAGGAGACATAGGAGACATAGGAGACAAGGGGACTATTAGTCAATCGAGCTTGGATTATTTACTAAAGCATAATTTAAATTTTAAAAATAAACACATCGAATTTATTAATTTATGTTGTATAAATTTTTAATTCGTACAATCCACTACCATGGCACGAAAGTATACTATTGAAAAATATCGTAACATTGGGATTATTGCCCATATTGATGCGGGAAAAACCACAACTACAGAAAGAATTTTGTTTTACACGGGAATTTCTCATAAGCTAGGAGAAACTCACGAGGGAACAGCTACCATGGATTGGATGGAGCAAGAACAGGAGAGAGGTATTACTATTACTTCAGCAGCAACCACTTGTTTTTGGAAAGATCATCAAGTTAATATTATTGACACTCCTGGTCACGTTGACTTTACGGTAGAAGTTGAGCGTAGTTTGCGGGTTTTGGATGGGGGAGTTGTTGTTTTTGATGGAAAAGAGGGAGTGGAGCCCCAGTCGGAGACAGTATGGCGTCAGGCAGACAAATACAATGTTCCTCGAGTAGCTTTTATTAATAAAATTGATAAAGAAGGAGCTAGTTTTGAGTTTGCGCTTAACTCAATTTGGAATCGACTCTCTCCTAACGCAGTGGCAGTTCAATTGCCGATCGGAGAGTCTGGAGAGCATAAAGGAGTCATTGATTTAATTAAGCAAAAAGCAATCTATTTTGAAGGAGAGATGGGAGAGTTGGTGCGAGAAGATGAAGTTCCTGCTGAGTTTCAAGAAAAAGTTGCAGAATGGAGAGAAAAGATGATCGAGAAGGTGGCAGAGGTGGATGATGATTTGATGGAGAAATTTTTAGAAGGCGGAGAGATTAGTGTTGAGGAAATTAAGAAAGCAATTAGAAAGGGAACCATTGATAATAAATTGATTCCGGTTTTTACGGGTACTGCTCTAAGAAATAAAGGAGTGCAACCAGTTTTAGATGCAGTTGTTGATTACTTGCCTTCACCAATAGATATTCCTCCGGTGGTCGGTTCTGCTGTTGATAATCCAGAGGAAAAAATAGAGAGGAAGTCAGAGGACAGCGAGCCATTTTCTGCTTTGGCTTTTAAAGTAGCCACTGATCCGTTTGTAGGTCAGTTAACTTTTTTTCGAGTTTACTCTGGAATAATTAAGGCTGGATCTTATGTTTATAATCCTTCCAAGGAGAAAAAAGAGCGAATTGGTAGAATTTTACGGATGCATGCCAACCATCGAGAAGAAGTTGAGGAATTATTTGCTGGTGACATTGGGGCGCTAGTGGGATTAAAGTACACTACCACTGGAGATACACTTTGTGATGAGAATAGTAGGGTCATGTTAGAAAAAATTGATTTTCCAGAACCAGTAATCTCCATTGCTATTGAACCAAAAACTAAAGCTGATCAAGAAAAAATGGGCACTGCTTTGAAAAAGTTGGCTGAAGAAGATCCAACTTTTCAGGTAAGAACTGATGAGGAGACTGGACAAACTTTGATTTCTGGTATGGGAGAGCTGCATTTAGACATTATTGTTGATCGAATGAAGCGAGAATTCAAAGTTGAAGCTAATATTGGTAAGCCACAAGTTGCTTATCGAGAAACAATCAAACAAACAGTTGAAGTGGAGGGTAAATTTATTAAACAGTCAGGTGGTCGAGGACAGTACGGACATTGTTGGTTACGGCTTGAGCCATCTGGTGAGGGCGGTGGCTTTGAATTCGATAATGAATTGAAGGGAGGAGCAATTCCACAAGAATATGTGCCAGCGATTGAGAAAGGAGTTAAGGAGGCAATGGAAGGTGGTGTTATTGCTGGATATCCAGTAGTGGATGTTAAGGTGGTGGTTTATGATGGTTCATTTCATGAAGTTGACTCTTCAGAAGCTGCTTTTAAAATAGCTGGCTCTATGGCATTTAAAGAAGGTGTTCGTCGAGCAAATCCAGTTATTCTAGAACCGATAATGAAAGTCGAGGTTGTTACTCCTGAAAATTATATGGGAGATGTTGTCGGTGATATTAATTCCAAGCGGGGACAAATTGAAGAAATGTCTGATCGTGGTGAGGGCAATGCCTCAGTGAAAGTAATCGAGGCGAAAGTTCCACTGGCTCAACTTTTTGGTTATGCCACTCAATTAAGAAGTCTTACTCAAGGACGTGCTAGTTACTCAATGGAATTCGATCACTACTCTGAAGTGCCAAGTAACGTAGCAGAAGAGCTAAAGGGAAATAATAAATAAAATAGAAATGTTATCTCAGGAGCTCAAAGAATTACTGAAAATTTCTAAAGGCAAGGTTATCCTTGATGACGGGAAAATTATTGTAATGAAGTTGAGTGATTATATCAATGAGATCAGGCAATTGCAGGAACGTCTCAATAGAAAGACAAGAAAAAGTTATTCTGAGGGTAACGAGAAGCGTCAAAAAGCTAGTGCAGATTTTGTTGATTTTGAGAAGTTAAAAGAAGAGTATCAGAATAATCAAGATGAGATTATTAAGTTCAATCAAGAACAACAGAATCAAGCAAGAAGCAGAAGGTCAGCTAATGCTAATTTGACAGAAGCTGAGATTTTAACTAGAATAGAAAGCGATTTAGATGAGTTAAGACAAAGACGCTCAGAAGAAGTGGCAGATAATTTAGAGTTTGAAGCTAAGAATATTCGTTACGAAAGTTTATAAAAGTAGTTAATTAATTTTTTAATAAATTATAAATCAACATAGTCAATGGCGGCTTAGACCATTGATATATGTAAGAAAGAAAAATGGCAGAATTTAATCGTAGCAAGCCACACGTAAACGTGGGAACTATCGGTCATGTGGATCATGGCAAGACAACAACAACAGCCGCTATTTTGCATACTTTGCAAGTAGCTGGTAAGTTGGAAGGTGCGAAGGGTGTTGAGGAAATTGATAAGGCTCCAGAAGAAAAAGAGCGTGGGATTACTATTGCCACAACTCATGTAGAATATGAAACTGACAAACGACACTATGCACACGTCGACTGTCCTGGTCATGCCGATTATATCAAAAATATGATCACTGGTGCTGCTCAAATGGACGGAGCGATCTTGGTTGTTTCTGCAACCGATGGTCCAATGCCACAAACTCGTGAGCATATTCTTTTGGCGCATCAAGTGGGAGTGCCAGAAATTGTTGTTTTCATTAATAAGGTTGATCAAGTAGATGATCCAGATTTAATAGATTTGGTAGAGGAAGAAATTCGAGACTTGTTGAAAAAATATGAGTTTGATGGTGATGGAGCGACTGTAGTCAGAGGTTCAGCTTTGAAGGCTTTAGAGGCTAAAGATGTAAATGATGAGGCTTTTAAACCGCTTAATGACTTATTGAATGCTTTGGATGAAAAAATTCCTGAGCCACAAAGAGATGTAGACAGGCCATTTTTGATGCCAGTTGAAGACATTTTCTCAATTGAAGGGCGTGGAACCGTGGTAACTGGAAGAATTGAAAGAGGAATGGTAAATATCAATGACGAAATAGAAATTGTCGGTTTGCGTGATACACAAAAGACAATCATTACAGGCATTGAAATGTTTAATAAGTCTCTAGACAAAGGACAAGCTGGAGACAATGCTGGAATTTTGATTCGAGGTTTGAAAAAAGAAGATGTTGAGCGAGGTCAAGTTTTGGCTGCGCCTGGAACAATCACTCCTCACACTGAAGTTGAAGCAGAGATTTATGTTTTAACTAAAGAGGAAGGTGGTCGACACACCCCATTCTTCAAGGGATATAAGCCTCAATTTTACATTCGAACCACAGATGTAACGGGCGATGTTGTTTTGCCGGAAGGAACTGAAATGGTTATGCCGGGAGACACAGTTAATTTAGGAGTCAAGTTAGTTGCACCGGTAGCGGTTGAAGAGGGAATGCGATTTGCCATTCGAGAAGGTGGCAAAACAGTAGGCGCCGGAGTAGTAACTAAAATTGTAAAGTAATCTTAAGCCCTACGGATAAAGTAAATCAAAAGACTCCTTCTCAAGAAGGAGTCTTTTTTGACACAAAGGAGTTTATTCGTTAACCTGAAATAAGAAAGAAGCACAATAACAATCAACATAATAAAATGTATCAATCAAAACTTTTTACTAAAACTACTAAAAATATTTCTCAAGAAGAACAAAGTCGCAATGCACAGCTACTAGTCAGAGGAGGCTTTGTTGATAGACTAACGGCGGGAGTTTATTCATTTTTGCCACTGGGCCTTAGGGTGATGAAAAAGATTGAAAATATCATTCGAGAGGAAATGAATAAGGTCGATGGACAAGAAATTTTTATGCCTGCACTTTGTCCAAGAGAGAACTATGACAAGACTGATCGTTATGAAATTCTAGCAGGGGATATTTTATTTCACGCAGAATCAAAGCATACTAAAAATTTAGTATTAAACCAATCGCATGAAGAAGTGATTACTCCCTTAATGAAAAAATTTGTTAGTTCGTACAAAGATCTACCTTTAGCCGTTTATCAATTTCAAGATAAATTTAGAGCAGAGCCTAGACCAAAGTCGGGGGTTTTGCGTGGGCGAGAATTTATCATGAAAGATCTTTATTCTTTTCACATTTCTCAAGATGATCTGGATATTTATTACGACAAAGTAACAGATGCTTATCGAAGAATATTTGATCGATCAGGTGTTGGAAAGGAGACTTATTTAACCTATGCTTCAGGTGGTTCTTTTTCTAAATATTCTCATGAGTTTCAGACTTTAACCGAGGCGGGTGAGGATATTATTTATCTTTGTCGAGATTGTCAGGTGGCGGTAAATAAAGAGATTATTGAAGATCAAGCAGGAAAGTGTCCTTTGTGTGCTAAAGAGGAATTAGAACAGCTGAAGTCAGCTGAGGTTGGTAATATTTTTAAGCTGGGAACAAGATTTTCTGATTCGTTCAACCTAACTGTACTTAATGAAAAAGGAGAGTCTAGCCCAGTAATTATGGGTTGCTATGGAATTGGTCTACAACGTTTAATGGGGACAATTGTTGAAATTTTTAATGATGACAAGGGAATTATTTGGCCTGAAGCAGTGGCACCCTTTAAAGTGCATTTAATTTCTTTAGATCAAAATGAAAACGCGAATAAATTGTATCAAAAGCTAATTGAAGCTGGAGTGGAGGTATTGTTTGATGATCGTGAGAGTGTGGGAGCGGGTCAAAAATTTGCAGAGGCAGATTTAATTGGATGTCCTTGGCGGGTGGTTTTGAGTCAAAAAACAACAACTGCAGGTCAAGTTGAAATTAAGTCTAGAGGCGATGAAAAAGTAGAATATATCACGGAGGAAGCTCTAGTTAAAAAATTGCTTGGTTAGTCAGCTTATTTAAATAAATTAGAATGAAACAACTTTCAACAGAGGAATTTGAAGCCTTAATAAAAGATAAGGAAGTTAAGCTCTTGGATGTAAGAGAGAAGTATGAGTTTGCTAAAGGACACATAAAAGGAGCTTTACTGGTGCCAGCAACTGATTTTTGGGAAAATTTTAACCAATTAAAAATCAAAAAAACAGACAAAATCGCGTTATATTGTCGTAGTGGTGGACGAAGTGATTTTATTGCTAGTGAGTTGGAAGCGATTGGTTATACAAAAGTCTATAATCTAGAAATGGGACTACTTGATTGGTTGGACAATAAAAGGGAAATAGTTAATGGATAAATCTGCTAAACAGAATGCTAATACTAAAAGATATTTTTAACAAAATTTCAAAAGATATTGGAATTGATCTGGGAACAGCTAATACCCTGGTTTATGTGCGTGGGCGAGGAATTGTAATCAATGAGCCATCAATCATAGCATTAAATAAAAAGAATGGGCAGATTTTAGCAATTGGTAGAGAGGCACGAAAAATGGTGGGGAAGACGCCCAGCCACATCACAGTTTCTCGTCCTTTAGTGGATGGTGTTGTTTCTGATTTTGAGGCAACAGAAATGATGTTGAAATATTTCATTAACAAGGTTCGTGAGGATTCTTTCACTTCGTTACTAAGCCCAAGAGTTGTGGTGGGAATTCCTTCTGGAGTAACTGAGGTGGAAAAAAGAGCGGTGATTGATGTAACCCAAAGCGCAGGAGCAAGAGAAGTTTACTTAGTTGACGAGCCAATGGCGGCAGCAATCGGAGCTCGCTTGCCAGTAGAAGAGGCAACGGGCAATATGATTGTTGATATTGGGGGTGGCACTGCAGAAATTGCTGTAATTTCCTTGGGTGGGATTGTTGCTAGCCGATCACTCAAAGTAGCGGGGGATAAGATGAACGAGGACGTTGTTCGATTTGTACGCAATCGATATAATTTGCTTTTGGGAGAAAAAACAGCAGAGGATATAAAAATATCAATTGGCAGCGCTTATCCAATGGAACAAGAATTAGAAATGGTAATTCGTGGAAGGGATTTAATTAGTGGCTTGCCAAAAGAGGTAGTAATCGGTGATGATGAAATTAGGGAAGCCCTAGCGCATTCAGTTAGAATTATTGCTGGAAATGTTAAGGCTGTCATTGAAGAAACACCTCCGGAGTTGGTTGGTGATATTATGCAAAAAGGGATAATCCTGGCGGGTGGTGGTGGAGTGATAAAGGGCTTAGATCAGTTAATTGCAGAGCAAACTGGAATGCCGGTGCGAAAAATGGAGGACCCTTTAACTGCGGTAGTGCGTGGAACAGGAATTGTTTTAGAAAATTTAAGCAAATTTAAAGAAATGTTAACTGATTTAGGAGATGGAAAGAGGATTCGCTAAGCTCTTAAAATAAAAACTTAGTGTCATAATAAATAAATTGACTGGCAGTAGATGATAAATTATTTCAAAAAAAATAAGCTTAAGTTAGCCAGTGTGTTTTTTTTGGTGCTGTTAGTTTTGTTTTTAAGTAAAAGTATCCATAAGATGTTTTTGAATAGTTTTTTTCTTCCAGTGGCAACTTTTTTCTCTCATGGGGGTCATTGGGCGGCGGAGCAAAGAGATTTCTTTTTCTCCATTGGTGGATTAAAAAATAAAAATAGCGATTTAACTGCTGAAAATCTTAAACTGAAAGCCGAGTTAGCAAAATTAAAAGTGACAGAAAAAGAAAATGAAGACTTGAGAACGCAAATGGAGTTAGCACCGAAAGAAAATTTTTCCTATACAGCAGCGTTAGTTTTGGGAAAGGAAATTAGTGGACAAAGACAAGTTTTAGTGATTGATAAAGGGAGTCGAGATAATATTGAAAAAGGAGCAGCGGTAGTTATTGGTGAGGGGGTTTTGATTGGACGGATAACTGAAGTGTTTGAGAAAAGCGCGACTGTTCAATTGTTGATAGATCGAGAGTCAAAGATAAACGTGGAAGTGCTTGAGGCAGAAACTCAGGGGATTATGAATGGTCAATTTGGAACTTCGGCTAAAGTGGAGATGTTGCCGCGGACTGAGCAAGTCAACCGAGGAGATACTATCATTAGCTCTGGTTTAGGGGAAACTTTACCGAGAGGTTTATTGGTTGGCTACATTAAAGAAGTTACCGAGACGAGCGATCAGCTATTTCAGGAGGCATTAGTTTCATTTCCGGAGGATTTTAAAAAAATTAAACTAGTTTTGGTAGTTAAGTCAGTAAATGAAAATTAATGATGAGAATTACTATAGGATTAATTTTATTTTTAGCTTTTTTCTTAGACTATTCTTTTTTTCCACAATTAACTTTAAATTACCCTGGATATTTTTTGGTTTTAGCAATTTTAGCTTCATTGGCTCTTTTGGAGGAGAGTAGGTTTTTATGGATTTGGTTTTTTTTAGTGGCTTTTTTATGGGATGCTTTTTCTATTTTGCCAAGAGGGGTTTTTCTGTTAAGTATTTTTTTACTTTGGGCAGGAGTGCTAATAGCAAGGTTGAAAATTATTTCAGAGCAATGGGGATTTTTTGCAAAAATAGCTTTTTTTATAATTTTCTTTTGGCTATTTAGGCTATTTTTTTATTGTATAGCATCGATAGGTAATTTTTTTGTTAAGGAAAGACAAGTTTTGTTTTCTGGAGAAGTTTTTTCCTTAGAGTTAATTTACAGCGGATTATTTGTTGTTGCCAGTAGTCTAGTTTATTTATTTTTTGAGAAAGTATTTGTTTTTTTTGAAAAGGATGACCAAGGATTAAAGCTATAATTAATGAGGAGTAAAAAAATTAAAGAGAAATATTTTTTAGTCGACAATCCTTTGGGTCAAGGCAATGATCGAGAGTTTGATTCGACAGAAACAAGAACTGAAAGCGGAAAAAGCTATCACGTTAGTTTGTTGTGGGGTGTGATTTGCTTGGCACTATTAGGTCTTTTTTTAAGAACTGGTTATTTGCAACTAATTAAAGGAGGTTATTATCAAAAATTGGCAGACAGCAATCGAGTGAGAACGAATGTAGTTAAGGCGCCAAGAGGTTTAATCAAGGACCACTACGGTGATATTTTAGCGCAGAATTCTCCCAGTTTCGAAGTAGTTTATGCGCCAGCTTTTTTGCCAGAAGACAGAGAAGAAAGAGAGGAGGTTTTAACTAAGTTGAAGAAGATTATTTCTGTAGAGACAGAGCGAGAGCAAGAATTTTTAGAAGTGGGAAAAAATGAGCAAAAAACCCGCTCTTTAAATGGTAGAGTTGATTCAACTGAGGCGTTACAAATCATGGAGCGGGAAAGTGATCTACCAGGAATTTATGTGGCGCAATCTGCTAGAAGAGAATATGAAAAAGGCTTTCTATTTTCTCACATAATTGGCTATGAAGGCAAGGTTAATACACAGGATTTAGAGAGAAATCCGGGCTATTTGCTAATTGATGACATTGGCAAAAGTGGCGTAGAAAAGACTTATGAAGAAGAGTTAAGGGGAAGGCATGGTGAGGAAAAGTTTGAAGTAGACGCTCGGGGAAAGTTTAAGCAAACGATCGAAAATAAAGCAGCAATCAGGGGAAATGAATTAATTCTAAATATAGATGGAAAATTGCAACAGAAAATGCACGAGGTTTTGCAGGAGGTTATGGAAAAGAATAAAGAAGCGACTGGAGCGGTTGGAGTGGCAATTGATCCTAAGAATGGAGCAGTGCGAGCACTGGTTAGTCTGCCGAGCTATGATAACAATTTATTTCCGGGAGGAATTAAGCAAAGTGACTATCAAAAATTAATTGATGATAAGAAGAAGCCACTATTAAACCGAGCAATTGCGGGAGAATATCCCCCTGGTTCAACTTTTAAGCTTTATGTGGCAGCGGCTGCTTTACAGGAAGGGGTAGTGAAAGAAAACACTTCAATTGACTGCCAGGGTTTAATCCAGATTGGTAGTTGGAAGTTTCCCGATTGGAAAACGCATGGTCCGACTGATATTAAAAAAGCAATTGCGGAAAGTTGTGATGTTTTTTTCTATGCAGTTGGTGGTGGTTATGGCAATATTCCTGGATTGGGGATGAGTAAAATGAAGCGTTATGCTGAAATGTTTGGATACGGGCGTCAAACAGGGATTGATTTACCTGGAGAGAGAATGGGTAACGTTCCAGATGAGAATTGGAAGTTTAAAGAGTTGGGCGTGAAGTGGTATATTGGGGATAATTATCACGCGGCAATTGGACAGGGTTTTATCACAGCGACGCCTTTGCAAGTAACAGTAGCGACAGCAGCTATTGCAAATGATGGTCAAGCCCATGCCCCCAGATTGGCGGAGAAGGTTATTGATGTAACAAGTGGTGAAGAAAAGAAAATTGAACCGAAAACATTGGGAGAGATTTTAGTTAGTAAAGAGGCGTTTAGAGTAACGAAAGAAGGAATGCGACAGACGGTAGTAAGTGATAAGGGATCGGGAAGATTGCTTAGTAGCCTGAAAGTGTCGAGTGCGGGTAAAACGGGAACAGCTCAATTTAATAATAATGAAAACCTGCACGCTTGGTATACTTCCTTTGCCCCCTATGAAGAGCCGGAGTTAGCAATGACAATTTTAATTGAAGGTGGTGGAGAAGGCTATGACTATGCAGTGCCCGCCACTAAGGACATTTATCAATGGTATTTTGATTGGAAGCGAGGAGAAGAAGAGCCGAAGGAAAAAGTGGAGAATTAGATGTAGAAATTTGAAAGATGGGAATAATAAAAGGCTAGTGTCGTGATTGTCTCACTAAACACTAGCCTTTTTCTACCAAAGTCATTTGAGAATAAACTAGTTTAATGCTAAAATTATAAGGTACAAATCATTTAATTATATCATTTTTATCAATTTTTGTCAATAATTTCACTAAGGGATTTCTAATTTTTTAATTAATAAATTCATGGCAGGGCACAATAAATGGTCAGGAATTAAACATAAAAAAGCTTTAACAGATGCTAAGCGAGCTAGTGTTTTCACTAAAATGGCGAAGGATGTAGCGCTGGCAGCTCGAGAAGGTGGTGGTGATCCGGAAATTAATTTTCGTTTGCGCATGGCAATTGAAAAAGCACGATCAGTTAATATGCCTAAGGATAATATTGAGCGAGCAATTCAGCGAGGAACGGGAGAACTAAAGGGTGAGGCGCAGATTGAAGAAGTACTGTATGAGGCCTATGGTCCAGGTCAGGTGGCGATGTTAATTAAAACAGCAACTGATAATAAAAATCGAACTTTAGCAGAAGTAAAAAACATCTTAAAAAAGAATAATGGTAAGTTTGTAGATGGCGGGGGAGTGAGTTGGCAATTTGAGCAAAAGGGAGTGATTTTAGTGGTGGGAGAGGAAACTAGTGCAGAAGAGATTGAGATGAAAATAATTGAAAGTGGAGCGGATAGTTATGAAAATGAAGAAGAAGGCATTTATGTTTACACTAAACCGCAGGACTTACAAAAGGTAAAAGAAAATTTAGAAAGACAAGGATTGGAGACTAAAGAGGCAGAATTGACTTTTTTGGCAAAAGAAAAAATAAAAATTTCAGCAGATGATGAAGAGAAATATCAAGCACTTTGCGAGGTGTTGGATGAAAACGAAGACGTTGCTGAAATCTGGGATAATTTAGGTTAGAATTTATTATTGAGAATTCAAAATTAAGATATAAAAAAGCCCTCAGCTGCGACTGAAGGCTTTGGTTATGTTATTTTTTAACCCTCCTCTAGTATAGGGCTAATAGCTCCGTTGATAACCCTCCTCAATTCCTTTCTGTGAAAGAAGTTTTGAAGAATTATCTTCCCGCTAGCTATTTCATAAACCAGGCGGTATCTTTTCATTATAGTTATCATGTTTAGCCCAGACAGTTCTCCGTGGAGAATTTGTCTTACCCGATAAGATGGGTAAGCTTTGTCGTAACTAGAGAAGTATTTATTTATCTCTTTCACTGCCCTAGCCAATATACCAGTTCTTTTTACCTCTTCGATGTCATTTTTGAAGTTAGTGCTTTCAACTATCTTCAATCCGTTTGACGCTTTTCCCAAGATCAAAATCGCCTTTTTCTCCCTAGTAGCTTCTCCTGCACAGAGTTGATTTGTCAATAATTCGACCTCCTCCAGCTCAGTCTCTTTCTCGGAAAGTCTCATCTGGAGACTGAGGTTTTGGTTGGTTAGTCTTTCCAACTCCTTTTTCAGGCCTTGATTTTCTTCTTGTAAATCATCCATTGTTTTTTTTACAAATTCTAGTTTACTAGCGATTGAAGAAAATACAATCTGAATAGGAGGCTGTGCTGGCAAGTTCTCTTTTTCGCAAATAAGAGGATTTGCTGGGAGGGGCGGGGTGGGTGACATTGTAGAGTTACTTTCCGAAAGCAGCGGTGATTTTTTAGCTTCATTAACCACCGATTTCTCCTCTTTTGCCAAAAAAATTGGACTGTCTTTACAGAAAAGCTCAAGCGCCTTTCTTGCCATTATTGTTTTTGGCAGAGTGAAGTTTTCGGGAATCTTTAAGAGAGTAAGCAAACTTCTGTATAGTGTTATATCGGCTGTTATGCTAGACTTGCTTATTTGATGTTTTTTTGCAATTTTCTCAATATCCTCCTTTGATAAGATTGAATTCTTCCTCATCAGTGAAAAAACATCTGCTCTTCTTGCTAAAACCTTTTTTGCAGTTCCAGCAAGATAGTTTTTTGAACTTAACAATGGATCCTTTTCTCCAAACTGGTAGCTTGTCATAACATTCTCCTTTTTGATAGGTTAATGGAAGGTGCAATAATTTCGACCAAAAGCAATTTTCTTGCTATAATGAAAGGCAATTCAGTCAAAATTATCGTTTAATAATATTATAAAATGATTAAAACGTCAAGAGAGGTAGTAATTCTTGGACTTGATCCAGGAACGGCAATGACTGGTTGGGGCATAATCAAGGAAACAGAAAAAGGCACGGAAACAGTGGCTTTTGGTTGCATAGAAACTGACAAAAGCAAAGATGCGGTGGCTAGGCTAAAAGAAATTGCACGAGACTTGAAAAGTTTAATTGAAAAATACAAACCAGATGAAGTGGCGGTTGAGGATTTGTTTTTTTTCAAGAATCTTAAAACGGCAATCAAGGTTGCTCAGGCTCGTGGAGTGCTTTTGGTAACTTCAGCTAATGCTAACTTACCGGTTTTTGAATATACACCGCTACAAGTCAAGCAAGCCTTAACTGGCTACGGAAGAGCGGAAAAACAACAAGTGCAATGGATGGTGAAAGAAATTTTGAAGTTGAAAAAAATTCCCAAACCAGACGATGCAGCGGATGCCTTGGCAGTAGCAGTTTGTCATCAACAAAGCCGAAAGATGATTAATTTATAAAGAGGTGTTTGTGAATTGTGCGTGCATAAACTGTGAAAAGAGAGGGTTGATTTTTAGCTTAAATTAGATATAATTCACCTATGACTAAATCAAAAACTTTAGATAAAAAAAGGAAAAAAACGAAACTGAGTAAAACCAGTCTTTATCGCAATGAGACCAGAATTCCACCGCATAACACTGAAGCGGAGGAGTCAGTTTTAGGTGCGATAATGATGGACAAAGAAGCAATCACCAAAATTGCTGATATTTTGAAACCGGATGATTTTTACAATGAGCAAAATGGTCAAATTTATGAAATAATTTTAGAGCTTTATGAAGAGCAACAACCGCTAGATATCTTGAATGTGGCATCAAGAATGAAAGACAAGGGGGTTTTAAAAAACTTGGGAGGACGGGGACGCTTAACTGACTTAATTAATTCTATTGCGACTGCTTCTAACATTGTTTCACACGCTAATCTGGTCAAAAATAAGTCAATTTTGCGTCGTTTGATTGCGGCTGCTTCTGAGGTGGTGGCAATGGGTTACGAAGAAGACCGACCATTAGATGAGCTTTTAGATGAGGCAGAGCAGAAGCTGTTTGCCGTTTCACAAAAGTCAGTTAAGCAGGATTTTGCACCGATGAAGAATTTACTAGAAAGTGCTTTTGAGCGAATTGATGAAATGCATAAAAACAAAGATAAATTTCGAGGAGTACCAACCGGATTTTATGATCTGGATAAAATTTTATCTGGAATGCAGCGATCAGATTTAATTATTTTAGCAGCCCGTCCTTCCATTGGTAAAACTTCTTTTTCCTTAGACATTGCTCGTCAGGCGGCA
This sequence comes from Candidatus Moraniibacteriota bacterium, assembly GCA_012841575.1. Lineage (GTDB taxonomy): Bacteria > Patescibacteriota > Minisyncoccia > Moranbacterales > DUUL01 > DUUL01. The sequence continues at coordinate 3,750 of DUUL01000020.1, read as the reverse complement.
GTTAAGCATAAAATCCCAGTGGGAATTTTCTCTTTGGAAATGAGCTCGGATCAGTTAGTGGATAGAATGTTAGCAGCGGAAGCTAGGGTTAATCTTTGGAATTTGCGGACGGGGAATTTAGACAATGAAGATGATGAGTTTGGAAAAATTGGTGATGCGATGGGAGTATTGTCAGAGGCACCGATTTTTATTGATGATAGTTCAGTTTCAAATATTATGGAGATGCGGACTTTAGCCCGAAGGTTGCAAGCAGAGCACGGCTTGGGCTTGATTGTGGTGGACTATTTGCAATTAATGGAGGGAAGAGGTGGGCAAAATGATTCACGTGTGAATGAAATTTCAGAAATTTCTCGAGGATTAAAAGGTCTGGCACGGGAATTAAATGTGCCCGTGATTGCTCTTTCACAGCTTTCTCGAGCGGTGGAATCTCGTAGCCCCCAAATTCCGCGACTTTCTGATTTGCGTGAATCTGGTTCAATTGAGCAGGATGCGGATGTGGTGATTTTTCTTTATCGGGAAGATCGAGAAAATCCAGAAACGGAAAATAAGCAGATTATTCAAGTGCACATTGCTAAACATCGTAATGGACCAATTGGTCAAGCCGATTTATTTTTTAATGAAGAGTTTACCTCCTTCCAGTCGCTAGAGAAATATCGGCAGGAGAATTAAAATTAATTAGCAGTCTTAAGTTAATTAAATTAAAGGCTAATTAGCTAGTATTAAAAAAGATTTTATTAATCTTAATCTTATTATATTGTTTCCTAAAAATTTTCAAAAATTAATTAATCACTTTTCGGATTTGCCGTCGATTGGACCAAAGCAGGCGGAGCGATTAGTGCTTTATCTGTTCAAGCAAAGTCGGGAAAAAACGGAAGACTTTGCTCAAGACTTACACGACTTTGCGACAGAAGTGCGATTTTGTGAACGTTGTTTTCATTTGGCAGAGGAGGATAATTTTTGTGCCATTTGTCGCAACACCAAACGTGATCAAACTAAAATTTGTGTAACGGAAGATCCGTTGGATGTAATTTCAATTGAAAAAACTAATAGCTATCAAGGCTTGTATCATGTTTTGGGTGGAAACTTGTCAGTGATGAGTCCAGAGGAAATTAAGCGATTGAAGATTGATGAGTTAATTGCACGAGTGAAAAAAGAAAAAACGCAGGAGGTGATTGTGGCAACTAATCCAACGACTGATGGCGATACCACCGCACTTTATTTAGCACGCACTTTGAAACCTTTGGGGGTGAAAGTTTTTCGTTTGGGCCGTGGAATGCCAACGGGAGGCGATATTGAATATGCCGATGGGATCACGCTTTCTAGTGCATTAGAGGGGAGGAAGGAGATGTAGGGACTTTAAGAGGGAAGTCTTAAAAGATAATAATGTGGTCTTATGAAAAGGAAGCAAGTGACTAATAATAGCAAAATAAAATTTGAACAATTAAGCAACTTAATTACTTTATTTTCAGAATATGCGGAGGAGTTTGGTTGTTGAAACGTGACTGAAGAATACAAAGATTACAAACTCATCAAAAAGTGTTTATAAAAAGAATTTAAGGTTGCCTTTTAAATATGACGGTTATAGCATAACTACTAACTTAGAATAGAATGAGTAATTTAGAAAGAAATTTTAAGCGCATTGATAATATTCTTTTGGAAGAGGCAGGAACCAGCGGACCTAACGATTATATTATTCAAATTTCTTGGATTCTGTTTTTGAAATATCTTTCAGATTTAGAGGAGATTAGGAAGATTGAATCAGAATTGGCAAAGAAAAAATATCGACAATTGCTGAAGGAAGAATTTCAATGGAAGACATGGGCAGTTTCTGAAAATGCTGATTCGGGAGATGATCTTTTAGATTTTGTAAATAAAAAACTTTTCCCTTATCTTAAAACTTTCAAAGAAACGGAAAGCAATGCTCGTACCATCAGTTATAAAATTGGGGAGATTTTTTCTGAAATTGCCAATAAAATTCAAAACGGGCACAATCTGCGGGAAATTATTGATATTATTGATGAGTTAGAATTTAAAACTCAGGAGGAGTTGGACGATCTTTCTCATTTATATGAGGCACGACTAAAGCTTTTGGGCGGTGCAGGTCGTAGTGGAGAATTTTACACCCCACGTCCATTGATTAAAACTATCATCAAGGTAATTAATCCGCAAAAAGACAAGACTATTTATGATGGAGCTGCTGGAACGGGAGGGTTTTTGACGGAGGGTTATGAATTTATCAGGAGTAACAAAAAGCTTTCTACAAAAGATTTAGAATTTCTTAAAAAAGAAACTTTCTTTGGGAAAAATAAAAAGCCAGAGCCATATCTCTTGGGAACAATGAATATGATTTTACATGGGATTGAAGCGCCCAATATGATTCGCACTAATACGTTGACAGAAAATGTGAATGATATTCAAGAAAAAGACAAATACGATTATATTTTTGCTAACCCACCTTTTGGAGGTCGAGAGAGAAAAGAAGTTCAGCAAAACTTCAATATTAAAACATCCGAAACTGCCTTTTTGTTTTTGCAGCATTTTATGAAAAAATTAAAAGCTGGTGGGGAAGCGGGTGTGGTTATCAAGAATACTTTTTTATCTAATATGGATAATGCGGCGATTAGCTTGCGCAAGGAGTTGCTAGAAAATTACAATTTACACACTGTTCTTGATTTGCCAGCAGGGGTGTTCAGTTCAGGAGCGGGAACGGGAGTGAAGACAGTAGTGTTATTTTTTAAAAAAGGCGAACCGACACGGAAAATTTGGTTTTATCAATTAAATCTGGAGCGTAACTTGGGGAAAACAAATCCACTCAGTGAAGATGATCTAGCGGAATTTGTGCGACTTTATCCTACCAAAGCTACGGGTGATAATTCTTGGACTGTGGAAATGAAAGACATTGATTCAACTAATTTTGATCTTTCGGTAAAGAACCCCAATAAAAAAGAAGAAAATATCTTGCGCTCACCAAAAGAAATTTTGAAGGAGATGGAGAGGTTAGGAGAGTCGGGAAAATTTCTTACTCAGACTTTAGATTATATAGAGAAAGGCAGTAAGGTTAAGAGAAAAAAGATGCGGTCTATTAGTGAAGAGCTGTCTCTAGTTTCAATTCCTGTTGTTGCTTCAGCGGGTTGTGATGATGTTTCAGTTTTTGCAGAAGAGAATATAGAAAATTATTTTGATATTGATAAATCCTTTATTCCAGACAGAGTTAGTATTGAGGATGTTGTATTGGTTAGAGCTGTGGGGGATAGTATGGAGGAGGCAAATATTAAAAATAATGACCTTGTTTTAGTTGAAAAACTACATTCTAGACAGGCAAAAGATAATGAAAGAGTGGTTGCCATAATTGATTCTAAGGCTGTTATAAAAAGGGTTAATTTTACAAAAAATGCAGTTATTCTAAGCCCTGAATCAAAAAATAAAATTTATAAGCCCATTATAATAAAAGATAATTTTAATATTCCAGCTAGGGTAATTAATGTTATAGACACCAATAGTGAAGATTCAGAATTAAAATACCAGAGAATAGAAGGGCAATAAAAGTTGGTAGAATAATCTCATGCCAATTTCGTATGAGAGTATCGATATAAAAAGAAGACCAAGATTATGACATATAACAGCTGGCAGACAAAAAAACTAGGTGAGGTTTGTGAAATAAGTGCGGGCAATTCAGCTCCCCAGAAAAGAGAGCTATTTTTAGGTGGTAGATATCCATTTTTTAGGACGTCTGATGTTGGAGAAATACAC
>DUUL01000086.1 GCA_012841575.1 Candidatus Moraniibacteriota bacterium | reverse complement strand
CCCCCCCGGTCTGGGAATACAACGGAGCCATTTACATCATCAAAGCGGCTTCGCTGCGGAGCCTGCCCATCAGCCAATTCGGCAAGGTACGCAAGTACGTAATGAGCGCAGCCGACTCGGTCGATCTGGACACGGAACTCGATTATTTGCTGCTCCAACAGTTGTTTGCTTAAAGCAATCCGGCTGCTCCAACAGCTGTTTGCTTAAAACAATCCGGCAGCATCGGCAGCTTTGGTACAAAAAAACAGGCGCTCATAACAGAATTATGCTTACTTTTGCCTCCTGCCTGCAAAGGCAAGAATTTAAACTCAAAAGAAGATTATGGAAGCACTTCGCAGCTTGTTCGACAAACAGTTACGCAAAGCCCTTGAACTGATCAAAACCCAATACAGCAGCCAGTGTACGGGCGTACTGTATATTCTTCCCATTCCCGACATTGCCGAATTCTCTATATTGAACGAAGATTTCAAGGTGTTGGAAAAAATCACGGTGCACCGCTGGGCCGAAAACCTCGAAAACATCAATTGTCAGGCTGAATTTCAAAATGTGGAAAGTATTATGAAAGAGCTGCTGCAGGAGGCCCTGGACGAAGGCCTGTTCAGCCGGCTCAATCTCTGCCTGCCTTTCAGGGTGATGCTGGTCAACGACGAATTCGAAAACCAGGCCGAGCTGCTGCTCATCGAGCAGGAGGACGAGCCCGTCAGCGAAAACCTGCTCGAGGACTTCAACCGCGAGCTGAACGATTTCTATAAAAAACTGATGGCCGGTTTTTAGGCTTGCCCTTGACTTGGCGTCAGGAGAAATTGCCCGATTTTTTTTGCCGGGAAATTTGCCGGATTGCCAAAAGCGAGTACTTTTGCAGCCGGTTTGCCAACAAAAAGCTTAAACCAATAAAAAAATGCCGAAATAGCTCAGTTGGTAGAGCAACGCATTCGTAATGCGTAGGTCGCCGGTTCGAGTCCGGCCTTCGGCTCAGACAGGTCTGAAACAGCGTTTTAGGCCTGTTTTTTTTTGCTCTGACCGGCAGGTTTTAATAAACAGTAACATAGCTGCCAAGAAATGTTAAGGATATTTGATTGTTTTCCCCCCTTTTTTTGCGTTTATACAGTAAAATAAATTATCTTTGCCCGCGTTTGGTAATGAGGTATGCTTGCTGTGTAAGTGGCTGCTTCGACGCTGAGTTTTACAGGTTCTGCCGATCTCTTTGCAGGGGTCAGTAAGCGAAGCTTTGGGTTTTGTTTTGGAATTTTAAGATAAAAGCCCGATTTGCAGACATAAAGGTCGAAATTCCGGCAATGAAACACAGCAGCGGTCCGCAGAAAACAGCAAGATCTGCAGAAAACAGAACGGTCTGCAGAAAACAGAACGCTCCAAAAAAAACAGCATAATGAAAAGCTCAGCATCCCCGCAACAAGACGCTCCCGGCCCTCTCCAGGGACAGGCCGGACATGCGGTGCAAAGCAGCAGGCTTGTCAAATCCGCCGAAGACGCTCCGGTTCCCGACAAATCCGCCGAAGCAGCCCCGCTGCAGTGGTTTGCCGCCAAAACCCGGATGCATCAGGAGCTTAAAATCAAAAGCAGACTCGATGCGCTGGGTGTGGAATGTTTTCTGCCTTTGAAGGAGCAAGTGCGAATCCTGCGCGAAAAAAAACAAAAAGTAATGCGCCCTCTGGTGCCCAGACTGATCTTTTTGCACTGCCGGCGCGAGCAGCTCTACCCCCTGATCAACGAGTATTTTGTGCCACTGAGCTATATACCCGACCTCGAAACCAAACGACCCCTGGTCATTCCCGACCGGCAAATGAAGGATTTTATGTTTTTTGTCGATTTTGCCCGCGATTCTATCCGGGTCATCAACGATAAGCTCCGGCCAGGCGACCGGGTACGTGTAGTCAAAGGCGATTTGGCCGGCCTCGAAGGCGAACTGATACGCATCAAAGGACACAAAAGAGTGGTTGTGAGGCTGCAGGGTCTCTTTTCGGTGGCCGCGGGCACTTACCTGCCCCGGCATTTTCTGGAACCCATCCTGCCCCCCACAGAACAAGCTTAAACAGTTTAAACAAAAAAGAGATGAGAAATATACTGGACACATTTCTTAAACGCATCCTGTCGTCACGTTACCTCAGTTACTGGGTGGTGCTGGCTGCCGATGTTTTTGTATCCGTACTGAGTACTTTTATCGCTTGCCTGGCCATGCGTCATTACCTGGGCGTCTATCTGCTGGCGGGCGATATTCTGCTGATTACGATGCTTTCGCTTGCAATGAGCCTGATCGCTTTTGTGAGTTTCAGCACCT
>DUUL01000096.1 GCA_012841575.1 Candidatus Moraniibacteriota bacterium | reverse complement strand
TGCTGGATTTTTCGTTTGAACAGGATCGCCTTGATCCCTTCCTGGACCACGGTATGATCTTGATCGAGCAGCTGCAGCGCAAACTTGACCACCCCGCGATCGGGCTTGCTGCTGCTGACCTTCTTTTCGACCACCTCAATGGCAACATGAACTGTGTCGCCCAGGAATATCGGAGCCCTGAACTGCCAGGATTCCAGACCGAGGAACGCTATCGGCGTGCGCTCCAGATATCCCGTTCTTGAAAAAAGGCCGTGCGAGATCGCCAGTCCCAGAAGCCCGTGGGCGATCCGTTCACCAAAGTGCTTATCCTTTTCCATATAAGCCTTGTTGGTATGCAGCTCGTTGTAGTCGCCGCTCATCGCAGCGAAGATAACCACATCTGTTTCGGTGATAGTCCTCCCAGCGGTGGTGAACCTTTCACCGACAGTCCAATCATCAAAATATTTTCCCATACCCCGCCAACCCCTTTTTTTACGATTCCCTGAATTCCTGAAACATCTTTTCAAATTGCTCCAGCGGCTCGATGATATGGTAGACATGAGCATCCGTAGGGAAGAGCCCCGCCCTGACCTCGCGGACATAGGTCCTGATCGCCTCGGTCTCGATCTCGGCCACATTGGCGTACTGCTTGACAAATCTGGGGGTGAAGGCCTGGAAAAGGCCGAGCATATCACTGCAGATGACCAGCTGGCCATCCGCCGGACCCGCTCCGATGCTGTATACCGGTATGGTCAGCAGCTCGCAGATAAAGGCCGTAAGCTCGGGGGGGATCGCTTCCACAAGGATCGAGTAAGCGCCTGCTTCCTGCACCGCCAGAGCATCCTTGATCAGAGCACGGGCGTTTTTGACATCGCGGCCCTGGGCCTTGAAACCGCCCAGCTGACCGGAGCTCTGCGGGGTCAGCCCGATATGGCCGATCACCGGGATCCCTGCAGCGACGATCGCCCTGATCCGCGGCGCCACCCTGACCCCGCCTTCCAGCTTGATGCAGTCCATATCCGCCTCCTTGATCAAACGGCCGGCATTGTGAACCGCCTTTTCATCGGAGACCTGGTAAGACATGAACGGCATATCGCCCACGATCCAGGTGTTGGGCGCACCGCGGCGCACCGCCTTGCAGTGGGACAGACAGTCCTCCATCGTGACCGGGTTGGTCTTGTCATAACCGAGCACGACCATTCCCAGGGAGTCGCCTACCAGAATCATATCGATACCGGCCTGCTCGGCAAAGGAGGCGACGGGATAATCATAGGCGGTTATCCAGGTAACCTGCTTCTTTTCTTCTTTCATCCTGACAAAATCGGTGATCCCTTTTTTGGTGACCATGATCCTATCTCTCCTTTAACGGCTGTATGCTGATGATCCAAAAGCTATCTTTCCACCCTGCCGGAACCGGTACCGCCGATCAACCGCTCCACTTCACTGACCTTGACCCGGTTAAAATCGCCGCTGATCGAATGCTTCAGACAGCTGGCAGCCACGGCAAAATCCAGAGCCTTCTTTTTACTTTCGTAAGTGGTCAATCCGTAGATCAGGGCAGCGGCAAAAGAATCTCCTCCACCAACCCGATCGACAATATGGGTCAGATCATATTTGCGGCTGTGGTAAAAATCAACCCGATCGTTGATGCAGGCCGACCAAACATTGTGGCTTGCGCTGATACTTTCCCGCAGGGTTACGGCCAATAGCTTCATCCGGGGAAACGTTGCCAGCACCTTTCCGGTCAGCAGTTGATATTGCTCCGGATCCAGCTGGCCCCTGTCCACATCTGTTTCCGCAGTTATACCGAGGGATCTCTGGCAATCCTCCTCGTTGCCGATCCCCACATCGACGTACTGGACCAGCCCG
>DUUL01000019.1 GCA_012841575.1 Candidatus Moraniibacteriota bacterium | reverse complement strand
TCCAGTAACTTGTCAAAGAATTACTGTTCAAGATGACAACTGTAATCCACAACCTTGTTCTTCTGGAACTATAGAAAACTAAACCAGTTTAGACTGTTAATGAAAACTCCCCGAAATGGGGAGTTTTTTATTCTAAAAATTTGCATGTTTTTTTTGAAGATGTTATAATCAAAAATAATTAAGAAAATATAAAAATAAATAATAAATTTTTTTAAGTTTTATTTTTTGTGGGCACTGTGTTTTCCTACTTGTTGATTTATTTAGAGTGAGTTGGGAGGGGCTGCCTTGTCGCTAAAATATAAAAAATAAGACTTGAAAAGAGTTTTAAGTCTACATAGGAGATAAAAATAAAAAAATGGTAAATATGAACCTTGATCTAGGGAGCAGTCTTCATGGAGTTAAGAAGTTTTTTAAGAATATTTCTCGCCCAAGCTCAGCGGTTGGTGTTGATATTGGTAGTCAAAGCATTAAAGTGGTTGAGTTGGTTAGAAAAAAAGATAAGTTAGTTTTATCAAATTATGCTTACGCTAAAACCGATGAAAGCTTAATTAAAATTGGTGCGCCAGGCGTTTTATCTGATATGGCAGGTAAGGTGCTTAGTAAAACACTGGAAGTTTCAAAAATTAAGACAAAAGAGGTTAATGTTGCTGTACCAAGTTTTTCCTCATTAGTAACTATTTTTGAAATCCCACGAATGCCAGAAAAAGAGATTAATCAAGCGATCAGAGTGGAGGCGCCTAAGTATATACCAGTAAGGCTTTCCGATGTGGTTTATGGCTGGAAAATTATTGATGATACAGTTGGAGCTAAAGGAAAAGAGGGTGAGCAAGAGAGGAAGTCAAATAAAAAAATAGTTGAACCTAAGATGTCGGATCGAATGAAGGTTTTGGTTGTCGCTATTATGCGGGAAATCAGCAATAAATATGAAAAAGTATTGGGAGATTCTGGAATTTCCGTTAGTTCCTTAGAAATTGACTCTTTTTCATTAGCACGCTCTTTATTGAACAGAGAATCAGAGTGTGCCTTAATTTTAGATATAGGACATAAGGTAACAAATTTGATTGTTGGGGTGAACAAAAATATTTTAGTCAATAGAACCATTGATGTTGCTGGTGACTCAGTGACTAGTGTTATGGGAAAAAGCTTGGGAGTGGATCGAAAGCGTGCTGAACAGTTAAAGATGGATAAAGGGTTACAGGGTGCGGTAAATAATGGCGAGGCTATTTTGCTTCCAATTTTAGGTGCTATAACTAAAGAGGTGAGCAGGACAATGGAAGTTTTAAGAGAAGATTACAATGGTTTAGAGATTCAGAAGATAATTTTAAGTGGAGGGAGTTCAAAATTGATCGGGTTGCGGGAGTTTATTGAGCAGGAGTCCGGAGTTACAACGGTTATTGCAGACCCTCTTGTTAATTTTGAATACCCTTCAAAATTAAGTGCTGATTTGAAGGAGCAAGGTCCGAATTTAGCAACAGCAATCGGCTTGGCAATGTTAGGTCTAGAGGATTAAAATAAATAAAATAAATAAAATAAATAAAATAAATGGGTCAAATTAATTTAAAGTCTACAGGGAGCAAGAGTGTTGCTAAGAAGGAGATGAGTTCATCTTCTTTGGTGGTAGCTTTTTTCTTGTTGGCTGTTTCACTTGCTGTTTATGGAGGGGTTTTTTTGTTAAACAAGAATAAATTGGATAAAATTTCTCAAACAGAAGAGAATATTGTAAACATTAAGGCAACAATGGATAGTGAGGAGAATGTCAATGCTTACGATTTTCAAAGTAGATTAGATGATATAGAGAAAGTTATTGATGACAAGGAATATTATAGCCTAATTTTAGATAGAATTGCCGAAAAAACTAGAGAAGGTAATCACTTTAAAAGTCTTGTGCTTAAAAAAACTTCTTATGGGTTTGAATTGAATGCTGTTATAAACTCAGCAAATCAAAGCGAATTGGCTAAGCAAATTGATGCATTTAGTGAGATTGAGGGGGTTAGAAATATTTCTTTGGGGAGTATGAAGCGAGACGACAAGGGTGCAGGCCTAGCTACAAGCTTGAAAATAGAGCTTTAAATAAAATAACAAAAAACAATGAATTTAAGAATCCTATTTTTACCAATTGCACTCGTAGTTTCTGTGGCGATTTTTATTTGGATGATTAAGCCTGAATGGTCTGACTACAAAGTCAATAAAGAAAGATTAGTCAAGCTACAAGAAGAAGAAAGAGCGGCAGAAAAAAATAGAATATCTTTAGAAAAATATGTGGCAACTTTGGCAGCTTTGGAGCAAAGGACTGTTGACTATGTCAACAATGCATTACCAGAAGCAGAAAATAGTGATGACTTTATTGCTGAGGTTAACAAATATTCTAGCCAAGCCTCTGTTATGGTTGATGAGATCAATATGCGACGAAGTAATGTTGCAATTTCTGAATGCGAGAGAAGGAAGGCGCAGGCCATGAATCAACAAGCGACAGAAGCTGATAGCGCTGTTTCAACCTATTGTCCTAGAGAAAAGGTGATTGTGGGGACATCTCTTCAGTTGACGGGAGGATACCCAGTAATAAAAGATTTTCTGGATAAGGTTGATTTTAGTAATAGAATTATATCACCCAATGGGGTTGAAATTAATAAGGTGGAAGTGATTGCTTCACAGCCAATTGAGGGAGAAGGTCAAGTAGCGCCAACTTCCAGTTTAGTTAAATCTAAGGTGGACTTTGAAATTTATTACAAGGAGAGAGATGATAAGGTTAGGTTGTCACAATTAGACTCTAGCGACAAAACAATGGGGAAGCTTTTGACAGAAAAAGTTAGTCAAGACCAAATTCAGAAAATACAGGAGTCAATGCGTTCAGATTTATTCATTCCTGTTACATTTGAAGGTGCTGGAAAAACAAATATCTTTGAATAGATAGCTAAGTAAATATTTTAGAAATAAAATAAAAGTAATGGCAATAGATGAACAGACATTGAATAATAATTCTTCTCCAACAGAAGAGAAGGAGATTGATTGGGGTGAAGTATCAATTGGAGATGATGTTGCTGCTCTAATTTCTGCAGGATCTTTAGAGAAATATGGCTTTATCCCCTTTGAGGTAGTGGGTGACGAAGTAAAGGTGGCTGTTTTAGATCGTGATGATCTGAATACTCAAAATGCCTTAAGATTTTTTGAGCAAACCAGTCACAAAAAGTCAGTTTTAATTGATATCGATGAAGAGAATTTTGCTGTCTTATTGAGAAGGTTTAAAGATCCTTCTGTTCAAATTGGAGAAGCACTTTCTTCTTATGAGGAAACAGCAAGGGCAGCTGAGGAAGAGGAAAAAAGAAGACAGAAGCAATTATCTGGAGCTAAGGTAGAGGTTTTGAAGGATGCGCCAGTTGCTAAGATGATTGAAGTGATTATTAAAAACGCGATTGATGGAGGGGCTAGTGATATTCATATTGAACCTTTGGAAAAAAATGTAAGAGTGCGTTATCGAGTAGACGGAGTACTTTATAATAGCTTGACCTTACCTAAAAAATTAGGTCCTGCGCTAGTTTCTCGGGTAAAGATTCTTTCTAATTTGAAAATAGATGAAAGAAGAAAGCCACAAGATGGTCGCTTTAGAATTAGTGATTTGGGAGAAAATGTTGACTTTCGAGTCTCTTCTTTCCCAACTTCCTATGGAGAAAAAGTGGTAATGCGTATTTTGGACACCCAAACAGGATTAACGACTTTTGATAAACTGGGAATTGAGGGTAGAGATAAGATTCTTTTGGAGAAGATTATTGAAGAGCCCTTTGGTATAATTTTAGTTACTGGACCAACTGGCTCCGGAAAGTCAACTACACTTTACGCTTCCCTGAGAGTTTTAAATAAAGTCGGTGTCAATATTGTTACTTTAGAAGATCCAATTGAATATGTTTTAGAGGGAATTAACCAGTCTCAAGTGAGACCAGAAATTGATTATACATTTGCCTCCGGTTTACGCAGTATTTTACGTCAAGATCCTGATATTATCATGGTGGGAGAAATTCGAGATGAGGAGACTGCTGAGTTAGCCATTCACGCTTCTCTAACTGGGCATTTAGTTTTAAGCACATTGCATACAAACAGTGCAATTGGCGCTATTGCTCGTATGTTAGACATGGGAGTGCAACCCTTTTTAATTGCATCTTCATTGCGTTTGCTAATGGCACAACGTTTATTAAGAAGAATTTGCCCTGATTGTCGAGAGGAGGTAACTGAGCTATCAACAGGAGCTATAGACACAATTAAAGAGGAGTTGAGGAAGATGCCAGTTTCCGCTTTAAAACGGATTAAGAATTTTTCAGGTAACAGCGGAGAAGAAGTTCCTATTAAGGTTTATTATGGGAAGGGTTGTAATTTGTGCCAAAAAACTGGATCAAGAGGAAGGATTGGTATTTATGAGGTAGTTGAGGTTACACCAGTGATTGGTCGAATGATTGGTAGTGGAGCCTTGGAGCAAGATATTGAAAAACAGGCAGTTGAAGATGGCTATACTACTATGAAGCAAGATGGTATAATTAAGGCATTGAATGGTGAAACGACTATAGAGGAAGTGCAGCGGGTGACAGAGGATGGAAGTGGTGAAGAAGCAATTGATACAAATAGTCCTTAGTCAAATTGAGGATTATTTTAAGGGAGGGTTTAATTTTTAAGTTAAGAAAATGAATCAGCGGAACAATAAAGGTAAAGGTAAAATACTAATTATAGAAGACGATAAATTTATCGGAGAGATTTATGTGACTAAGTTGGCAGCAGAAGGTTTTGATGTTTCTTTAGCAGAGGATGGTGAGGAGGGGTTAGAAATGATAAAAAGTGAAATGCCAGATGTGGTTTTGTTGGATGTTTTAATGCCAAAAATGGATGGATTAGAGGTTCTGGAGGAGATGAAAAAGATACCAGAGCTAGATACAATAAAGGTTATTATGTTAACTAATGCTAATGAAGAAGAGTTTGTTAAGAGGGCTAATGCGGCGCGAAAAGTAGAATACTTATTAAAATCTGGTCATACACCAGGTGAGGTTGTGGAGAAAATTGAAGACCTACTAAAGGAAAAAAATAAATAGATATTTTTCTGGATAGCATTTAAAATTAAATTTGATAAAATAAAAATGAAGGAAAGTCAACTGTCGCAAAAACTAAAAAAATATTTATCATTTGTTGTTCAACAAAACGGTTCTGATTTACATATTTCAGCAGGAGATTATCCAATTATCAGAATTGACGGAGAGTTGAGAAGAATGGACAAGGAAATGATTGTTTCTCAGGATGATATGGATGTTTTAGCAAGAGATATTCTTAATGAAAACCAACAGGAGAAGTTAAAAAAGCAAATGGATGTTGATTTTTCTATTGAAGCGGAAAGCGGCGATCGTTTTCGAGCTAACATGTTTCATCAAAAAGGTAATTTGGGATTGGCCTTACGTTATATCCCTAAAGAGATTAGACCGCTTGAAAGCTTAGGAATGCCTGAACATATTTATCGATTCACAGAGAAATCGCAAGGGTTGGTTTTGGTGACTGGTCCGACTGGACATGGTAAGTCAACAACTTTGGCTGCCATGATTGACTACATTAACCATCGACAGCAATCTCACATTATTACCATTGAGGATCCTATTGAGTACATACATCAATCAGATAGAAGTTTAATTGAGCAAAGAGAGATTTATAAAGACGCCAACGACTTTCCAACTGCTTTGCGCGCATGTTTTCGCCAAGATGCTGATGTAATTTTATTAGGAGAAATGCGTGATTTGGAGACGATTTCAACTGCAATTACAGCAGCAGAGACAGGGCATTTGATTTTTGGAACTCTTCATACCAATGATTCAATTCAAACTATTGATCGTATTATTGACATATTTCCACCTTTTCAACAAAATCAAGTGAGGGCGCAATTAGCTAATGTTATTTTGGGTGTTGTATCTCAACGACTTTTGAAAAAAAATGGAGGAGGAAGAGTTCCGGCAGTAGAGGTGATGATTAAAAACACAGCAATTGAAAACTTGATTCGTCAAAATCAAACACACCAAATTGGGGTGACAATAGAAACCTCTTTAGAAGAAGGTATGATAAGTATCAACCGTTCTTTGGCTGATTTAGTGCGTAATCAAATTGTTTCTTTGGAAGAAGCAGAGAGGTATTGTACCGACCTAAATCAATTTCGTATGATGCTTAACCAAAGCTGATCTTATATAAATAAAAAAAATGAAATTTAAATATCAAGCTGAAAACAAAAACGGTCAAAAGCAAAAGGGAATTGTTGAAGCTGCTACTCAGAGAATGGCAATTGACTTGTTGACTCAAAATGGTTTGACTGTTATCTCGCTTAAAGAAATAAAAAACACAGCAATTCTTGCTACACTGGACAGTCTTTTTGGTGGTGTTAGCGCAAAGGAATTTGTAATTTTCTCTCGTCAATTGGCGACATTAATTGATTCAAGGGTTCCATTGTTAAACGCCTTACAATCAATTGCTAGCCAAACTGAAAATAGTAGCTTTGCTTTTAAAATAAGTTCAATAATCGTAGATATTGATGGAGGCTCTTCTTTTTCTGATGCTCTAGCTAAACATCCGGAGACTTTTTCCAATTTTTACGTGAATATGGTAAAGGCAGGTGAAGCTTCAGGGACCTTACAAAAAACATTGAATGATTTAGCAGATAATATGGAAAAAAATTATGAGCTAACAGCTAAGTTAAAGGGGGCAATGTATTATCCCGCCTTCATTTTATTTGCGATGATAGCGGTAGGATTTCTTGTAATGACATTTGTGATGCCTAAGCTTTTAGAGATTTTAATGGAATCGAGTGTAGAACTTCCTTTGCAAACCAAGGTTTTAATCTCAGTCAGTGGTTTTTTGGTTAATTATTGGTGGGCAGTTTTAATTGTGATCTTTTTTGCAGTTTTTGGCATTGCTTATTATCTGAAAACAGAAGATGGGCGCAGAGAATTTGATAAAATAATTTTAAAAATCCCCATCATTAAAATAATTTTAAAAAATGTTTATGTTTCTCGTTTTTCTGAGAATTTAGCAACCTTAATTCAAAGTGGACTACCAATTACCACTGCTTTAGCAATTACTTCTGAGGTTGTGGGGAATGAGGTTTATCGAGAAGTTGTTCGTAATGCAACAGAAGAGATTAAGCGGGGCGGACAGATCGCAGAAATTTTTGGTCAATATTCAGATTTGTTTCCGCCAATCGTGGTGCAAATGATTCAGGTTGGAGAGCAAACTGGTCGGGTGGAATTTGCTCTGCGTAAGGTAGCCGAATTTTATATCAAAGAAACAGATAATATTGTTAAAAACTTCTCTTCATTAATAGAGCCTGTATTAATGGTTTTTTTGGCTATCGGAGTTGGATTGTTGGTTTCTGCAGTATTGTTGCCTATTTATCAAGTTGCAACTTCAATTCAGTAAGAGGTTTTTATTGTTGCGCATTTTTTAGGACATGTTATAATTTAGAAAGAAGATAATTTTTCTTGTTAGGTAATAAATAAAATAAACAAAAAATGAAAATGATGAAGAAAATGAGAAGTGGAGGTTTCACCTTGGTGGAGCTTATGTTGGTGATTGCCATTATTGGGATTTTGGCAGCAGTATTGTTTGCTTTAATTGGACCACAAAGAGAGCGAGCTAGGGTTTCTAATTTCAAGCAGACAATTTCAAGTTTAAGAGCATCCTATACTACCTGTAATGATGAATCTGGTACTATTCAAGCTGGTGCAGCTAGTAATACCGTGCCACTTTGTAATCCAGAAAATAATTTAGGAAATATTCCAACGATACAAAACTGTAATGGAAAATCAGGTGAATATGCGCAGATAAGTCAAGTTCTCAATGCAGATCAAGATGCTTGGGCTTTTAGGGCGACATGCGAAAGGACTGGTACTAACAATGTTTGCGAGGCTATATGTAATGCCGGCGGATGTGTTTTTTGCAATAAAGGCATGGCCACTGGAGAAGATTTAGCCAATCATAAATTACCAACCTGTGAAAGTGCTAATAGAGGAGCTTGCAACTAAGCAATCTGTTTTTGCGATCAATAGCTATAAGAATAAAATTATTTAATTAAAATGATGGAGGTTAATAAAGAGTCTAATCCAGGTTTTACTCTGGTGGAGTTGCTTCTAGTTATTACCATTATTGGCATTCTAGCATCAGTGATTTTTATGGGAATGGGCTCGACTAGACAGCGATCCAAAGCAGTTTCAGCTCTAGAGACTCAAAGTGGTGTTATGGGATTAGCGGTTGATTGCTATTTGAAAAAGGGAGGCATAACCCCTTTCTCGGGAGATCATAATGGTGGTGGTAGCATTTGTTCTGGTGCTGATGCTTGGCCAAAGATTAATGACAGTTGTAGATATGAAGTAATCAGCACCTCCAATAATAAAGCTTGGAGAATAAATTGCAGTGATGGGAAATACATAATTAATTGTGATGTGGAAAAGGGGAATTGCACATGTGAAAATTGCTAACTTTTGAGTGTGAGATGTTTGTGCTTTGGTGAATTTCTTTTGCACTTTTATCTCTTTAGAGTGAGGGCAAGTTAAAAAAATGGAGAAACTTAAAAAAATAAAAATTAAAAAGAGGAGATGTGGCTTTACTCTTGTGGAGTTGCTTTTGGTGATTGCCATTATTGGGATTCTATCAGGAATAATTTTAGTTGGAGTCACTTCTTATCGTAAAAACGCTCGAGTTACCAAGGTTATGGCTGAGCTAGGTGGTCAGTTGCAAAATATTACAATGTGTTTTTCAGATGATGGAAGTGTAGGAGCTCCAAATGGTGGAAGTAATATTTGTCAAGGGAGAAGTAGTTATGGTAAATGGCCAGCTTTGCTGGGCGATTGGGGCTATGGCTCAAGTGAGTTTAGAAGCAGCAGCAATTGGTATTTTTCTGCTTCCTCAAGTGAGGATCGTGCGATAATTTGTTGCAACAGCACCTACTCTAAATGCGGGAAAGTTGATGGTGGTTGTGGGTTGGAAACTGAGATTAATGATCTTTAAATGATTATTGGGATTTTTGTAACAGCATTATTTTTTCTTGGATTAATTTTTGGTAGTTTTGCAAATGTATTGATTGATCGGGGACAACGGAAGGAGAGTTTGACTGGCCGATCAAAATGTGATAGTTGTAATCATCAATTAAGGTGGCTTGAGAATATTCCAGTAATCAGTTTTTTATTTTTACGAGGGCGTTGCTCTAGTTGTAAAAATAAAATTAATTGGCAGTATCCACTGGTTGAGCTAGTCATGGCGATCCAGTTTAGCTTTGTGG
This sequence comes from Candidatus Moraniibacteriota bacterium, assembly GCA_012841575.1. GTDB lineage: Bacteria > Patescibacteriota > Minisyncoccia > Moranbacterales > DUUL01 > DUUL01. The sequence goes on along the minus strand of DUUL01000019.1, from coordinate 18,788 downwards.
GCTGGTATGTTTTTTCAAATAAAATTGACTACAGCTTAGTTCTTTGGCAGCTTATCTTTTTAATAACGATATCTTTTTTACTTCTAGTTATTTTCATTTGGGATTTTAAGTATCTAATTATCCCTAATGGAATGGTGGCGATAGGATTGGCGGTAACATTTTTTTGGAAAATATTCATTTTCAAAAAAGAGGCGCTTGATCCTTGGGATGTTAACAATTCTTTGTGGCAAAGTATTTTGGGAGGACTGGTGGTTAGTGGTTTTTTCTACTTACTGTGGTTATTTTCAAGGGGGCGCTGGATCGGTGGAGGTGATGTTAAATTGGGAGCTTGGTTGGGTTTTTTGGTTGGTTGGAAGATGACTTATTTCTTTCTTTTACTCACCTATTTATCAGGAGCAATTGTAGCAATAATTTTGCTTTTGACTAAGAGAAAAAAAATGAGTTCACAAGTTCCATTTGGGCCTTTTCTGATTTTTTCTGCGACGATTATTTTATTTTGGCAACAAGAAATTTTAAATCTTTATCACAAATTTCTTCTTAACCTTCTCTGATGATTAAAGTATTTTTTAGGCAAAAAATAAAAGAAATTAATCAAGATGATCAGGCATTTACTCTGATTGAGATGATGTTGTCTTTGGCGATTATTGCGATTGTCACTGGTGCAGTAATTAGCGTGGCACGCATGTCGGATACTCATAAAAATCTAACACTCTCTTCGAGTGAGTTTAAGGCAGCTTTACGTGAGGCACAAACTAAGGCATTGGCAGGGCGAACTGGAGAGGAGCCAGCAGATGTTCATGTTTGCGGATATGGAATAAGTGTAACAGAAGGAAACGAGTATCGGAGTTTCTATACGTATGTGAATTTTAATGAAATGAGAGATAATCCAGAGATTTGTATTGATAGAAAAGGAAGAAGGACTGGTGAGTCTGATCAGGTTATTCTAAAAAGCGAATCAGCGCCACTTAAGCTAAGAGAAGGAGTTGAGTTTACTGAAGAGGCTAAAGTTTTTTTTCTGAGTCCTTATGGTGAGGCAAATTCATTTAATTTCTATGATCCAAATGTTGATGGATCTGTTATGCCAGTTAATTTCACACTTAAAAGAAAAACCGATAATAGCTCTATAATTATTAGAGTTAATCAATTTGGTAAGATGGAGTAGTTATTATGAAAAATTATTCAGATCAAAAAAATAGCTCAGGTCAAAAAGGCTTTACTCTAATTGAGGTTGTGTTGGTTCTTTTTTTAGTGTCTATGGTTTTTTTGACGATTTATATGCTTTTTGTCAGTACAATTAAACATGATACAGAGAGTCGTTACGAAATCATTGCTTCCAATTTAGCGCAGGAGGGAATTGAAATTATTCGTAACATGCGTGATGAGAACGTTATGAAGAATGTTGGAGTAGGTGATGTTCAAATAAATGAGGGAGTGGAGAGTTCTTGCAACCCTCATTTTTCAGCTTCAGGCGATAATGCTTGCAGTGCTCTATTTGGATTAGCTCTTGATGGGAATAATGTTTATCGGCCAGAAATTGATAATGATAATGTAAAGTTTTATCGAGGGTGTAAGTTAGTAGATCCCACAATTACAGGGGGAGATGGAAGAGTTCAGCAATTTATTGTTGAGTGTGAGGTCTGTTGGAAAAGTTTTACTGGAGCAGGAGAGGGGTGTGGGATTGAAGGAGGGCCATCTGGCCAAGGCTTTCGAAGCGTTAGAGCAACTGCGCTACTTTCTGATTGGTTAAATTAGAAAATTAAAAAATGATAAAAAAGGAGAAAAGAGTGAAAAGAAATAGTGAAGTTAATTTGGAGCAAGACGGATTTACCTTGTTGGAGATTATGGTTGCAATGGGGATTTTTATTTTAATTGTTGGCGCAATAACTATTTTTTCTATTCGCACTATTGAAGCTGGTATGCGTTCAAGAGTCATGCAAAACTCCCTAGAAAATGCGCGAGCGACAATTGAAACCTTAGCCAAGCAATTGAGAACTTCTTATTATGTGAAGATAAATCACAATGAGAAGAATATTTTTTTCGTGGATAATCGTAATTTTGATAAATATTGCTATGAATTTTCGGATGGTCAATTAGTTGTGAAAAAACAAGCTTTTGAATATGTAGTCAGAGGTGATCATTTTGGGGGAGAAAGATATCAAAATGTTAAGGGTTGTCAAGATTATTTTTCTGAGCGCCAGGTAGTTGTTGGAGACGAAAATGAACCAAAGAAAATATTAGTGGATGGGTTATTTAGAGGAAAGCAAACAAATTTGTCCATTTTAGAAGAAAGTTCTTCTGATAAATTTAGGAGAGGGTTTGTTCAAACTGTTATTGAGTTGACTTATGTTGGTTCTGGTGATCTCAATTCGACAGGTCCAACAGAAAGTAATAAGATCATAATCCAGTCTGGAGTGTCTTTAAGAGATTATGGTGTTCCGGGTGTAGAGCTGGAGAGACTAGGATTGATTATAGATAATTAACTTTTTAGTAGTTTTTTAAATGAGGTTTAATTTTAGAATAAAAGATGATCAGCGAGGCTCAGCTTTGGTGCTGATGGTTTTGATTATGGTGAATGCTCTAATAATTGCAATGGCGATTACTACTATTTCTGTTTTGGAAAAAAAAGCGACAAGTAAGGCTAAGCGCTCAACGCCTGCTATTCAAGCAGCAGACAGCGGGGTTGAGTGGGCGCAACGCCTGATAGGAAATGCAGCACCAGGTGCAAGTATAAGAGAGATTTTTGGTGATTATAGCGATGGTTCTGGCGGCTACATTTACGACAAGGCAACAATTTACTTTATTTCTGAGACTGTTGATTTAGATGCCAGAGATGGAGCGGTTAGCGAAACAGAGCGAGGTATTATTATTGACCCAAACACACCCATTAATGATATTGCACGCATTCGATCAGTAGGCGAGAGTGGTGTAATTGAAGAAGAGGCAGTCTATCGTTCGATGGATGCTATTGCTAAAAATAAATGTCAGCGTGGCTTTAAGCCTGTAGCGGATTTTTGTATACAAACAGATGATTATTTTAGAGCTGATGAGGCTAGACCTGGAGGAAGTTGGACTGGTAACCATGGGCTTTCTCAATCAAATAGACAAGCCTGGACACCTGGAGCAGCAGAGGCCTGCTCTAAATTAGGAGGACGACTTTGTTCAGTGGGGGAAAGAGTCGCAGCGCTTTGCAGTGGTGTTAATGTGATAAGAGCAGATTCAAGAAGGAGTATCGGTGGTGAAGCTGAAATATTTGATGTTTCAGGAGAAATGACTTCTGATTTAGCTTGGGGTGATGATGGACCTGCTATGGTTGTAATTGAGGTTGGCTCTCGTTGCAATGGCTTTACCTTAAAAGAAGTTCCAATAAAAAAGATTGGCTATACGAATGAAGAAAATGCTTTGGCCTATCGTTGTTGCATGAATAGATAATTTTCAAGTTAATCAAAATAACTATGAATAATAAAATATTTTCAATATTGTCTTTGGTTGCTTTGTTTTCAGTTGGATGTTTTGGGATTATTAATGGACTAAAAAGAGTTCAGCAAGTTGATGCTGCTCCAAATTGTCCTGCCGGTTTTTATTTAGTTGGCGATTTTTGTATTTCAGGAGAGAAGGGCAGTGTTGAATGGAAAAATGTCGCTAGAAATTGTCATGTGTTTAGAAAAAGTCGACTTTGCTCTTCGGCAGAGTTAACTGCTGCTTTTACAGTTTTATCCAATAAAAGCAATAGGGAAAATTGGAGTGGCTCTTGGTCCTCAGATTTAGTGGTTGCACCTGATACTGAAGGTGGTGATGATAGTGATCGAGAGGCTATATATATTAATTATCCAAGTGGTGAAAATAAGCCAGTTGAAATAGAAAAAGAAGCAATTAATGAAGTCAAAAAATATCATTGCTGTCGTGATTTATAGTTAAGCTTTCAAAAGTAAATTAGAATTAAAAATGAAAAAAGAATTAATAAAAAGAGTGGGATTTATGACAGTTTTATTTTTAGGAATTAGTTCATTTATTATGGGCAGTTTTAATTATAATCAAAAAGAAGAAGTGAGGGCAGCGGCGAGTTGTCCAGATGGATTCATGCCAATTAATGATTTTTGTATATCAGAACAGAATAGTGAAAAAAAAATCACTGAAGCGATTGGGGCATGCTTTGATAGAAATAAAGGTTATTCAAGACTTTGCTCGACAGCAGAGCTTTTAGCTGCTCGTGAGGAAGGTGTTAATGGGCAGTCGTGGGTAGATGACTTTATTGAAGCTGATAGCGAAAGAGCTGCTTTTATAGAAAGAGAGACAACTGATTTTGTTGCAACTCCAAAAAGTGAAACGAGAGAATTCTACTGTTGCCGAAATTTGTAAAGTTGATAGAATACAAAATGACAGTAATCTAAAAGGGGCTTAGTGACTTTAATTAGAACTGTTTATTTTGTGTGAATGAAAAAATTTAAATTTTCTTTATTGAATTGGTTAATTATTTTGGGGACAACTATAGTATTGTCTTTTTTGGTTTTGGGTTTTTATTATTTGTCAGAGATTAATAAACAAAAAATTCGATTACAGGCAATTTTAATGCCAGTTACTTCCATAGCAGCTAGTTGTCAGAGTATTGAAAAAAACATTTCTGTGGCTGAGCCAGGAATGCCAATTTGCTTAGATTATCCCAATCATCCAGCAGAAGAAATTACTGAAGTTTGGCCTTCTTTGCCAAGCTCTCTAAGAGGCTACTCCTATCGCTTAAATCAAGATTTTATTGAAGGCTTAGATAGGAGAGGGAGAGTTTTTGTGCGTTGTAATACGCTGTCAGGGGGATGTGAACAGCTTAAATGAAGATAGTTGGTGTTTTTTTTGAGGGAGCTGTTTGGCTTTTATTTGATTTTAAATAATTTTTTTTGTAGAATGAAAAAGGATTGAATTTAATTATTTTTTGATAAAAATGAAATTGCAAACGAAAAGAAGGTTGGGGCTATTTTTTTTAATATTATTGATTATTTTTTCTGGTTTAGTAGCTTATCCTCACTCAACAAAGATTGACTGGTTGGATAATTATTTGAACAAATTAAGATTCAACATGGGGTTGGATTTGAGAGGGGGAGTTCATTTGGTTTATAATGCAGACATGAGTGGTATTTCTGCTGGCGAGGAAGGATCTGCTTTAAGTGGAGTGCAGGATGTAATTGAAAAACGAGTGAATCCTCAGGGAACTTCGGAGACAATAGTTCGTCCTTCTCAAGAGGGAGGTAATTATCGTTTAATTGTTGAGTTGCCAGCAGTTGAAGACGTGGAAGGTGTTAAGAATCGCATCAAGGACACACCGCTTTTGGAGTTTAAGGAGCAAGATGAGCCAAAGACAGAGTTGGACGCTGAACAACAGGAGTTTGTGGAAGGCATTATGGCTGATGCTGAAAAACAGCGAGAGGAGAAAAAGAAAGAAGCTGAAGCTACTTTGGAGCAAGTAAAAAATGGTGATGATTTTGAACAATTAGCAAAGGAAAAGTCAGAGGATACTGGCAATGCGCCTAATGGAGGTGATCTTGGCTTGTTTGGAAGGGGAGAAATGGTGGAGCCGTTTGAGCAAGTTGCGTTTAGTGATGATTTGCAAGTGGGAGAGGTTTATCCAGAGTTAGTCTCAACTGATTTTGGATATCATATTATCAAAAAGACTGGGGAGGAGGGCGATGGTGATCAAAAGAAAGTTAAAGCTTCTCACATTCTCTTTAAAGCGCAGAGTGCTGCTGCAATGGATCAAACCAGAGAGATGTTGACGCAGCAATTATTACAACCACAATGGAAGGAAACTGGACTGACTGGTAAACAATTGAAGAAGACACAGGTAGTTTTTGATCAGCAAACTTTTGGTGAGCCACAGGTTTCTTTGGAATTTGATGATGAGGGGAAAGAGTTGTTTAAGCAAATCACAGAAAAGAATACTGGAAAGCCAGTAGCGATTTTTTTGGATGGAGAAATAATTAGTGCGCCCCAAGTAAATGATGTTATTCGTGATGGTCGAGCGGTGATTAGTGGTGGATTTACTTTACCTGATGCTAAAGAGCTATCTCAAAGGCTTAATGCTGGCGCTTTACCAGTGCCAATTACTCTAGTTTCTCAGCAAAACATTGAAGCCTCTTTGGGTATGGATTCTTTAACAAAGAGTTTACGGGCAGGTTTTTGGGGATTGGTTATTGTTTCCGCATTTCTTATTCTATACTATCGTTTAGCTGGCTTGGTAGCGGTGGTTGCATTGGTAATTTATGTGGCAATGCTGGTGACAATCATTAAAGTTTCTTCTTTAACAGGAACTTTTGCCATTACGCTAACTCTATCGGGCATTGCTGGATTAATTCTTTCTATGGGGATGGCAGTTGATGCTAATATATTGATTTTTGAAAGAATGAAGGAGGAAATTAAGCGAGGAAGAGATTTGAAGTCAGCGACCAGGGAGGGTTATCGAAGAGCTTGGCCATCAATTAAAGATGGAAATGTCTCCACCATTATCACAGCAGCGATTTTAGTTTTCTGGGGAACCGGTTTTATCAAGGGCTTTGCAATTGTATTAATTCTAGGAGTGCTATTGTCAATGTTTACCGCAATTGTAATCACGAGAATTATTTTGAATGCGATTACTGTTGATTGGTTGGAGAAGCATAAAGGGATCCTTTTAGTAAAAGGACCAAAGACAAAAAAATAATCAATAAATGAAAAATTGAAATCAATAGTTAAAACAAAATTAATCAAAGAAAGGAGGTGGGAAAATGTTTCATAAAACATTAGCGCAGGGATTTTTTATCTTCTCTATTTTAGCAGGCGTTTTGGCTGCCTATGGATGGGGATTAAGAAGTGACATTTGGCTAGCCTCCACCCAATGGATGCAGATAGCGATTTATCTTTTGTTACTTGCTGTTTATATTAGGATTAGCGAGGCGGATGATATTGAGGAATTAAAAACCAGGATAAGAAAAAAAATGGTTGTTCAAAGAAAACCAAGACCAAAAACAAAGAAAAAATCCAGCAAAAAGTAATAAGTTAACGAGGGATTGATTTGGTCATGAAGAAAAGATTTTTTGTGATAGCTCATAACATTCGTAGCGCTTATAACGTTGGTTCTTTTTTTCGAACAGCTGATGCTTTGGGTGTAGACAGGTTAATTCTCAGTGGCTATACTCCCACTCCAGACAATCACATTAAGATTGCAAAGACTGCTTTGGGCGCAGAGCGATTTGTGGAGTGGGAGCAGGCAAGTCAGGTGGGACGGGTAATTAGTCGCCTGAAGAAAGACGGATTTGAAGTTGTGGCTTTAGAGCGAAGAAAAAATAGTATTAATTTGACAGAATACCGTCCAGTCGGTCAATCAGTGGCGTTAATTTTGGGCAATGAAATTGAGGGAATATCAAAACATGTTCTTTTGAAGTCGGATCAAGTGGTGGCAATCCCAATGCTTGGTAGGAAAGAGTCTTTAAATGTAGCGGTTGCTTTTGGAATCGCGGGGTTTTTTATTACTAACAGATGTTGACTTGCCTCATTGATAGTATTCAAGATAGGGCGAATCGTTTTTTGTCTTTAATTGCAACCAGATTTTTTATTAAATAATTTTTTTAATAAATTTTTGTAAGGTTTTTTTTATTTAATTTTTTAGCTAAAAATGTAGTGTTTGGTTTTATTTTTTAAAAACAATAAAGATGCAAAAGACAAAAAATAAGTTAGCAGTTTTTGATATTGATGGGACAATTTTTCGAAAGAATCTTCACTTTGAGTTGTTGGAGGAGCTATCTTATGTTGGTATTTTCCCTAAAAAAGTTCGCCAAGAGCTAATCAAGTGGTACAGATTTTGGTTAGATAATGAGGGTACTTACGAGGACTATCGAGATCGATTAGTTGATCTTTACGAGGAAAACATTAAGGGCTGTAAAGAATCTGATGTGATGGTGGCAGCAAAAAAAGTGGCTGATTTTAATGCCAAAAGACTTTATAATTATACGCGCAATATGATTGGAGAGCTATCCAAGACTCATGTAATGATTGTTATTTCTGGCTCTCCAATTGAAATTGTTAAAAAATATGCTGAGCTATTTAACTTCGATGCTTTTTATGGTACAGTTTATGAAGTGGATCGGGATGGCGTTTATACTGGGAGAGAACTATTTTGTCCGGTGCATGATAAAGGCTTGGTAGTAAAGCAGTTTATGGTCGAGCAAAACCTAACGTTGCATGATTCAATTGGGATTGGTGACACGGAGTCAGATCGAAAGTTTCTTCAATTAATGGACGAGCCGATTGCTTTTAACCCAGACTCCAAGCTAAAGAAAATTGCCGAAAAAAATAATTGGAAAATTGTAGTTGAGAAAAAGGATGTTATTTATGAGTTTTGTAAGTAAGTTTATTAATTTTAGTGAATTGATATGAATAATTTTCTTGAGTTTTTTGTTGAAAGAATGGTGTGGTTATGGAAGCCACTCTACGCTTTTTATCGAGTTTTACGTGACTTGGTGGAGGAGCAAGAAAATAAAAATAATAGCAAATGAGAAAGAAGGTTCTTCATTTTTTAGTTTATTGGTTGCCACTGATTATTTGGGCAGTGGTTGTTTTTTTTCTTTCTGCTCAGCCAGGAGGAGAGGTGATTAAGTTAAGTCTTTGGCAAACTTTTATTAGAAAAGGATTTCATGCTCTTGAGTATGGCTTAGGTGCATTTTTATTCTGGCGCTTTTTTTATTCTGGATACAAGCTTTCTGAAAAGAAAAGTTTTTGGGCTGCTTTATTCCTAACAGTTCTTTTTGCGATATCTGACGAATGGCATCAAGACTTTGTTTTAAACCGTAATGGGAATTGGTGGGATGTATTACTAGACTCCTTGGCTGCGCTTTTGGTTTTGCAATCACTAAGGGTCTTTTGGGCAAAACGAAAAATAATTCCCTTGGCGGTTATGTTAATTGTTTTTTCCTCACTGATGTCTTTAATGGGTTGGATGATAGCGCAGACATGGGAATTAAAAAAAATACATGGCGATTTTCTTTTTAGAAATTCTTTGCCAGAAAAAGAGTCAGTAGGCTTTAGAGATAATGATTCCGAGATTTATGATCTAGAGCGAGCGACTGAATTCTCAGACTCTGAAGATGAAGTATCAGCAACGCTTTTTTCTGATTCGAGTGAAAACAACTCAGATATAGAAGAGGATTCTAGTAGCTTTTCAGAGGAAGCTGTTGAAGATATTTTTGCTATCGAGCCATTGCCAGATAAGATTTTTTTGACAGTTCCTTTTACTTCGCAGGCGCCCTTTGGACAATGGGATAAGGTTCACGAGGAGGCTTGCGAAGAAGCATCCCTTTTGATGATTAAGTATTTCTTGGATAAAAGAACTGAAAAGGTTATAAATAAGCAAGAGGCGGAAGATGAGTTACAGGAAATGAAAAATTTTCAAGTGAAAGAATATGGAAAGTTTGAGGACAGTACGATGGAAGAAGTAGTTGATTTGGCACAGAGCTTTTATCAAATAAATAATCTGGAGGTAGTTTATGACTTCGAGGCTGAAGATTTAAAAAGAGAGTTGGCAAAAGGTAGTCCTGTGATCGTCCCAACGGCTGGGCGTGAATTAGGCAATCCCTACTACACGCCACCTGGGCCGCTTTATCACAACCTAGTTTTAATTGGTTATAAAAATAATCGAATTATTACTAATGATCCAGGAACACGCCGTGGTCAAAATATGGAGTATGACTTGCAAAAGCTTTATTCTGCAGTCCACGATTTTCCTGGTGATAAAAATAAAATTAAACAAGGACGTAAGGCGATGATTGTGGTCAGGTAGTTTTAAATTGAAGTTGTGAATAATGGTCGGGTTCAGCTTGAAAGTAAAAATAAAACTTGACGATTTGTGAAGAAAATGGCAAAGTAGAACTCTTGTTCTTTAAGTGCAAAAAAAGAAAAAGGAGGAGGCGGAAATGGAAAAGTTGAATTTAGAGGATCGGTGCTGCCCGCATTGTGGCAGTAATTATCTAGATTCTGGAGGTAGGGTAATCGTCTTAGAGGAGACATTTGACTCCCGGCAACGCTTACTGGTAAGTGTTTGCTTTGATTGCTCTCGGCAACCGGGATTGATTGCCCCAACCTTGGCAGCAGGGCTCTTTAGTATCGGTTTTAAAAACGATGCCATCGAGTATATAATAGGGGAATTAAGAAGGAAGGGAAGGATAAATTTTTAACCTCTTTCTTTAAGGGGGTCTAATCAGGACCCCTTTTTTTTGAACTTAATTTGTGCTATAATAAACTTGAGTAAAATATTTTGTAAATAATTATTAAAATAAAAACATGGCAGATGAAAAGAAGTTACGCGTGATCCAATATGGATGCGGTAAGATGGGCAAAGTTTTCTTACGCTATATAGCTGAGCATGGCGGGGAGGTTGTTGGAGCAATCGATAATAATCCAGAATTGGTAGGGAAAGATATTGCTGAGATTGTTGGTTCGGGGGAGTCAACAGGAGTTGTTGTTAGTGATGATGCAGAAAAAGTTTTCGCTGAAACACCAGCTGATGTGGCGATTATCGCAACAACTAGTTTGATGAATGAAGTAGAAGATCAGTTTGCTCTAGCCGCCAGACATGGCGTTAATGCAATTAGTACTTGTGAAGAAGCTTTTTATCCATTTACAACCTCTCAGGAAGTAACTGAGCGTTTGGATAAGTTAGCTAAAGAAAATGATTGCACCTTAACTGGTTCTGGCTACCAAGATGTTTTTTGGGGAAATTTGATTGCTGCTTTAGCTGGAGCAACTCATAAAATAACGAGAATTAATGGCGTTAGTAGTTATAATGTCGAAGATTATGGAATTGCATTGGCAAAAGTGCATGGAGCTGGCTTGAGCTTGGAAGAGTTTGAAAAAGAGATTGCGCAAAATGACTCTTTACCATCTTATATGTGGAATTCTAGTCAATGGCTATGTGATCGCTTGGGCTTAACAATTACAGATATTTCTCAGAAGTTAGTGCCAACTACCAATGAAAAAGAAATTAATTCCAGTACCTTAGGAATGGTTGTCCCAGCGGGGCATGCTACGGGAATGTCAGCGGTTGTAACCACAAAAACTGCAGAGGGGGTGGAAATTATTGCTGAGTGCATTGGTAAGGTTTATGCAGAGGGTGAGGTTGACCGTAATGACTGGAAAATTGAGGGCGAGCCAAATACTAGCATGATCATTCACCAACCAGCCACAGTAGAATTAACTTGTGCGACAACAGTTAATAGATTGCCTGATTTGATGAGAGCACCAGCAGGCTTTATCCCAACTAGCCAAATGCCAATAGCTAAGTATTTAACAAAACCACTAGAGAGATAGCATTGACACTAAACTGCTCTTAAGTTAAGATTAATTTGAAAATCCCTGGACAACGTCGATGTCACTAAGGGGAAGTGAAATTGTAATAATTGAAAAAAGAAAATGTCAGAAGTAAAGGATGTAGAATTTCTGGAGTACATTGTCAGATCCATTGTAGACAATCCAGATGCGGTAAAAATTAATCGAGAAGTAGATGAGCGCGGAGTGCTTATCTCCTTGGATGTTGATGCCAAAGACATGGGAATGATTATTGGTCGACAAGGTTCCACTGCAAAAGCAATCAGAACTTTGTTGCGTGTTATAGGTGCGCGCAATGACTCTCGTGTTAATTTGAAAATCAATGAGCCAGAAGGATCAGATCGAGCTGCTCGCCAGGAAGAAGGAAGAGAAGAGGCTGCACCAGAGGCAGAATCAGTCGAAAAGAGCATTGACGATATTGTTGACGAAATCAAGTAGCTAGCTTAGGCTTTACTGTAACAAAAACCGTGCTATTCTAAAGAAGCGCGGTTTTTTGTTTTGGTGACTTTTAAAAATGAGTAGCTAAATATTATTTACCACTAATTAAGCAAAAATGACTTTTCATTTAATTACCATTTTTCCGGAAATTTTTGACTCCTATCTAAAAGAAGGGATTTTACGGCGAGCACAGTTGAAGGAAAAGGTAGTTTTTAAAGTTTATGACTTACGGGACTTTACTGCTGACAAGCACCGAACAGTGGATGATACGCCCTATGGCGGTGGTCCGGGAATGGTTTTAAAAATTGAACCGATTTATAAATGTTTAGAGGAGATTAAAAAAGAAATTAAGCGTGATAACTCAAAAGCGAAGATTAAAATATTACTAACCTCAGCAAAGGGATCACAATTTAATCAAGCCAAAGCAGAAGAATGGAAAAAATTAACCGACTTAATTATTATTTGTGGGCGCTATGAAGGAGTTGATGAGAGGGTGGCACAGAAACTAGTAGATCAAGAGATTTCTGTTGGACAGTATGTTTTAACGGGTGGGGAGTTGCCAGCCTTAATCATTGTTGATGTTGTGACTCGTTTGGTGCCAGATGTTTTGGGAAATGAAGAGTCATTATCCTGTGAAAGTCATAGTAGTGAGGCTACTTCTGATTACCCAGTTTATACCAAGCCCGAGGTGTTTAATAATTGGAAAGTGCCAAAAGTTCTTTTAAGTGGTAATCACGGGAAAATTAGCCAGTGGCGGAAAGAACAACGAAGAGATATTTAGAGTTGTTTTTTAGAGATATTTTTTGGTTTTTATTTATACTTGAATTATGATATAATCAAAAGAGTCAGAAGTTTAAGAAATAGTTTGTTCAGTCTCAAAAACTAAAACAAATGAATAAGGAAATCGCTCGTTATCGGCGAATAGTGACTAAAATTAATAAACTGGAGTCAAAGACCAGTCGATTGAAGGATGCCGAAATAGCGGTTAAGTTTTCTTTGCTGAAAATTAGGCACCAAAAAGGAGAAACTCTAGATAATTTGTTGCCAGAGGTTTTTGCTTTAATCCGAGAGGCGAGCAGGAGAGCGTTAGGTTTGCGTGCTTTTAATGTGCAATTACAAGGGGCAATTGCAGCACATGAAGGGAAGATTGTAGAAATGAAAACCGGCGAGGGAAAAACTTTAACGATTTTATTTCCGGCAATTTTAAACGCTTTAAGTGGCAAGGGAGTGCATATAATTACAACTAACGACTATTTAGCAGAACGAGATGCAAGATGGATGGGTCCAGTTTATAAAATGTTTGACTTAACAGTCAACTATGTTATTTCAACCACCGGTGTTTTTGATCGTAAGGTAGCTTACCACTCAGATATTACTTATGTTACAAACAATGAAGTTGGTTTTGATTTTCTGAGGGATAATATGGTTTATGACGAAGTAAATCGCTGTCAGCGTAGTTTTCACTATGCAATTGTTGATGAGGCTGATAGTGTTTTAATTGATGAGGCACAAATTCCTTTAGTGATTGCAGAAAACAAGGACAATCAACCCAGAGATGAGTTTATGTATCAGAAGGTTAAGGAGGTGATTGTTAATTTAATTCCAGAGCAAGATTTTCAAATCAACGAAAAAGAAAAGAATGTCGAGCTAACTTTTAACGGAATCAGGAAACTGGAAAGATTGCTAGGAGTGGAGAATCTTTATCAGGATAGTGAAAGTGACTTATTGTACTACACCACTCGATTGTTAAGAGCCTATCATCTTTTCCAGCGAGATCGGGATTATGTGATTGATAATGGCAAGGCAATCATTGTTGATGAGTTCACTGGTCGCTTGATGCCAGAGCATCGCTATTATCAGGGAATGCATCAAGCAATTGAAGCTAAGGAGGGCCTGTCAATTTTAGGGGAAAGTCGAACAATGGCTTCAATTACTTTTCAGTATTTAATGAAAAAATATAGCAAGCTTACTGGCTTTACCGGTACGGCACAAAGTGCAGAGCGAGAGTTCCGCTTGATTTATAATAAAGAGGTGGTGGTGATTCCAACTAATCGCCCAGTTAAGAGAATTGACCATCCCGATCGATTTTTTCGAACACGAGAAGAAAAATTGCAGTATTTAATCTGGACAGTTCAGGAGTATTATTTCAAAAGAAGAGCGGCTTTAATTGGAACGCGTAGTGTTCGTCAGTCAATGGAAGTTAGTGGCGGATTGCTTTCCAAGAATGTGCCGAACTTAGTGCTTAATGCTAAAAATACAAAGCGAGAAGCGGAGGTGATTGCTCAAGCAGGACGAGGTCAGACAGTAACCGTAGCGACCAATATGGCGGGGCGAGGAACAGATATTGCTCTAGAAGAGGATGTGAGGAGCTTGGGAGGTTTGATGGTTTTTGGCTTAGAGCGCCATAATGCTAAGAGAATTGACAATCAGTTAATTGGTCGAGCAGGAAGACAGGGAGACCCAGGGGAAAGCCAGTTTTTAGTTTCTGCAGAAGATGACTTAATCAGAACTTATTTTAAAAATAAATATTTGGCAGAACTGAAAAGGCAACCTTTTTCCAACAAGGGAATGACAGGGAAAAAAATGGAGAAAATTGTAGCACAGGCGCAGAAAAGAATGGAGGGAATATTTTTTGATCAAAGAGTGTTAAATTTTGAATTTGATCGAATCATGGAAGAGCATCGTAAGGCTTTCTATCGACAGAGAAATCGAGTGCTACTGGATAATGATTTACGAGAAGAGACTACTGGTTTAATCAAAAGTGAATTTTATCGAATTATTGCTCAGCAAAAAGCTTCAAAAAATGAGATGATTAGTGACAGTCAATTGCGTCAAATTGTTACAGAACTGAAACGTTTAGCGATTAATGATTGGTTTAAGTTTCGTATTAGTCAAAATCAGAGTAGAAGTTATTCTTTGGTAGATGTTCGAGTTGCTGCCTATCAAGCATTAGATAATTACTACAATGATTTTGAAAGTTACGTTGGGATAAAAAAGGTGCGCCAGTTGGAAAAGACAGCGACTTTGAAAGTCTTGGATTTAGTGTGGGTCGATCATCAAAGGCAAGTGGAAGATTTGCAAGATGCAGCATTGGTTAGTTCAATCAGTCAGAATAATTTTTTTGAGGATTATCAAATTCAGATGGCAAAAATCTATCATAAAATGTTTTTACTTATTCCAAGGGTGATTACAAGAACAATTTTTCGGACAATGGATCAATTATTAAAACAACCAGTGACACAAAATAAGAGGCGACAATTGCTCTAATTTTTTAACTTTGCTTAAAAAGGGAGTTTAAGCTCAAGTATATAAAATGAAATATAAAACTAGAAAAACTCTTGCTCGAATTGGCTCAGCCTTGATGTTGGGAATGAGTTTATTTAATTTAGGCGCTTTGTGGGGGCGGCAAAGTGGTGGAATTTTGCCAAGACGTTCTAAGTTGACTCGCAAGCAAGTTCAAGAAAATATTACACAGGAGCAAGAGGAATTAGCGAAGGTTAGTGAACAAGAGGCGTCAATTGCCTTGCGGGAGATTTTACAAGAAGAACAACAAACTCAAGTTCAATTTTTACAACAGACAAAAGATCAGAATTTACTCCAAAGAGCTTTTTTTTATGGTGCGGTGGGCACTTGGACTGTTGCTGCTGGACTAATTTTTACCTCAATGGTTTTTAATGAACCATTTAGTTTGGGCAAAGGAATGATGTCTTTGTTGCCAGGAGAGCCACATTTAGCCGCAATTGGGCTTGAAATGGAAAGCGGAAAGGAGATTAAGAAGGGACAAAGTTTTGAAGTAGCGGTAGTGCTAACAACCAAAAACGACGCTGTTAGTTCGGTTCGATTAGCTTTAAATTATGATCCGACTAAGTTAAAGCTAGAGGGTTTTAGCGAGGAGGAGAAAAGCAACTTTCAATTGTCTACGGAGGGGGCTTATGAACAAAACTCTGGGCAGGGATTTTTAGTTTTGACTAACAACACAGAAGAAAAAAACTATCGAAGAGCAAAAATCGCAAAAATAAAATTTATTGCCCTAGAGGAGCAGGGGATTGCTAATATTTCGATTAACCTAGAGCGTTCTTTGATTTTAAAACCAGGAGGAGAGGGGCGGAAAGATAATATTCTAGGAAGAGCAAGTAGAGTGACTTTTTTAATCAATTAGGCTTTGTAAATAAGTAAATGGCGCGGGATTTCTATAATTACTATCAAGCAGAGGCAGTTCATGGATCAAGAACTAAGTCTCAAACTCATCAATTGGGTTGGTTTTTGCTTAAAGCTACTGGAATTTATTTAACGATTACCTTTATTGTTTATCTTTTGGTTAATTATGAAGCGATTAAACTTCAGTTGTCAGATGCTAAGGCGAGTGAAATTGGAGTGCAAATTGATCTTGCTGGGGATTCGGACGGAGATGGGATTCCTGATTGGTGGGAAATTAAGTACGGTTTAAACCCTAATGATCCAACTGATGCAGTAGCGGATTATGACAATGATGGTGCGCCAAACATTCTAGAATTTCAATTTAACACTGATCCGTTTAATCCTGATTCCGATAATGACGGCTATTTTGACGGAGAGGAGATCCGTAACGGAAATAATCCCAATGGTACAGGGAGAATTGATTCAGACGGAGATGGAATTCCTGATTGGTGGGAGGATCAGCACGGTTTAGACAAAAATGATCCAACTGATGCAGAAGAGGACTTTGATCAGGACGGCCTAACCAACAAGCAGGAATTTATTTATAACACAAATCCCAGAGATCGAGACACGGATAAAGACGGAATGAGTGATGGACAAGAAGTAGAGGTGGGGCGTAGCCCGATTGGGGAGGGTACTTTAGAGGAACAGTTAAAAAGAATTGACTTAAACGATGAAGATCAAGATGGATTATCTTTAGAATATGAATCTTTTTTTGGAACTAATCCGCAGGTTGCCGACTCTGATGGAGATGGTTACAATGACTTTCGAGAACTCTCTCGGGGCTACGATCCGTTAGGAGAGGGATTTGTTAAGGGAGAAATCACAATTCCAGCAATTGGGGTACAAGCGCCGATTACTTGGTCGCAAAGTGTTGAGGAAAGTGAAATTATGAATGAGTTAGAAAAGGGATTAATTCATTATCCGGGCAGTGCCTTCCCAGGCTTTAAAGGTAATAGCTACATCACTGGACATAGTAGTTACTACACTTGGAGCAAGAGTAGCTTTAAGGACATTTTGAGGGATTTAGAGAAGTTGAAAATTGGGGATGAAGTTATTTTCTCTCTTACTTTTGGCACTGGTCATACTGTGAGAGTGATTTACGAAATCACTGCAGAGGGGGAAATTGTTACACCTTATGATCGCAGAATCTTTCAGAGTTCAGGAGGAAAACATGAGTTGACTTTGGTAACTTGCTGGCCACTGGGAAGTAATTGGAAGCGGATGATGGTTAAAGGTGAACTTAAATGGCCTCAATTTCAGCAAGAGAATCGGGGGGTGATGGAGGAGGGACCGTTGGAAAGAGATTGACAAATATTT
This sequence comes from Candidatus Moraniibacteriota bacterium, assembly GCA_012841575.1. Lineage (GTDB taxonomy): Bacteria > Patescibacteriota > Minisyncoccia > Moranbacterales > DUUL01 > DUUL01. The sequence goes on along the minus strand of DUUL01000019.1, from coordinate 1,496 downwards.
TATTTTAATATCATCTAGAATAAAGTTCTTTGTTAAACTAAATGTTTCTGTGGTTAATAGTTTTTACCTGACCCAAGCCTAATTTCTAGAAGAAGGAGAGACAAAATGATTGGGAATTTAAAACCGTCAAACATCGATTTTTTACACATCGGCAATAAGTGTAACTTAAATTGTTTACAATGTTTTTATCGAGAAGAAAGTGTAACCATAATCAACAATAGGGTTAGTGCTGAGATTGAAATTGCTAAAAAAATAATAAATAAATTCCCAGATTCTGCTTTTTTTCTTTATCCAATGGAGATAACTACAAGCATGGAGGTGGGGGATGTTTTCCCTAGCATTGGCCAAACCAGCATACTTTCAAATGGAATAGATCTTAGTTATGAAAGAATAGTTAGTTTAAAATCAAATGGGATTAAGCAGATAAAAATTACGTTCTTCGCAACGTTTGAGGAGCATAGCTTTTTTTATCATATTAATAAGGAGCAGTATAATAAGATAGAAGAAGCCATTAAAATGTGTCGTAATTTAGGAGTTAATGTTGTTGTTAATAATATCTTATCTAAGAATACGGTTAATTCTATTACTAAACTAGCAAGAATGTGCAGTGATCTTGGTGTTGATATTATTGAATTTCTACGCATAAAACCAATTGGAAATGCTGAGAGGATAGTTGATGATATTTGGTTAGATGAAGGAGATTTATTTCAAATTATTGAGAGGGTTGAGTATTGTAAAATAAATTTCCCTAATATTTATTACCGATACAATATTAGCTTAGGAGTTGATTTTTATGGGAAGTCTCTCAATCAAGCTGCTGAAAAGGTTGCCGCGGCAAATAGTGAGTGGACAAAATCAAGATTTCTTTGTCCGGCAATAGATGGCAATTATCTTGGCATATCGATGAAAACAGGAAATGTTTATAGTTGTTTTTTTGCTATGAACTTCAAAGATTTCACCATTGGATTTTTTGATTTTGATGAATTAAAGATTTGCCAACTAGGAGGTTATTTTCTGAGTTCATCTGATATTAGTGCTAATCTTAGGGGTAATTGCCATATTGATAGATGTCAATATCACAGTATTTGTCTCGGTGGGTGCAGAAGTACAGCTTTTGTTTTTGCTCTTAAGAGAAGAGAGCAGCAACCCATTTTTGCTGGGATGGATTTTTGTATTACAAAAATTAAAGAAAAGATGTATGGGTTGTAGTTTTTATGCACGAACAGCTACTTTTTGTCTGTTCGTGTTATTTTATTTGACAAATAAGATTATTTCATTATAATGTCAATAATTTGAATTTTTTAGCATAAAGTTTCGGTTGGAGCTAATAGGGTTCAAATGGGTAGCCCCTTATCCTAGGTTTGGAGTGAAGGTGGAGCAACCGAAAGAGAAAACTGTCAGATGCTCTGCAAAACACATAATCGAGCTAAAGGAAATAGTTAATAATTTAGTTTGACTTTTTCTAAAATTTGTGTATACTTTAAGCAAGCTTAAGT
>DUUL01000018.1 GCA_012841575.1 Candidatus Moraniibacteriota bacterium | reverse complement strand
CTAGAAACGGGGATTGCATGATTTTGGTTTAGTGTTTTAGGTTCTTGAAACTGTTAGGATTGTAGCAGATTGTTGGAGGAGGGACAAGAGGGGGGAGGGGTTAGGGTGATTTTTGGGGGTTGATTTTTTCTATTTGTGCCCTAAATTCTGATAAGTTGCTTATTTCAGTAAAGGCCATGGGAGTAGCTTCAGTATTTTTACTATTAAATCTTCTTAAACGAAAAAAATTAGCTTTAGGTAAAACTTCTCTAATAACCTCTAATTGTGCTGGCTTATCATCAATCACAAAAATTTTTTCTCCTGGATCAAGTAAAAGTTCCTTGGCCATTTCTGACTTATCATCTCCTGTTTTAATCTGAGAAAAGTACTTCGCCACCCCACTACCTTCAATCTTTTTCTTTTTAAAGTCTCCCCCACCAAAAGAAATTAAAAACAAATCCTCTTTATTTAAGCCCGTAATTGCTTGATAAAAATCCTCAAAGACAAATCTTTTTAGGTCTGACAAAAAAACGTCCATTTTCCCAGTTAGCTGCTCTAAATTAATTTGTTTATTGATTCGAGCAATAGCCTCGAGTTGATTCTGCAAACTATATTTGTAAAAAACTTTATTACCTCGAACAACTTTTGTACTGTAGTAAGTCTCCCGATACAATTCTTTACTTACTCCCATTGAATAAAAAATTCCCTCGAATTCTACCTTAAAATTTTGTGTATCAAAAATTGTATCATCAAAATCAAAAATAATTTTCATTGCTTGGTTTAAGAATTATAACGCTAGAAAAATTAAATTATTTCTGCAATTTTCCTCACTTCCTGTGCTAATTTTTCAGAATCATGCTTAATTTGACTCCTCGAAGCTGCCAATGCATCCTGTACAGAGTATTCCGCTAGTTCCCCTGCTACATCCGCCCAGATTAAATTATAATTTTTATCTTCTTTTAATTCTGCTTTTATTCTTGACTGCTCCAGCTTTTCTGGCAAAGCTTCTTTATGCACAATTGCGTAATCGACGCGCCCAGATCCAATTTTCCGCTCAATCCAATTAATATAGTCATCTGCTTGCATATTATCGGTTTGTGCTTCTTGATTAACTAAATTAACTGCTAAAATTACTTTTGCCTTTGACTGCTGAAAAGCTTCCTTTATCCCTTGAGGTAATAAACAAGAAAGAATACTCGCATAAAGATTACCTGGACAAATCACAATTATATCTGCCTGCTTAATGGCAGTTTCTGCCAAGGGATTGATCTTCACCATCGGATCAAGAAAAATATCATCCACTCCTCGTTCATTTAGAATCTGACTTTCATAAATCTGACTTTCCCCCTCAATCAATTCTCCGTCTTTAAGTTTAATTGTTAAATTTGTAGGTTTTTCTGTTACTGGCAATGTCTTCCCTGCGCAAGCCAAAGCTTCTTCTAGCACAACTAAAGCTTGTTCAAAGCTACCCGTTGTTTTTTCCAATCCTGCTAATAAAATATTACCCGCATTGTGCCCTTTTAAACTACCAACCTCAAAACGGTAACTCATATAATCCGCCAAAGCCTTTTTTTCTTCTGCAGCTAATGCAATCAGACATTGACGCATGTCTCCCACTGAAAAACCACCTAATTCTTCCCTTAAACGACCAGCTGAACCTCCATTATCTGCTGATGAAACAATTGCAGTAATATTAGAAAAGTGTTTTTTTAATCCCCTCAAAACTGTTCCGCTCCCACCACCGCCACCCATTGTTACTAATTTTAGATTATTCTTTTTCATATTATTTACTCAATGTCCCTCTAATAAAGCTTAAATAATCCCAATCTTAACTCTATTGAACATTTTTATCTCCAGTTCCTAGTAAGGGAATTTCTCCCTCAAAGTTAGCTAAAGCAATTACCACATCGCCTTTAACTTTTTCCAATTGAGCTAAAGCACAGGCTCGATGCATTCCTTCAATTAGAACAATCCTCCCTTTATTAACTATTCCTGTAAGCATTGTTTGATAAGGAAAATTATCAACAATCTCTATTATTTTTTGATTATTTTTTATTATTGGATGGTCTAGAATATTTTTAATTTTTTCAGTTACATTTCCATCATAGCACTTAGCCTGCCAACCACGCGTTGGTGTTCCATAGAAGTCTTTGGCAGCCATATTTGGTTCTATTATACGATAAACTCCCCATTGTAAATTTTCTGGCTGAATTGGTTTTGCATAACTCTTTCGCCAATCTTCCCAAGAGTCAAATCCCCTCTCCTGCCAATGATCTTTCCATAAACTTTGATGGGCTTCATAAGCTCGCCAAATAGCAAAAACATCCTGCCAATCAATGTCTCCTTCGTGTTGCAAAAATTTAAACTGTAAAGCGCCCATTAAAGCTAAAATTATTTAATTAATGTTTTCAACTCTTCAAGTGCCCGCTCCTTTTGCACATCTTTCTTTGCCTCTATATCCTCCTCAGTCAATTCCACCTTAATGTCTGGTTCCAAGCCCACCTCGTGAATTGACTGTCCAGAAGGAGTCAACCATTTGGCAATAGTGATCCTCAAGTCTGAACCATCCGACAAAGGAACAACTTCCTGCACCGAACCTTTGCCAAAACTTTTCATTCCAACTAATTTAGATTGCCTCAAATCTCGCAATGCTCCCGCTATAATTTCCGATGCACTAGCACTTCCCTCATTTATTAAGACTACTACCGGCAATTTACCCAAACTACTTTGCCCTAAAGCTTCATAAGATTTTTTCTTACCATCCCTACCTTCTTCCCAAACAATCGCCTCTCCTCTTGGCACAAACTCGGCAGCAATCTCAACCGCTGTTCCCAGGTACCCTCCTGGATTATTGCGCACATCCAACAAAATCCCCTTGGAACCATCAGCAATTATCTGTGCTACTGCCTTGTCAAATTCATTGTCCGTATCATCTGCAAACTTAATAATTTTTAAATAGGCAATTCTATTCTCTAGTTGTTCGTAGATAACACTTTTAATTTCTATTTTGTCCCGTATGATTTTTATTTCCTTTGTCCTTCCCTCTCCATTACGCACTACCGTCAAAGAAACTTCTGTCCCTCGCTTCCCTCTTATTCGCTGTACTGCCTCATCAGTAGTAAAGTCTGTTGTCAGCTCATCATTAATTTTCAAAATCTTGTCTCCTGAACGTAAGCCTGCCTTTTCAGCGGGAGTTCCTTCAATTGGTGCCACCACTGTTAGGAAACCATCCTTCATTCCTAGCTCCGCTCCAATCCCCTCAAAACTACCATTCATTTCTAGATTAAACTCTTTAGTTTCTTTTGGATCCATAAAGCCAGAATAAGGATCATCTAAAGCACCCACCATTCCCCGAATTGCCCCATAAACTCGTGCCTGAGAATCATCTAGCTCTTTCTGTCCAATGAACTTATTGTCCATTTTTTTCCATGCCTCCCAAAAAAGACCGAAGTCTACCTTTTCTGGTTTACCTTTTTCAGTATTTTCAAAAATCCCTCGAGGATCAGCAAAAGTTTTTAAGAAACTAGTTTGTTCTTCTTTTCTTGCCTCTCTATTTTCCACTCGGCTTTTACCCCAAGCTGCCCCAGAATAAAAAGTAAAAGCCAAAATTAGTCCCACCCAAAAAATTTGAGTGCGACGACGATCTTTTTTGCATTTTTCCTTTCTAATCAAATCTAGATTGTTAACATTTTTATCTATCATGCCTTCCTGCTTACTTAATTTTTATTCTGATAAAATGATTCGCGAGGATTTTTCTCTCGCCAATGTTTTTTGAAAAATTTAAACGCACTAACCGTATGATGTCGAGTATAGCGATTGAACAAAAGAGATGATGTTACTCCTAGAAATCCCTTATTCCCACTTTGCTTACCATGATAATGATAAACCTTAGCAAAAGGGTAGTAAATAACCTTATAGCCATTTTTCCACATACTCCAACACCAGTCAACATCCTCCATATACATAAATCCACCTAGATTCATAAAGCCAACTTTCTGCACAACCTTGCGACTAGTCATTAAAATCGAGCCCATTAGCCAATCAACTTCAATTGGCTTCTCTTTTTTCAACTGACTTTTCATTTCAAATTTTGCCAAGTGCTTCTTCGCAAAACTAAATTTACCTAAAAAGGTCCGTCGATAAAGAATTGTCCAAGGCGTATAAAAACGAAAACAAGACTGTTGAAAAGTGCCGTCAAAATTAATCAACTTTGGACCCAAAAGACCAACATCTGGATGAAGTTTTAAATAATCCAACATTGACCTAAAACTATCATCTTTAAAAATAATATCCGCATTCATCACTAACAAAAACTCTCCCCTTGCCTCCTTCAGCCCCTTGTTAATGAGAGGCTCCAAACCAACATTTTCCACATGAGGAAAAAATCTAACTTCTGGAAATTCTTCTCTCATTAAATCAGTTGTTTTCTCTTGAGTTCCTCCATCAACTGATAAAATTTCATAGCTAATTTCACCAATATTACTTTTTATTGATTCAATTGCCAACTTAAGAATTTCTGGTTGACGATAAGAGGTAATAATAATGGAAAGCTCAGGCGTTAACTTCATAAAACAAAAAACTATTGCTACTTTGCAGAATTGCTATCAGTTTTTTTATTGGCTGTTTTTTTATTCTTAATAGAGGATTCTGTTTTATTTTTCTTGTCATTAACCTTTTTTTCATCTGTCTTCTTTTCCTTGCTTCTTGGTTTCACAAATTGTTTAGCTGGATCAATATCACTCTGTTCTGGCAAAGTGAAAATATCCCGACAAACCTCATGGATTGCTGAATAATTATCATATCCTTCACGAGGAATTAAAATATAGCCAGCACTAGCTGGTGCATCCTGTGGCACCATCAACAACCCTTCCGGCGAATTCTCAAACACACGTCGATGCATTGTGATATCATTTAGCTTTCCATATTTATCATAAAACTCTCTCATTTCCCTGGTAGACATATCTGTTCTCACATTTTCACCCACTGCATCCAAAATATTATTTACCTTACTAAAGTCAGTTAACGTTCCCATTGAAATCAGCTTGTCTTTCAATGCTTGCAATAAAACTTGTTGTCTTTTCGCTCGATCAAAATCAGAAGTATTCTCTCGCGCCCGCACATAACATAGTGCTTGTTCTCCGTTTAGAGTACTTGTCCCTTGAGGTAAGGTAAATTCTCCTCCACACTCATTTCCTTCAACAAACTGTGTAGTTTCATAAAATGGAGTTGAGAGTGTAACTGGCACTCCCCCTACTGCATCGATCAATTTTCTAAATCCTTCAAAGTTCATCACTGCTGCATAATGAATTTTCAATCCAGTCACTTCTCCAATCACAGCTTTCATGTCCTCCATCCCTTCCTTGCGCCAACCATCTTCTCCACGCGCATAAACTGCGTTTATTTTGGTATGATAACTCTCTTTGGGCATTTTTACATATAAGTCTCTCGGGATAGAAATCATTGCTACCTTTCCTTCATTCTCTAATAAAGAAACCACCATAATTGAATCAGCAAGCAAACCTCCTCCGGGTAAGTTTTGTCCCCTAATCCCTAATAATAGAATGTTAGTTCGCCCATCTTCATCCTCAAGTCCACCTCCACCAAAAGTTCCGAGCAAACTACCAAAAACAGTATTATCTTTATCCGATATTTTATTCAGAACTCGTCCTGTTTTATAAGCAAAAACACCGCCCACCAACAACACAAACAGTAAGATTGTTGCAAAAATCCACCAAAATTTTCGCTTGCGATAAAACCGTTTTCCCTCATCCTCGGTGGAATTAATTTTTCTTGCTTTTCTTTCTCTTTTAGGCAAAAAAACAGCAAAAAACTTTGACATAAATTTTTTTATTAAGACTTAACCAACAAAGTAAATCTAACACAAAATAAACTTTTCATCAATCCTCTCTCATTTTGATTTTCTCTGAAATCAGCCCCACTCTTCCTTTTCTTGCACAACTTTATCATAAACCGCTTTTGTCTCAGAGCCAATTTGGTCACCAGAAAACAATTTGGCGCGCTCACTTCCTTTTTGAATTAATTCTTTTCTTAAATCATGATCATTTAGAAGTTGTCGAATTTTATCTCGCAAATCATTCTCATCCTCTTCTTCATAAAATAAAGCTGCATCCCCTGCAATCTCACCATGACAAGAGCTATTTGAGCAAATCACAGGCGCTTCATGCATCATCGCCTCTAGTAAAGGGATACCGAAACCCTCATAAAGAGAGGGAAAAACAAAAATTTCTGCCAAACTAAAAAAAGTTGGTACATCCTCATCCGGAATAAATCCTAGAAATTTTATCTGTTGGGCGATCGTTGGCTCCTTAAGTCGAATTCTCCCCATTTCAGAATTAATTTGTGCATCATAATTGCGCCCAAACTGATTTCCTCCAATCACTAACTCTAAATTTTCAATATTTGGTTCCCCCGCAAAATCTTTCTTCAATTTTACAAAAGATCTTAGAAGGAATGGGATGTTTTTTCTAGGCTGCAAGGTGCCAATGTAAAAAAGAAATGGGTTAAAGAGCTTATGTCTTTTTTTAATCTCCTTCAGTTGCTCCTTAGTCGGTCTAATTTGATTGTCTTTATTAATAACATTATGCACTCTTTCTACTTTATTTTCAGGTATTTTATAATAATCAATTAACTCACTTTTAGTAAATTCAGAAACAGCAATCACCTTGTCTGCTAGCTTAAGAGAAAGTGGGATTAATGTTTTTAAAAAAAACAAATCCTTCCAACTTATAAACTTTGGATAACGCACGAAGGAAATATCATGAATAGTAGTGATTAATTTTGTTCCACTTGGCAGCCAAAAAGGACTAATGTATTGCACATGCAAAACATCAACCGGATTTTGCTTGATCTGACGCGGCAAGGCAAAAAAAGTCCATAGTGCCTTACTTGAAGGCAAAACCGACACTACCTTAAAATTTTTACTAGCTAAAGCTAACTTTTTTTCTATTCTCAGTAAGTCTCCTTTGTTATTGGTGTCGGTATACAAAAAATACTGATTTTCTTGATCAGTCTTCTCCAGTGCCTGGATCAATCCCAGAGTGTAGGCCTCATCTCCAGTTCTCTGTCTTCCAATCGCCCGAATATCAATACCAATTTTCACCAACTACTAGTTACTAATTAATAAAAAACAAAAAGTCTTCTGAATGCTCTTTTAAAGTTTGAATGCAAGATTGAAACTGCGACTTGTGAGATCATTATTTGCCTGATGGCTAGTTTGTTTTTGTATTCATCCTTGCGTCGATAGATCTGCGAAGAGGAGTGCTTTATTTCAATACCTAATAAGTTATGCAGATTACTCTAATCTGTTCTTGTTTTTTGTTTCAATTCTTATTCATTCGTACCAGGGGTGGGAGTTGAACCCACGACCTCGGGCTTATGAGTCCCACGCTCTAACCAACTGAGCTACCCTGGCGTTGTGTGGAAAAATACTAAACCAACTTATACTTAAACAAACTATAAAGAGCGTCCACGCTCCCCGCCCGAACATACCCGTTCGGTACGGACGGATAATCAACTGAGTCACCCTAATGTTATGCGAGATAAACAAAAAATGCAAAAATCAAAAAATGACAGTCTTGAATGTAAAATGATTTACTCTTGCCAAACATTAATCTTCAATTTTACACTGTCATTTTACACTTTGAGCTTTGCATTTTAAAAATTTTCTTGTGGCGGGGGCAGGATTTGAACCTGCGACCTGGTGGTTATGAGCCACCCGAGCTGCCAGACTGCTCCACCCCGCGATATTCAACTTTTAAAGGATAAGTTTTAAAAGAAAGTAATCTTATCTTATCCGCTCGGAACCGAGCTGTTTCACTTGCTCCCGCAAGCTCAATGCTCCACCCCGCGATATAAATATAAATGCCTAACAGGGTTAGTATCTCACAAAAGATATTTTATGTCAATAAAACTAGTCTTGCTAGACCAGCATCACCCTAAACCTCCCAATCCTCTTTCAATAAACCTTTATTGATATTAACAGAAGTTGTTTCTTTAATGGTATCTCCATCAAGCAATTTACCAGATAAACTTAAGTTGTAATCTCCGTTATTAGCTAAGAGATAGTATCTACCTCTAGTGTCAGTAACTGCAAAAGCTTCTCTTTGGTTAGTTTGAGGATTGGTTAATGATAAGAGAATGAAAGGAACAGGAGAGTTGTCTTGCTGTTTAATGGTGCCATAGTTCTTTTTCTTGATGATTCGATCATAAAGAAAGAAAAGACTGTAGAGAATAAGAAGAATAATGTTTAACTTAGAAGGATATAGGATGGTAGCAATGATAGTCCAAAGAAAACCTAGATAGTAGATAAAGGTAAAAAGGAATTGTCTTGATTTGTAAAGAATAGTTTGTTCTTTGTTGATTTGTTGACTAGCATGCTCAATCCAAGATTGCTTAAGTGGAGTTAAAGAGATGTTGAGAGTGATAGGCTCATCTCCTACGGTTATGACTTGTTTGCTATACGTATCTCCATAAAGCTCATCTTGCTCAATTGCATTGATGCTAAAGTGAGGATTGTCAATCTGAATAGTGTATTTACCCGGTTCTGGTAAAAACCCGTATCTTCCTTGTTGATCAGAATAGGTGGTCGCTATTTTCTTACCATCTTCATTGATTAATGAAATGGAAATGTTTTGAAGCGGTTGTTTGGTTTCTTGTTCAAAGACAACACCCCAAGAGTTTTGTTTTCTTCTTCTGTTGAAAATACCAATCACAGGCAATGTGAAAAGATCTTTGGTGGCTAGTGGAGTGGTGGCTAAGAATGGAAGGATAGTTGCTAAGAATCCAGTGGCAATTCCTAGAGGAAGAATAGCTTTAGCTTTAGAGTTAACAAGGGTGGCAATTTTTTCTAGGGGAAAAGTTCTTGACTCTTTCTTTTCCTGGATAGGAGCGGTTAGATTAGTTTGAAGAGGAGTGGTTTCTTTGACTGTTGCAATTGGCTCTGGAGCTGGCTCTTCTTTTGAAGGTGGTGTCTCTTCTGATACTTCCTCTGTCACTTCTTCTGTTTTAGTTAGAGCTGGTAAGAAGTTGGTTGTGGTTTTTTTAGTAGTAACAGTTTTGTCTTTTTTACAAGGATGATACTTTTTGTCTAAATAACTGAGTTTTAGTTTGTATTGAGTGTCAGGGTTTAGTTGATTGATAACTAAAGTTACCTCACCCTTCTTATTGGGGGTAGCTTTGATTTTTTTGATTTCTTTTTGATTGGTTTGTTGGTTGATTTGTTCGATTCGAAAGGTAAGCTTGTCTTTCTTGTAACTTTTATCAACAGTAGTTTTGAGAGTAACAGAGTTAGGGGTAATGTTAGTGACTTTGTCAAAAGTGCAAGCTTTGAGTTTTTTTTCTGGTTCTGGTTTTGAGATAGGTTCAGGTGTTGGTTCAGGAGTAGGGTCAGGGGTAGGAGTAGCTAAACGGGTAGCAGCGCAATCAACTGTTTGATTGATTTCATTTTGACACTGCCAAGTGGTAGTTTGATTAGGTTCAGGAAAAGTAGGAGTTTGAGAGAGGGCTCCTTGTTCACAGAATTCTCCTTGAAATTGTTCTTGCTCTGGTTGGTAGGTTTGGGCAGCGGAGCCACAAGTTGGAGTGGAAGCATCAATGACAACAGTTTTTACTTGTTGACTCTTGTTGTCATATTCATCTATAGCTTGTAGATAGAATATTGTCCCTGGTTGTTGTTTTTCAATTGTAAAAGAGAAGTTTCCATCTTGGTCTGATGTGGTTGTTTGTAGAAGATTTTCTTCAGCATCAAAAAGCAGGACAGAGACATTGGCTTCTGTTTGTCCTTTAATTTCAGTATCCTGTGAGGTGACTGGTTGCACAATGGGATCTTCTGGAGCAGTAGTGTCTACAATGTGAATTGTCACTGTGCCAGTTGTTTGATTGTTGTTGCTATCAGTCGCAGTAAAGGTAATGTTGTAATCTCCTACTTGGGAAGCATCTAATGCAGTATCAATATCGG
>DUUL01000017.1 GCA_012841575.1 Candidatus Moraniibacteriota bacterium | reverse complement strand
TACCAACCACCCTTCTCCGAGTCCACCAACGATCAAGTTGAGTAAGTCGTCCAGTTTTATTAGCCCAGTAAAGAGTAGCAGTTAGGGCAATAGAGATTAAGGAGACATAAGTAGCGATAGTGGTTGAGAGACTGGCTCCAGTTTTAGGAGCTTCTCCTCGATAACAGAAGTCCATGTCTTTTTCTTCTTCTCCATCCTTAAGAGTGGTTTTAGATTTGTTGTCTAGTTTGTCGTCTGGATCACAAATTTGCTTTAAGCCTTTAACGTCATCTTCGTTGACTTTAACTTTGTATTCTCCCTTACATAGATTCTTGATCTTGTATTTACCATTCTTGTCTGTTTTGTCACAGTATTTTTCTCCTTTCTTATCTTCTGCACAGACTTTAACGTCATCAATTCCATCTTCGCCTTTATCTTTTTTTCCGTTACCATTTTCATCATACCAGATGGTGTCTCCGATGCTGGCAGTACAATCTTTGGTGGAAACTTTAGCATCGTCATCAGAAGAGACAGTTCTGCCTTCTGGTGTGTTTGCGGTAACAGTGGCAACGTTAGTGGTTTCTTTTTTTAGTTTAGTTTTCTTTTCACAAGTCATAGATTCGTTTGGCTCAAGTTCTGCTTTGGGACAAGTGATATCACCTAGCTTATCATCAGTGACTTTGATGTTGATTAACTTGACACTGCTGGGGTTGGTTACTTTGTAGGTGTAGGTAACTTCTGTTTCTTTTCCGTCTTCGATTTTAGAAGGGTTAACGGTTTTTTCGATAGAGATGGTGGGGGTGGTGGGGGTGGTGGGGGTAGTTCGACAAGCACAAGTGTTATCTTCCAAACAATTGCTATTTCGACACATATTGTTGTGACAAGTTAGACCACCGCCACAGCCAATTGTTGGGATACAAACATCATTACAATTCGCTGGTTTTTTACAAGTTCTACTACAACCATCGCCATTATTTAAATTACCATCGTCACACTCTTCTCCTGGATCAAGATTACCGTCTCCACAGGTAGGATCACAAACCGGCAGAGTGACTGTAGATTGATGAGTCACAAAACTACTTTGTCCTTCAAAAGTAGCAGTGTCTCCTCGTACAGTAGCAGTGTTGGTAGTATCTTCAGTGATAGGAGAACCAGTTCGAGTACAAGTCATAGAAGCTCCAGCTAATAGAGTGGTTTGGGGACAAGTAATATTTCCTAGCTTATCATCATTAAGGGAAATTCTATATAAAGGAACATTACCAGGATTAGTTACTCGATAAGAGTAAGCAGGAGTTTCTCCTGGGACAATACAATCTGAGGGATTAACTGATTTTTGAACCTGAATAGAGCAGTTAATGTCTGCTTGAACCATTACTTGACAAGTGTTACTACACCATTCACAAGTTTGTTGTCCAGGAGTAACAGCACAAACTTCTCCGTTGTTTAATACTCCGTCTTCGAGAGTTCCGGTTCCATAGTCACACTGCTCCGTTCCTTCCAAGATTCCGTTCCCACAAGTGGCAGTTTGAGCGGAGACTTGCTGGATGAAAGCAGGAGCAAGAGTCAAGATGAAAGCTAGCGCTAAATTGGCAAACAGCTTTCTTGATTGCAATAGCATTGTCATTATTTTCGTTTTAATTTTTTAATTATGTTAAACTTGCCTGAATTATAGCATGAAGAGAAAGTGGTGGCAAGGGGGTGTGATAAAATCAAATTAGGTTGCTAATTTAATATGAAAACTGGTTAAAAGTTATTTCATTATTGTTGAAAAATAATTTTAAAAAAACCGTGCTAGCGTATTATATATTATGTGTTAAAATGACATTATGTTAAAAAATAAACCTACAAAAACAATTGTAAGTAATAAAAGCTTTTCCTTTTTTGAAATTTTTTCTTTTTACTGGATAGTTTTAGCCATCCTTTTTTTAATCCTAGCTTTACTGGACTTATTCAAAAAACCAATTTTAGTTGGTGGGATTATAATTATTTCCGCTCTTCCTTATTTATTATTTAAGAAAAAAATTATTTCTCTGAGTAAATTCACCGAAAAGGAAAGAAGCACTTTTTTTGCGATCATAGTTTTTTGCCTAATTCTCTCGTTTTTTATAACTCCAACAATTTTTGGAGGAAGAGATGAAGGCTCATTTTCAAATGCAGCAATTTTACTCAGTAATGATGGAGGTCTTACCCACAAAAACCCTCTCGCCAAAACTCTTCATGAGTTGTATGGAACAGGTAAGGCACTAAACTTCCCTGGATTTAACTACATTGAATCTGGAGAGCTCAAAAGTCAATTTCTACCTGGTTACACTGCTTGGCTCGGCGCCCTTTTTGGCTTAGGAAAATTAACTGCACTTAAGTTCGCAAACCTTTTTCCTTTAATAACGTTGCTTTTCAGCTTTTACTTAATTAGCCAAAGAATTATTAACAATAAATTTGCCACTTATTCAACAATTTTATTTGCAACCGCTAGTCCTCTGATCATTCTTAATAAATTCACTTTGACTGAAATATTCTTTGCTGCACTGACTTGGTTTTCGTTATATTTATTATTGCGCTACTTAGAAAACAAAAGGTGTTTAAGTGATTACTGGCTGATTTTTCTGCCACTCTCCTTAACTATTTTTGTTAGAATTGAGGCAATAGCGATTATATTTATGCTATTTCTCATTCTTCTTTTATTTGATTTTAATAATCTGAAAAAAGCTCAACATCAGTTACCTTTTTTCCTTTTAGGTCTTTTAGTTTTGCTAGCAATATCCTTCAATCCAAACTTCTTCGCTGAAAATGTTAAGAATATTGCTAAGAACCTGGCTCCTTTCATCACAGAAAAAATTCATCAATCCAATCAAGAATCAAGCGCAAGTGTCAGTTCTCCTTTCCCTAATGGCGATTGGACAGATTTCTACCTAGCTAAAGTTCTTTTTAACTACCATTTACTCATCTGGTTCTTGCTAACGGCAATCGCTCTGTTTTATCTCGTTAGAAAAAAGCAGTGGACAACCTTAATTCCCTTCTTATTTTTTGCTCCGACTTTAATTTATCTTCTAGATGCCAATATTTCCTTGGATCATCCTTGGATGCTGCGCCGTTTTATCTTTTCCCTAATTCCGCTCAGCGTTCTTTATGGCATCTTCCTGTTGAATAAAATTAAAAACAAAAAATTATCGTTGGCGATAATTCTTATTATTTTATTTGCTAATTTATGGCAAGCACTTCCCTTTGCTTTTAAGTCTCAAAATAAAAACCTATTCACTAATTTAAATGAGATTACTAGAGAATTCTCTAATAATGACTTGGTTTTAGTCTCCCAAAAATCAACTGGCTCCGGCTGGCTACTACTCTCAGAGCCAATTAGAAATATTTATAAAATTCCTTCTGTTTACTTTTTTCGCCCCTCTGACCTTAATGTTTTGTCAAGCAACTACACTAATGTTTACCTTTTGGTCCACCCTAGTGAGTTAGACTTATTTAAAGAAATTCCTAAACAATCAATCAAAGAGCTAGATTTAATCAATCAAACTATTCCGCCTTCAAGAAATCCCTTGGAAAAACCTCAATGGCAAACTCTCCACACAAAACTAATTCTCTATAAATTAAACTAGTCCGTAAAATCAAAAATGGAAAACAAAAATGAACTTAAGTACATTTATGCTTTTTCTTTAATTCCATCCGTTGGACCCTCGACTTTTCGTAAAATTTCTACAGGCTTTACTAATTTTGAAGTCGCTTGGAAGTCAACCCCTCTTGAATTTACCCAAAAAACTAAACTTAGAGAAAACTTAGTCCAAAAGATTTTCACTGCTAAAGCAAAAATTGACCCTGAGCAAGGGTGGAGAAAATTTGAAAATACTGGGTTAAGTTTAATTTCATTTAATGACAAAAATTACCCCAGCCAATTAAAGGAAGTTAAAACTCCCCCATTCGTTTTGTTTTGTCTAGGAAGTAATTTAAAGCTTTTGCAAGAAAAACAACTAGCCATTGTCGGTGCACGCAAAAATAGTCCTTATGGACAAATGGCCACAGAAAAAATTGTGACGGAGATTGCTCCTTCGGGACTTGTCATTACTAGTGGTTTGGCTTACGGAATTGATCAAATTGCTCACCGCACCGCTTTAAAATCAAATGCAAAAACTATTGCTGTCTTGGGAAGTGGCATCAATGAGGTGCTTAATCGCCCACCTATTAAAAATTTAATCGATGAAATAATCTCTAAAGATGGTTTGATTATCTCCGAATATCCGCCACGCTATCCATCCTCTCGCTTTACCTTTCCCGCGCGCAATCGAATTGTCAGTGGACTTTCACTCGGAACTTTAGTTGTGGAGGCCGGAGAAAAATCAGGCGCACTAATTACCACTCGCTGTGCTTTAGAACAAAATCGTGAGGTTTTTGCTGTGCCAGGAAATATCTTTTCGCCAACCTCAATTGGTCCCAATAATCTAATCAAACAAGGCGCTCAACCAATCAACTCAGCCAATGATATTTTAGAAACATTTAATTTTGCAACTAACGCTCTCGCAAAAAATAATAATCATAAGAAAATAAGCCTAACGGATGAAACAGAAAATAAAGTTTACTCGGCACTCTCTTTTGATCCACTAGTAATTGATCAGTTGGCTAAAAAATGCACTTTAGACACTGCCACAATCTCCACTACTCTCTCTATGTTGGAGCTGAGAGGTTTAGTTCAAAACATCGGCGGAGGAAGATTTGTTAAAAAATAATTTTGTTTGACAAGAAATCAAAAATCCTTATTATCAAAGTCAGTTTTAAAATAAAAAGTATTTTTCTTACTCATAAAATTGTCTATAGTCATGCATAAAACTGCATTAATTCTGTAATTTATAAAAATAATCATGAAGTTAGTTATCGTTGAGTCTCCCGCCAAAATTAAAACTATTTCTAAGTATCTCGGCAAAGATTATGTCTTGAAGGCATCTATTGGTCACATCCGCGATTTACCCAAGAGCAATAAAGACGCTATCAACATTGAAGCTGGTTTTGTTCCGCGCTATGAAATCAATTCAGATAAAAAGAAAGTAGTGTCAGAAATTAAAAAACTAGCCAATAAATCCTCAGAAGTTATTTTAGCAACTGACCCTGATCGTGAAGGAGAAGCCATTGCTTGGCATGTCGCTGAAGCAGTTAAGATAAAAAACCCTCAACGAGTTACATTTAATGAAATTACTGAGGAGGCCATTTTAGCCGCTATGAAAAATCCGCGTCAAATTGATCAAAACTTGCGTAGAGCCCAAGAAGCACGTCGTGTCCTTGACCGATTATTCGGTTATGACCTTTCTGGTTTAATTTGGAAGAAAGTGCGCTATGGACTATCAGCTGGAAGAGTTCAATCTCCTGCTTTAAGAATTATCATGGAAAGAGAGCGCCTTATTCTGGCTTTTAAACCAGAAAAATATTGGATTATTACTGCTAAAGTCAAAAGCTCAAAAAATGACACTTTAGTTTTAACTTGCACTGAAGAACCGAGGGATAAAAAATTGGTGGACAAAATTTTAACCGCAGGCAAAAAAGAAAAATGGACCGTCACTGCAATTAAAGAGACTCAAGCCAAGCGACGTCCTTATCCACCATTTATTACTTCCACCTTACAACAGTCTGCATCTAACCGCTTTGGCTTTGCCCCCGCACGCACAATGATGTTAGCGCAAAGACTTTATGAAGCTGGATTAATTACTTACATGCGAACAGACAGCACTAATCTTAGCGCGCAGGCACAAAAACAGATTAAAAAAACTGTTGCTTTGCTTTTTGGAGAAAAATACTATCAATCAAGATTTTTCCGTCGTAAAAATAAAAATGCCCAAGAGGCTCACGAAGCAATTCGGCCTACTAACTTCTCTCTACAATCAGCTGGCTCTGATTCAGCGCAAAGAAAACTGTATGAATTAATTTGGCGAAGAGCAATGGCTTCGCAAATGGCTGATGCTGAGATACTACGTACTAAGGTTTCAGTTTCTCTGGAGGACAAAACATTGCCCCTATTCGCCATTAAAGGATCAAGAATCTTATTTGACGGCTGGCTAAAGGCAGACCCTGCTTCACGTTCTGATGATGTGGAAATACCAAAACTCTCTGAAAATGAATTGTTAGTATTAGAGGAAATCAATTCTGAAGAAAAAGAAACTCAGCCACCGACTCGCTACACTGAAGCTGGTCTAATCAAAGAACTGGAAAAAAGAGGCATCGGTCGACCATCAACTTATGCGCCCACCATCAAAACCATTCAAGATCGTGGCTATGTGGAAAAAATCAACTCTACCCTCCATCCCACTGATACAGGAGCTGTAGTTAATGATTTTATAGAAAAACATTTTCCATCCTACATCAAAGACGCTTTTACTGCCGAGATGGAAACTAATCTGGATAAGATTGCTGCTGGCAAGGAGCAATACGAAAAAGTTTTAAAGAACTTCTACACTCCTTTTGCTAAAGATATTAAAATAAAAGAAAAGTTGAAAAAAGCTACTGACCTAGGTAAGGCTGATGATAAGTTTAAATGCCCAGAGTGTGACGGATCAATGATTATTAAATTAGGTAAATCTGGTCGCTTTCTCTCCTGCGCTCAATTCCCTAAATGCACCGGAGCTTTAACTCTGGAAGGAAAGAAAATCGAAGGTCCTAAAAAGCTAGCTGAAACTTGCCCACAATGCGGAAAGCAACTAGTCCAAAGAGAGGGGCGTTTTGGTAAATTTATTTCTTGTGATGGCTATCCTAAATGTAAGTTTATTAAAACTGATCCAGAAGAAGAGGCAAAGAAAAAAACTGGTGTTAATTGTCCTATTTGTAAAAAGGGAGAGCTTGTTGAAAGACGTGGTCGTTTTGGAATTTTTTATAGCTGTAATGGTTATCCAAAATGTAAACATGCCATCAAAGCAAAACCAACCGGAAAAATCTGTCGGTACAAAAGAATAGATAGGTCCAACCAAGAATGTGGAGCATTAATGATGCAAGGAACCAAAACCATCCCAAATAGATGTTCTGATAAAACCTGTCCCAACCACAATCCACATAAAATAAAATAGTCTCCAACTTTATCTTTTTTGGCAAGAATGAGCTACGTTTTTTCAAATGTATTTACTTGCCTCCTTCACGCTCAACTTACTCATTCTGTCCTTATGAGTATGGATGAATTTTTTAACCCAATCAGGATTGGTTTTAGAGTATTCACGCAAACTCCAACCAATCGCCTTATTCACAAAAAACTCATCACTACCAAAATTATTAACTAATATTTTTTCTAATAAAACTGTATCTGTTTTTTCTTTTTTATTGAGTTGATGATTAATTGCGATTCTGCGAACCCAAAAGTCATTATCTCTTGACCACTTTAACATTAAAGGACCAACTCTTTCATCAGTAGAGCCAATGCACCCAATAATCCCATGTAAATTATCAATAGTATCCCACCACTGTTTTTGCTTGATATATTTTTTAACTTTTGAAATATCACTAAAGGTCAATAGATCCTGCTTGACCAATAAATAATCTAATGCTGTATACTGAAACTCTCTGTGCTCGTCATTCCAGCAAACTTGAATAAAACTCCAATCAATCGAACTAATCTTCTTTTGCTTTTTTAAATCCTCTTTATATACACCTCTTCTGTCTTCAGCTGCGATACCGTAGAATTGAAACTTATTTCTCATGTAGGCAGCCATTTTGAATGCACGCTCTTTATTTGAATTTAATTCAAATTCTTTTTTTATTCTACTATAGTTCACTCGCTAACTTTTATTACTCTTTTAGTGCCTTTAATCCAGGCATTTCTTTTCCGCTTAAAAACTCCAACATCGCACCACCACTCATTGAAACATAGTCAAAGTTACTTATGCTGCTAAAATTATTAACTGCAGTTACTGTTTCTCCGCCGCCAAGCACAGTCAAAGCATCTTCTTTGCGCTCTGCAATCGCTCGCAAAATCTCTTTAGTTCCATTAGAACATTCTTCATCCTCGAACTTACCCATTGGACCATTCCAAACAATTGTTGCCGCTTGATCAATTTCCTTGGTAAATGCATAACTAGTTTTAACTCCAATATCCAAACGCTCTGCTTCTTTTCCTGCTGGAGCAAAGTCAATCGGCAAAAGAACTTTCTCTCCCAAATCAATTCCCTGATCAATCGCTTCATTAGCAATCTTTCCACCCACTAAAATCTTATCGTAGTGCTTTAACATAAAATTAATCACTGGCAACTTGGTTTCAATTTTTGCCCCTCCAATCACTAAAACTGCTGGATGATCTGGTTCATTTTTTACCTTTTTTAAATTTTCATATTCTTCTTCTAAAAGAAAACCAGCACACTTTTCTTCAGTAAACTTAGGAAAGCCAACTAAAGAAGCGTGTGCTCGATGACAAACTGAAAAGGCATCGTTAACATAAACATCAAATCCCTCTGCTACGCGCTGAGCAAAAGCTTCATCACCAGCTTCTTCTTCTGGCCAAAAACGTAAATTCTCTAACATGAATATGCTAGCTCCGTTTAAACCAGCCATACTTTTAACCTCCGCTAGTTCATCTAAATTCTCCACCAAATTTACCTGAACACCTAATAACTTACTTAGATAACTCGCAACTGAAGCATTAGAGAAAGCTGGATCAAACTTTCCCTCCGGTCGACCCATATGCGAAGTAATTAAAATCAACTCTGGTTTTTGCTTTTGAAGATAGCTGATTGTTTTAAGTCCAGACAAAATACGACTGCCATCAACAACTTTACCGTCCTGCATTACAACATCAAATCCACAACGTACCAGAACTTTCTTTCCAGCAAAATCCATTTCTTCTAAATTTCTCATTTTTTATTTATTTTACTGATTATCCCTAAGCCTAATCATCCTAACGTAAGCCCATTTGACTCTTCATTGCCTCTGCTTGTCCTTTAGGAATGAGTCCTGCCTTAACCGCGTCATCTAATTGCTTTAACATTTTAGCCTTATCTTCTTTTTTCATATTCATAATCGTCTGAGGATTCATTGCTTGCTGCAAAAGACTCTCTTGTTTTTTCTGTGGCATTTTTTCAAAAATTTTCAATGCGGCTCGCTCCTTAAGAGAAAGCTTAGACCGATCAACTCCCTTTAGTGCATCTTTTAAACTTCCAGCCCCAGCAGGAAACTGAGGTATCTTTCCGACGGGAGACTTAACCTTCTTAGCAACTCCCGCACTATCATCATCAGAATAATTCTTGGGATTGCTTTTAATTACTGTATCATTTCGAGAACCTTGTTTTTCATCACGACTACTTGTTTTTTTCTTAAAGATTTTAAAAATACTCATTTTATAAAAATTAATAAATTAGTAATACTTAAAGTTGTTTGAGGAATTTATATTTTCAAATATTTGCGGATTGCTAGAACAGAACTAATCACTCCCAGCAAAACTCCCAAGAACAACTGAGATGAAATTATCCACAAAGCGTTTTCCACAAAATAACCACTCAAGAAGGATTGGATAAAACGCGAATTTGAAAAAGGAAGAACCGATCCACTAGCATCACCAGTAGCTACAATTTTGAGATAAAAATAAGACAGGGGAATTGCAATGATTGCTGCAATTAGTCCGTAGAAAATACCCTCCCACAAGAATGGCAATCGGATGTAATTATTTGAAGCTCCTACTAGTCGCATAATCTCGATTTCTTTTTGATGTGCATACATTGTAATCCTAATTGAATTAAAGGTAATCAAAATTGCAATAACAGAAAAGGTGATTCCCAGAGTTAAAGCCATACGTTGATTCGACTTAATTTCTTTGTTCAAATTTTCAATAACACCTCGATATTTTTGATAATTTACCTCTAAAACGCTTTCCCTGAAAGAACTAGCTTCTATTTTTTTTGAAATTGCCTGATATTGATCTGGATTATATGCTCTGATATTTAAAGCTGCCCCCAAAGGATTCTCGCCCAACTCACTAATTGCCCTTTGAATTGTCTCATTATCACTATTTAACTCCTTAAAACTCGCTAAAGCGTCTTCTCGACTGATATATTCAACCGACTTAACCTCAGGATAGCGCTCGATTTCGCTTTTAATTTTTAACGTCTCAGCTTCACTCATTTCTGTGTTGACATATACCGAAATATTAACCCTACTCTCAACCTCCTTTAGTAGTGTATTGTTTGCAAAAACAGTGGCCCCCTGCACATTGATAATAAAGAGAGTTATTGTAATAACACCAATTGTTGCAATCGCCAATGATCCATTTCTAATTAAATTTTTCCAACCAGATTTAAACGTTCTTGATAATTTAGCAAACATGATATTACTTGTTTTTATTTTTTAAACACAAAACCACTGAACACTAAAATGTCTTTGAGTCAAACAAAAAACTAAATGCAATACTTACCCATCGCCTCATCTCTAGCAATTCGACCCTTATTAATAGAAATCACTCTTCGTTGCAGCTTATCCACCATTCCCTTATTATGAGTCGCTAAAATTACAGTCGTCCCAAATTCATTAATTTTCAACAATAGCTGCATTATCTCCCAAGTAGAAATTGGATCAAGATTTCCAGTCGGCTCATCTGCGACTAAAACTTTTGGCTTATTCACTAATGCTCTAGCCAGAGCTGCTCTTTGTTGCTCTCCACCAGAAACTTCTCCTGGATACTTATCAATTTTTTGACTCAAACCAACGATATCTAAAATCTGATTAGTCGCTTTTTGAATCTCAGCATTACTCTTTCCAGCGACTTCCATTGCGAAAGCAACATTTTCTCCTAAAGTTTTTTTGGGTAATAACTTAAAATCCTGAAAAACAGTTCCAATTTGCCTTCTATGTTGAGGCAAATGACGATTTTTTAAATTAACTAAGTTGTTGCGGTGAAAGTAGACATTCCCCCGAGTCGGACGCTCCTCCGCATACAGCATTTTTAACAAAGTTGATTTTCCTGCTCCGGAGGCACCTACGATTGTGACAAACTCACGTTCTTCAATTCTTAAATTAACATCCATCAAAGCAGGACTGTCGCTGGAATAAATTTTAGAAACATTTTCATATATTATCATCTTTTTGGCTTATGTTTTTATCTGTTATTTTCACTAAAATAAATTCTACAATATAAATTGTTTTTAGTCCAACGCTTTAGCTAGGCACTGTAAAAAAATTAAAAACCTTAACTTATGCGCACCTTTTAAATAAATCTGAAAATATTTTCTTTTAAAAAATTATTAGTTTGCTGATAATTTAATCATTAAAAACCGCAGTTTTATTAAACAACAATCAGAAAGCATAACATCAAGCTTGTCTTTAATTATACCCTATTAAACAAACGCTTTCAAATGTAATATTCCTATCAATAGATAACAGCTTTGTTGATTATAAGTTAAGAAAAATCTTTTAGTTGATTTTTCAATTTTTTAGTGTATACTTATTTTTATCATACAAATCAATTATTTAAAAAATGGGGGCGTAGCTCCCACCAGAGGCGGGCAAACACCTGATTAGCCGCCAAGAAACACTTAAGCAGGAAGTAACTATAAAAAATAATGGGGGCGTAGCTCAGCTGGTTAGAGCGTCTGCCTGTCACGCAGAAGGTCACGGGTTCGAGTCCCGCCGTCCCCGCCAATTAAAACAGACCACTCAAAGTCTGTTTTTTAATGCTTTTTTAATAAATACAACAACTCTCCATTTTCGTCACTATTGAATCATTCTTTCATTGTGCTATTCTGAGAAACTAACTAAAGGTAAAAATAAATTTATTATGGAATCTGGTTCTGCGTTTTATTCCCTAATTGAAAAATCTCAAAACATTCTTCTCGTTACTTCCCCAAAACCGTCCCTTGATCAACTAACGGCTGCTTTTGCAACCAACCACTTTTTAAGTAAACTTAATAAAAAATCAGCCGTCCTTTTTAATCAACCAATTCCAGCTCAAATTAATTTCCTAGCGCCCCCCACTAAAACTCTAAAGGATTTAACCGGTTCTCGTGATTTCTTACTCCTTTTCAACACTAAACATAACAGAATAATTAATATTCAATCTGAAGAAAAAGAGGATCAATTTATAGTTAAAATTACTCCAGAAAAAGGAGCTATCGATCCTCGAGACTTCTCTTTTGTACCAGCTAATTTTAATTATGACTTAGTTATTATTTTAGGAGCACCAAACTTAGATGCGTTAGGAAAAACTTATCATCAAAATACGGATTTGTTTTTTGAAGTACCAAAGATCAATCTAGATAATCACGCCAACAATGAGAATTTTGGTCAAGTAAACTTAGTCAATATGACAGCGGCTTCAATTTGTGAAATTTGCACCGAACTTTTTCTGGAAAAGAAAAATCTAATGGATAAGCCCATTGCTCAAGCTCTCCTAACAGGCATTATCGCAGAGACTGAAAGTTTTCAAAAATCAACCACTACACCCCACACTATGCTAGCGGCAGCTGGTCTAATGAAATTAAAAGCGGATCAACCGGAAATAATTCGCTATCTTTATAAAACAAAATCTCTTTCCTTTTTGAAATTATGGGGGCGGGTAATGGCTCACCTGGAATTTGACTCAACTCTAAAATTTGCCTGGTCAGTGATTAGCAATGAAGATTTTATTCAATCAAAGTCTAGTCACCAAGATATTCCTTTTGTCTTAGAAGAAATTCAAAAGAACTTTTCTCATGGACAAATTTTTGGCATCTTCTTTAATAACTCTGCAGGCAACCCAAAGGGACTTTTTTCTTTTTCTAATCCTCAAGTCATTGAAGAAATAGCAATACTTAACGAAACAGCTGTAACCGATGGCAGATTAAAAATAGACTTTAAAGCCAAGGATCTTGTTGCTGCAGAAAAAGATTTCCTTCATCAACTTAAAGGGCTCTAATCATTGATTTTAAATTTTAAAAACCTAAAATAAGCGGCGTTCCTATCTTTCCAATTGTCATAGCTCAATCTTTCAACCCCCTCGCAAATCCCCTCTAATTGATTATGAGTCACTTCCCACCAACGCCAAGTTGCTTCTTCACTAGAAGAAATTAGTTCATTTTTCTCTTCATTTCTTCGCTGCTCTTTTTCTCCAGCTAGCTGATCTTCTTTTTCTTTTTTCCAGATCCAATTCTCACCCACTAAAACATAACTTTCACCCTCTTCAATCTTTTCTTTTGAATATTCAACTTGGTCCGCCTCTTTTCCATCGGGATAGCGTAACTCAACAATACCACCAGAATTATTCAAACTAAAACGACAACCGTCGCCACTGTATAATTCAAAAACTTCTCCGGCTTTAATTATAATTGGCTTATTAATTTTTCGAACGGATAAGTTACCCTCTCCACCACCTAAAGCTAATTGCCAATTTAATAAATCAATATTCTTGTCAGAGTTATTTTTAAATACAATTTTTTCCCGACCAGAATCAACTCCTACTGGATTGGGCAATAAACCAATAACTCTCACCTCTTCCTTAGGAAAATCACTTACCTTTACTCTAAAGTTCTTCTCAACTTCATCTGTTCCATCATTAACCTTTAAGATAATTTTGTAATTTCCCTTCTCCTCAAACTTACGTCTAGTTTTAGCCTGATAACTCTTTTTATCTTCTTCCCAAATCCAAGCAAACTTTAACTTATCTCCGTCAGCATCTTTAGTTTTACTGGCATCAAAAATTCCATATTCTCCTGGATACAAGCGCTTTGGAACACTAATCTTTATTTTTGGCAATTGATTAAACCTATTTTCCTGTCCAGGAGTTAGATACCTTGTCCAACGCCAATCTCCTCCCTTTGCTTGCGCAAAACTTTTTCCAGAGGGCGCAATACCTTCGATTGAAATTTGATCAACCCTCTCTCCGTTGGGATCTATTAGCTTAAGCTCCTCATCTGTGTTGCGTAAGGAAAAATCACCTGCTTTCAGATTAACTACAAAATAATCTCCAGCCTTCACCTCTCCAGACAATAGGTATTTTTTACCACTGCCATTTTCAATCTTCCAGTCATCCAGCTGAATAGCCTCAATCTGCGGATTAAAAATTTCAATCCACTCCTTGCCACTATCAACTCCGTCTGGATTGGATAAAACTTCACTCAAAATTAAACTTGGATATTTCTTTAGCTCACCACCTTCCTGTTCTTGCTCAGCTTCTTCCTCAAACCTATTCTCTTCTTCTGGGGTTAATATTTTTGTCCAATTAAATTCACCGTCTTTATTTCGTGCCCAACTTTCTCCTTCTGGTGCATCAGAATAATTAACTTCGTCAATAATCTTTCCTGTCGGATCAAACAGGGTTACTTTTTCTTCTCCTGAGTTATTTAAACTAAACTTTGGCAAAAAATAGCGATACTCTTTAGCTGGAACAGAAAAGTCGCTCGGGAAAACATGCCTAACCTTGCTCGTATCTCTCATTGTCCAACCATCAAAATAAATTTCCTGATCAGTTGAATTATAAAGTTCAATCCACTCACTCCCGGTATCACTCCCCACTGGATTGGGCAGAAGTTCATTAATGATAATATCGTTAAACTGAAAAGTAGTTTGCGGATTAGTGTTGGTTTGTTCTTCTGTCGGATCTTCTGGTTCTAAAAAAATATTCTCTCCTCCTGGAGTTGGATCTAAAACCCACTCATAGACTCCATTTGGTTTTCGTGCCCAAGACTCACCCTTTTTAGCATTTTTCCACTCAACACTGCTAACCTCAGCACCCAAGCTATCCTTTAAAATTATTTTTTCTCCAGTGTTTGTTAACTGACTACTCGATTCTAAGTCAATTAATAAGTACTCTCCTGCATTAATTATTTGACCCTCAATAAAGACAAAGTTAGTCCCGAAAATAAACCAGTTTTCTAATGATATATCTTGATCAGTGTTGTTATATAATTCAATCCACTCGCTTTTATCGCTCAATGGATTAGGCATAACTTCATTAATCACAACTTTGTTTACATAACTACTCTCATCCGTCAACAATTCCTTGGCTGACAATTCTTCCATCTCCGCCAATTCAGCCTCTAACTTCTCAATCTCCTCATCATCTTTCTGAATATCCTGATCCGTTTCTGCTAACCTTCTTTCAATAATGCGCTCTAACTTTTCTCCAATCATTTTTTCCAAAACCGCTTCTACTCTATCGTCGCTAATTTGAAAAACACAATCGTCTGCCAAAACAATCTTTCCTGAAAATAAATTAAACAACAAAAACAATCCAGTTGCCCCTCCAATCAGTAACCAATTTTTATTTTTCACCTTTCTCTTTAGTTTTAAATTTTATATATTTCGTAATTACTCCTGTCCCTACCTTTAAAAAATTTTTAAAGGTAATCTTGAAATCTCCAACCACAGCTAAATCAAAATTCTTTAGCCTCTTATTAATTTCACCTCATTTTCTTCTACTCTTGCTAGAATTGACGGTTTTTTATCTCCATTTTCATCTATTTTAAAATAGTAGTCTATCTCATCTGAAAAAACTTTTTTTGCTATTTTATTATTTAAAATTGGTAACTCCCCCTCTCGGTTAACACTAGTTGAAACTAATGGTCCAACCTGTAAAATAAGCTGTCTTAAAAAATTTTCTTTAATTAAGCGAATTGCTAAATGATTTGTTCCTCGATGCAAAAAGAAAAGATCTCGTTTTTTCTCATTATTTTTAAGTTCCACTATTACGCTAGTCGGTTGACCCAAACAGCCACCAAGCAATTCTTTTTCCTTCTTATTTAAATTTAATCCCAGCTCATCAATCTGCTTATCATTTGCCACTAAAACAATAAAGGGTCTTCTGGCGTTACGTCTTTTGATCTGATATATTCTTTCAATCGCTAATCGATTAAAAGCACGACAAGAAAAACCAGGGATGGTATCAGTTGGCAAAAAAACCACTCCTCCCTGTCTAAGCACATTTACTAGATTATTCTTCTGCATAAATTATTCTGAACTCAAAAATTATCCCCACGAAAAGCTAAGCCAACTACAATCGCCAACCACACCCAGAAAAAGGCCAAAAATAATCCTGCATTAAATAAATTTGGAACCACAATTGCAATAGTAGTAAGAGAAATAAAAGAAAAAATAATAAAACTTATTTCGTCCCGCTTTCGAAAGAAAGTTTTTCCACTAATAAAAAATGGTGCAAAAATGAGCACTACTAATAAGATCAAGCTTAGCAACCCAGTAGTAAGCCACGCTTCTAGAAAAATATTAGAAGAGTTTAAGCTAGAACCGCGTTCATCTTTCCCCAAAATATCACCAGCAGCCGCTAGCCCATGCCCAATTAAAGGAGCCTTCTTAATTGCTCCCCAAACCAAACCATAAATATTTTTTCTAATTTCTACATTGGGATCAGGGCGATAAACTTCTTGAATAGAGCTGCCAATTGCTTCTTCTTCGCTAATTTCTTCTAAATCAATATGTCGACAATCATAATCTTCTAGTTCTATGATGTTTTCAATTTGTTGAGGTGCTATTTTACCTGGAGTACAACTGATTGTTATTTTTTGCATTCCTGAAATTGAACTTGCTGCTCGATTTCCAAAATGAAAACTGGATAAATCCGCTCCTAAAACCAAGCCAAAGGCAAGAAAAGCCAAAACAATAATACTCGTCGCTCGCCCAATCGCTTTTAACCAACCTTCTCCTTTTACTAAAGACAATAATAAGTAGCCACCAGTAACTGCTCCCGCTCCCAACCACGCACTACGCGCTACTGTCAAAATAAGCGCAAAAAGTGCTAGAAAAACCAAAATGTTAGTTACAGAAGCATAGAAAAAATTCCAACTCATTTTTGCCGCCATCAACTTATCATCATCATCTTTAGAGTAAAGTTTAAGCCAAAGAACAATCGCTAATGAAAGAACTAAATAAATTCCCAACCAATCTGGTTCAGTAAAAGTACTATTAGCTCGACCTGCCATCACCTGAAAATCAGGTAAGCCTAACTTCGCTGCAATCATCTGATAAAAAACAAAAAGAGTGGTTGTGCTTAACCCAATCAAAAAGAACCACAAACTCTCTAGAAAATCTTGCTTACTTTGAATAAAATTTCTTGTCAACCAGTAAATTCCTAGAAAGGAAAAAAGTACAATGTTTAATTTCAAAGCAACTGTCTTTTCTGTGGCATTAAATAAGCTGAATAAAGAAATTACTGGAAAAATAAAAACTAAACGATCTAACCAAGAAAAACTTTTCCTCACTCCACCCTCTAAATAACCACCCCTTTTGTCATTCTTACACAAAAAACAATTTTTCTCGAAACTCACTAACTTAAATTTTAGCTTTTTTTGCCACCATAATAATAAAACGACAAGAATTAAAATTCCTCCCACCAACTGAAAAGGTCTTAAAGAAAAAGGAACTTGTGCTGGAGATAAAATGATAATTTCTAATGGCAGTAAGGTTAAAAATAACCAAAAAATTTCTCGCGGGAAAAAGTAAGTTATTAAAAATAAAAGTCCACTTAGCAACAAAAAGGGAGCAAAGTTAAAAGGAGTCAGTTTAAGACAAAAAAATACAATTAATAGTCCAGCAATTAAAAAAGAAATCAAACTCCAAGTCAAATATTTTTTAAACATCAGTTTTAATTAGACTACTTTTTATTAAAAATCAACGTTGTTGCTATCTTTAAAAAATGCGCTGTAAATTTCTCCCAGGAAAACCTTTTAGCATTTTCTTTTCCCGCTTGCGCTAACTTTTCTCT
>DUUL01000116.1 GCA_012841575.1 Candidatus Moraniibacteriota bacterium | reverse complement strand
GCTCGAGAACACGGCGCATGCTTTCCCGGTAGCCGGACCTGTCAACCTGCGCCCGCAGCGCCTGCACCGCTGGCCCCTTTCCCGTATTCAGCAGACGCATCTGGAGCAGGTTGCGATCGGCATTGCGGGCCATTTCACCGCCGAGAGCGTCAATCTCCCGCACCAGATGCCCCTTGCCTGGTCCACCGAGCGAGGGGTTGCAGGCCAGCACCGCAACCAGATCCAGATTCAGGGATACAAGAAGCGTCCGGCAGCCGAGCCTCGCTGCAGCCAGGGCTGCTTCGCAGCCGGCATGGCCTGCTCCGATCACGGCAACGTCAAATATTTTTTCCTGTTCCGGGGTGTGATATTGCTCCATTGACTCAGCCCAATCTCTGAACTTGTACGGCGCATTGATTATAACTCAGGGTCGGGGGGTGCTTCAAGCAGGGGGAGGGTGCCCTCTAGCCCTCGTTCCAGCGGGTCAGCGGGGTGCTCCGCCGGGAAAGACCGCTCAGCACTCGCAGCATCGGTGCGGCCTGGCGGCGTTTATGCTCGGCCCGATCGACCAGGGCGATGACCCGGTTGACCACGGTTGCATCAAAACCCTGTTCGATGATCTGCTCGGGTGAGAATGCCCGGTCCAGGTAGAGGTTCAGGATCGGATCGAGGAGGCGGTACGGCGGCAGGGAGTCTTCGTCGAGCTGATCGGGGCGCAGCTCGGCGGAGGGGGGCTTGGAGATGGTTCGCTCGGGAATAACCGCTCCATGGAGCCGGTTGATCATCCGGGCCAGTTCGTAGACGGTCAGTTTGGGCAGATCGGCCAGCACGCCCAGAGCGCCGGCCATATCACCGTACATGGTGCAGTAACCTACTGCCAGCTCGGAACGGTTTCCCGTGGTCAAAAGAAGGCGCCTTTCCCGATTGGCGACAAGCATCAGGATATTTCCCCGGATGCGGGCCTGCAGATTCTCCTCGGCCAGGTCCATCTCCGGTTTGCCGGAGCGGTTGAGCCTTTCCAGATATGCGTGCAGGAACGGGGTTATCGGGACGGTCTGTGTTTCGATCTCCAGATTTTTTGCCAGGATGCGGGCGTCCTCCAGACTGTCCGGCGGTGAGTATGCCGAGGGCAGGAGCATCCCCAGAACATTCTCCGGGCCCAGCGCCTCCGCAGCCAGGGCCGCGGTCACTGCCGAATCGAGCCCTCCGCTCAGTCCCAGAACAGCCTGGCGGAAACCATTTTTGGTAAAGTAATCCCTGATCCCCACAGAAAGGGCCCGGTGGATGGTGGTGATCGTTTCTGCAGCGGCGGGGCGCTCCTCGGCTGCCGGAACAAACAGTGCTTTGCTGGAAAGGTAGATGATCTCTTCGTCGAAAGAGGCGCCGCGGTGCAGCAGTTCGCCGCGGTTATTGTAAGCCAGCGAGGCCCCGTCAAAAACAAGGTCATCGCTACCCCCGACCAGGTTCACCACCATCAGTGCGCTGCGCCTTCTCCTGGCCAGCGCAGCGGCAGCCTTTTCACGCTGTTCCTGCCGGCCGAAGCAGTACGGCGAGGCTGCCGGGTTAACCAGTAACAGCTGCTTCTCCTTGGGGCGCCGTCGCAGCAGTCCCCGGCCCTGCTCGGGCTGCAGGATGCTCTCACCGGTTACAACCGCCATCATCAGCTCACCCCAGCGTTCATAGGCGCTCCGCCCGCCGGCGGAGAAGTAGCGCTCTTCGTGAAAGGGAGCCCTGTTTTCAAGGGCTGCCTTCGGATAGACGGCGGAGATCATCCCTTTCTTCAGCAGAAGAGCGGCGTTGTACAGTCGGCCCTGGAGGCGGTACGGTGTTCCCAGCAGTATCGCCGTGGAGGAG
>DUUL01000095.1 GCA_012841575.1 Candidatus Moraniibacteriota bacterium | reverse complement strand
GAACAACCTCAAGGCGTCGGCAGGCGCGGCTCTATCTACAGCCAGGTCCACCGTCGTCGCTGTCAAGGCAGCATCCGACGCGGCTAAAGCGCAGGACAATATTGCGAAGTCCGGGCAAGATGCCGTAGGCGCGCAAGAGGATCTCGAAAAAGCAATGAAATCCGCGGGCAAAGCGGCGTCCAAGACCCTCCTGCCTTTCGACGAGATCCATACCATGCAGGCCGATTTAAGTAAGTCACCTGCCGCCGGCGCTGGCTTTGACGATATGCTCGACTTTGCGGATATTGTAGCGCCCGAAATTCCCGACATCGCGGTGCCTGGCATCGGCGGTATTGCGGATGTTGCTGCCGGTGTAGGCGACACGCTGTCCAAGGCCGCGGAAGTGGCCGGCAGCGCCTGGGACAGGCTCAAAGAAAAGATGGGGCCGGTGAACAAGGCCGTTCAGTGGATCAAAGATAATTGGCCGACCATAGGGCCGATTATCGAAAATATTGCCAGCATTATTATGGTGCTGCTGGTCCCCGCGCTCATAAAAAGCGGTATTGAGGCCATGATCGCCGCTGGCAAGCATGTGCTGGCCTGGACCATAAAGGGTGGAGCAGCGCTGCTTCACGGTGGTAAAATTGTTGGTCAGCTGCTTTTAATGATCGTCAAATGGGCCTGGGCCGGGGTAATGGCTCTGGTCCATGCTGCCAAGGTTGTCCTGGCCTGGGCCATGCAGGGCCTGGCGGCTGTAGTTCAGGGTGCGGTTATGATCGGTACGTTTATTCTCATTATTGCTAAATGGGCCTGGGCCGCCGCGATGTCGCTCCTCCATGCCGGTCAAATGGCCGCTGCCTGGTTCATAGCGCTGGGTCCTGTGGCCTGGGTGATCGCAACGGTTATCGCCTTGGCGGCACTGATCATTGCCAACTGGGACTGGGTCAAGGAAAAGACGGCCATCGCCTGGGCTGCCATAACAGGCTTTTTCAGCAATGCCTGGACAAATATTAAAAACATCTTTAACAAGGCCAACATCAAGGCGTTCTTCAGCGGTGCATGGGACGCGATCAAGGGCATCTTCAACAACATTCCGACATGGTTCAAAGACAAGTTCGCCGACGCCTGGGACAGGGTTAAAAAGGTATTCAGCGCCGGCGGCAGCATTTTCTCCGGCATCAAGGAGGGCATCGCCGATACCTTCAAGGGCATCGTGAACAGCTTGATTACCGGCATCAACACTATCATTCGCACGCCCTTCAACAAGATTAACTCCATGTTAAACACGATCCGAAACATCTCCGTTTTGGGCGTTAGTCCCTTTACAAACCTGTGGGGGTATAACCCGTTGACCGTTCCACAGATCCCCAAGCTGGCCCGGGGAACAAGCTACGTTCCCGAGGACACCCTGGCCTACTTGCATAAGGGCGAAGCCGTTGTCCCGAGAAAGTATAATCCGGTGGCGGCCGGCGGATCTGCAGCTGGAGCTGGCGGAGGAGCCGGCGGAAGGTTCGGTGCGTTCGGCAACATCGGCGGTG
>DUUL01000070.1 GCA_012841575.1 Candidatus Moraniibacteriota bacterium | reverse complement strand
TGCTGAAAGAAACTGCAGCGGCGAAGAGTATGCCGACTCCCTGGAAGAGCTGGAGGCAGAGCTTGGCCGTAGGGCTGCGGGCTTGCGTTTTGCCCGCGCTGGCATGGCCGCGTTCATCCAGTGGTCATACATGCCGCCCGACCCTGACGAGTTGTTCAAGCATATCGTCAACGACCAGGCGCTCTACCTCAACGAAGCCAACTTCAACGCCGTCTCCGTGGGCGTCATCGGCAAAGGCGACCTCACCGTAGTGGTCCACGTCTACCTCGAGCGCTATTAATAAGGTCAGGGGACAGACCTGCAAGCGTAGGTCTGTCCCCATCGGAGGCAGGCGAACCAAGGGCTGGAGCGGGCCGGCCTGCATCTTACTGGGGGACAGACCTGTTTTCACCGGAATAACCAGGGGCACCTCACTGGGGGACAGACCTGTTTTTCACCGGAACAGTATCGAAGTGTACTTCCAAACCTATTTAATAGAAGGGGACACATCCTTGCTATCAGGCCTGTCCCCCTACCTTATAGTAGAAAGGGGACAAAACCTTTTTGCCAGGTCTGTCCCCCTACCTTATTCGCATATGAACAAGCCACCGCACATATAGATGTACCAAGAAAAAATGAGAAAGACAAATTCTTAACTGTTTACGCTTGTATTGAATAAACGGGTCAGGCGCGATTTTTTGCGGGCGGCGTTATTCTTATGAATGACGCCGATGGCCGCGGCCTTGTCGATGCGGCGGATCGCCGCCTTCAACTTTTCCCGGGCCGATTCGCTGTCGCCGCTTTGCACCGCTTCCTCGTAACGGCGGATCGACGTTTTCAGGATGCTCTTCACGCGGCGGTTACGCGCTGTCCGCACTGCTGTCTGGCGGACCCGTTTTTCAGCAGATTTAATATTCGGCAAAGTTTCCTTCAACCTCCTTCCGATCAGCAAACATTAAAATATTACCATCAATTTTAAGAAAAAGCAAGCCCGAATCGAAGCTTAAACAAATGCATAGAGCCAAAAAGATTGGGTTAAGCTAAACCTGCAACCGGCTTATATTTCCTTTAAAAACCGGTTGCGCAAGTTTTTCTTTATGCTTTCAATACAACACCAAAAGGAGGATCCTTCATGCTGGGTCTAATTGTCAGGTTTGTAGTATCCGCTATTGTGCTTATGCTGGTCAGCTGGCTCTTACCCGGTTTCGCCACCCTGAGCTTTGTGCAGGCCCTGATCGCCGCCGTGGTGATCGCCCTCTTAGGTTTCCTGGCGGAAAGCATTTTCGGGCGCAAAATCTCCCCGCAGAACCGGGGACTGGTCGGTTTTATCACCGCCGCGGTGGTCATCTACGTGGCCCAGTTCCTGGTACCGGGCATGACCGTCAGCTTAATCGGCGCGGCCCTGGCCGCCGTAATCATCGGTATAGTCGACCTGTTTGTGCCGACCGAGCTGCGCTAAAAAACTAGAAAAGGAATCGATGAAGCAGATGTCGCAGGAACAAACATACCGGGACGGATTCGTCCCCCGTTACAATATCCGGACAGATCTGGCCCTGGAAGCACAGGAATTCATCAAGAGTAAAACCGCCGCCGCAATCCCCGGTGTCATCTCCGACACCGTCCAGGAAGACGGGATCACGATCAGTCGCATTACCGTGCAGAATGAAGCCGCGGCACAGCAGCTGGGCAAAAAACCGGGTAATTATATCACCCTGGAAGCGCCGAAAATGCGCACCCGTGACACCGACCTGCACGACCGTCTTTCCGAGGTGCTGGCCCGCGAGTTTTTAAACCTGGCGCCGCTGCCCCAGAACTTGGAAGAGACGGTGCTGGTGGTCGGGCTGGGCAACTGGAACGTTACCCCCGACGCCCTCGGCCCGCAGGTGATCAAAGAGCTGCTGGT
>DUUL01000076.1 GCA_012841575.1 Candidatus Moraniibacteriota bacterium | reverse complement strand
TTCGGGGATGGTTGTCTGGACAGAGTCGGAACGCGTGGTGAAAACACGCCGGATGATCCTGGAACTGCTGCTGGGAAATCACCCGGTTGATTGTATTGTCTGTGACAAAACAGGTGATTGCCTTTTGCAGGATTACTGTTACCGCTACGGGGTCAAGGAAAGCCCGTTCATCGGGGAGAAGAAACAGCTGGAACTTGACCGGGATAACCATCTTATTGAGCGCGACCAGAACAAATGCATTCTCTGCGGCAAATGTGTCCAGGTGTGCCACGATGTCCAGGTTACGGGGACCATTGATTTTGTTGAACGCGGCTTTTATACCCGGGTGACCACACCGTATGATCTGCCGCTCAATACCGAGATCTGCCGCTTTTGCGGCCAGTGTGTGGGCGTCTGCCCCACCGGTGCACTCGTCAACAAGCAGTTTAAAGGAACCAGAGCGTGGGAGGTTTCAAAAGTTAGAACCACCTGCCTCTTCTGCGGCGTCGGCTGCAATTTCGATCTGAATGTTAAAGACGGCCGGGTTATCGGGGTTACCCCGACTCCCGAGGCTCCGGTTAACGGACGCTCGCTGTGTGTGAAGGGGCGCTTTCACAAGGATCTGCTCTACAATCCGGAGCGGATCACCACCCCTCTGATCAAGAGAGACGGTCAGTTTGTTGAAGCAAGCTGGGATGAGGCCCTTGACGAGATCGCTTCAAGATTGAAAAAGATCGTCGCTGCAGACGGGGCCAACGCTGTTGCTGCTTTAAGCTCCGCCCGCTGTACCAACGAAGAGAATTACCTGATGCAAAAATTTATGCGTACGGCGGTCGGGACCAACAACGTCGATCACTGTGCCCGCACGTGACACGCTCCCACCGTGGCCGGTTTGGCCACCTCGTTTGGCAGTGGGGCGATGACCAACTCTATCGGCGAAATTGAATTCAACGAAGTTCTCTTCATTATCGGTTCCAATGCTACCGAAGCCCATCCGATCATCGGTAACAAGATGAAACGGGCGGCAGCTGTCCGGGGGGCCAAACTGATCGTCTTCGATCCGCGGCGGACCGAGCTGGTCGATCATTCGACGATCTGGCTGCAGCTCACTCCCGGAACCGATATCGCCCTGATCAACGGTCTGATGCATATCATCATCACCGAGGGTTGGGCTGATCACGGCTATATTGAAGAGCGCTGCGAAGGTTATGATGAGATGTGGGCCGTGGTGAAGAACTATCCGCCGGAGCGGGCCAGCCAGATCTCGGGCGTCCCCGTGGAGCAGATGTACGCCGCCGCGGAGCTTTATGCTAAAACCAGAAAGGCGGGTATCTTTTACACCCTGGGGATCACCGAGCATATCACCGGTACCGCCAATGTGATGAGCCTGGCCAATCTGGCCATGATCACCGGTCATATGGGTGTGGAAAACGCCGGGGTCAACCCGCTGCGCGGTCAGAACAACGTTCAGGGAGCCTGTGATATGGGTGCCCTGCCCAATGTCTTCTCCGGTTACCAGGCGGTGACCAATCCAGCCCTTGTGGAGAAATTCGAACAGGCCTGGAACTGCAAGCTCGATCCGGTGAATG
>DUUL01000016.1 GCA_012841575.1 Candidatus Moraniibacteriota bacterium | reverse complement strand
TATCAACCCGCCAAGCACCAACGGCATTGATAGCCTGAGGATCACCGGTTGCCTCTTGCACTTTTTCCAGCTCATTATTCTTGTAATACTCCACGCGAATAATGGCTAGACTTTTTTTATCCACCCAAAGCTTACGCTCTGAGTAGTTGCTTTCAATCCTACTTTTAGGCAATGCCTGAATGACCCAAGCAACCTCTGATTCGGTTGCTAATGAATAATTAAAATCATTAGTATTTTCACCAGAAAGCATCCCAACATCTTCCCTGGTTATCTCCCAGAGAAAAGGGCTTGCTAACTGAGAACCAGAAATTCGCCTCTCTTTATTCCAAGATTTCATCTTCAGATAAATGACATCTGGAAAGTTTTGTTTTTGAATAATCCTCATTTCCGTCCCCACATCAGAAGTTGGTGACAAAAATGAGACTTTTATTTCCTTGCCCTCAGATAGAAACCTTGTCTCACGAATAGAGACCTTTTTCTGTTGGCGACCTCCTTGTACTAAAGTCGATTCAAGGGTTTCTATTTCACTTGAAACCCCAGAGCTGTAGGTGTCCCAAGATTTCTTAATTATTTCCCCTGCAGTCATCTGCCCGAAAACAGAAGTAGCTAGAAAAAAAGAAGAAACAGTAAAAAATAAAAAAGCTTTAACTCTCATTTTCTCCTCCACTAAAATTTTAGGGAAGTTAAGCTTTACACTCTCAACTTCCCTGTTATTTTAAAGTTTCATGTAAGCAGGCTTACTGACTCCAATGAACCCGCTCCAGTTCTTATTCATAATAATGCATAGCCGTAACATGGCTGGCATTAAAACCATTGCCCCAAAACCACACAAGATCATCATCCCCGAAAGGGTAAGTCCAAGACGGGAAATCGGGACAAAAGAGCTGAAGGCTAGCGGTAAGAAGCAGACTGCATTTAGTAAACAATCAACAATCATCGGTCGACCATTTTCTAATAATGCAGTTTTTAGCGCTTTTTCCGGCAACGCACCTTTAGTCAACGAAACACGATAGTCATCAATGAAATAGATGTTGAAGTCAATCGCGGCATTGACGCCAAAGGCAGTTGCACAGGCAGACGCCTGATCCATTGGGATTTTAAAAATCCACATCACAATCCCAGTGATAGAAAAGGCAAATACGAACGGAACAGCAACTGCAAAGCCTGCTCGCCAAGGAGAAAGCTTGAAAATCGCCAACTTCTTATTTTTCTGAATAAGGAAACAAAACCCTATCCAAATGACAACAATGCCATAGACCCAGAAAAAAGACGTGAAAATATTTTCAGCCTTTCCAATACTCGTAATATGGGCAGTCTGGGCGTAGATGTGCAGTTGCCCAAATGGTGCAATAACCAAATCGAGAAACTGCTCTCGACTGATACGCAAAATATCATCAGTCATATCCTTCATCTGGTTAGCACTATCAGCTGGAACAAAAATTGACAGTGCAATGCCCCGCTTAAACCAACTAGCATCCACTACCATCCAGCCATTCTGTGACTCTTCCAGCTTATTACGAAAAGACTCAAATGCATCATGAGCCTCTTCTCTTGTTTGAGGTAGGCTACTCCCGTAAAGCTCTCGAGAGTAGTCTTGCAAGCCATCAATCGCTGACCAGACCTGTCGCACCCCGTAAACCCCTTTGACAACCCCCTGAAACTCTTCAGCTCGCGCTAAAAAATGGGGGTCACCAACCTCTTGCCAACCCTCTTCCTCATCCTGAGGAGAATTCCTTTTAACTTGCATCTTCATCTCTTTCCAATAATCAGGATCAGAAAGCTCAGGCAATGGTTGACTTGCATCTCGTGGCAAAACGAGAAAGGGTGCTCTCGCCTGGGCCGTCCCAGTGTCTAGTGCATTGACAATTTCAGTGCCTTGGATAAAGTTGCCTCTTGACATGTACCCAATTGGTTTTTCATCAAACTGAATTCGACCAATATTAGAATACTTCTCAGGAGCAACAAATGCTAAATATTGAGCCAAGCAAACAAATAAGAACAGTGATAAAAAAACACTCACTACCGCTATTGATCTAGCTGGTGTTAGTGGTGTTATCCAACCCAAAAAACGATAACTGGATTTTTCCGTTATGGAATAATAGCTAAACTTAACAATCGAATCTAGCCATCGGTTCCACTTTTCCTCAATTAAGATAGTAGCAAAAACCTCCACTAACCAACCGAGGAAAATTTTATTAGCCTGCTTTTTACACCAACTGTATATTGCCAGTGCTTTTTCGCTTGTTCCGTGCTTGATTCTCTCCGGACCAAGTACTTTCTCCAAAAACAGATAGAATGCCTTTTGCACCACCAACGCCAAAAAAACAATTTGCAGCATGGCAATGGAGCAAAGCATACCAACCTCCATAATAGCGCGAGTCCCGATTTGATAAAGACTTAGGAAGTTGGAAAGCCCGATTACTACGACTACCACAAACTTCACTAAGAGAATTTCATAAGCCCTCCTAAAGGCAGCTTTTAGACCTACTCCCTTACTCCTGGATTCATTGAATGCCTCCATGTATCGACTAGTAAAAGATATCCCACCGATAATTACAAAAGCATAAACCAGAAGAATGAAAACTGTTTCTCTTAATGGATGGCCCCAAAAAGAAAAAAGGCCAGTTTTGGTGTGGACAAAAAACATCCACCCAATTGCTCCTTTAATCCAAATGAACTCCGCAAGAAGCATGGATGTGATAATACTTGCCTGTCTTGGACTTCTTAGGGTCTTCCAACAAAAAAACCAAGTTAAAAACAAGCCCATCGCCATCATACGGATGGTATTTGAATTTAACATGGAAGACATTAAAGCTCGTCCAATTGTCCAATCGACGACTTTGATGCCAGAATACTCCTCTCTTGGCTCAATATCACTTTTGATGAGCCACCAATACCAAGGAACTTCTCTTTTTTCCAGAAAATTTGCTAAACGATTGCGCATTGCATTTTCGTTATAGCCATCTGGAAAAACCATAAGCATCCGAATAAAACTCTGGTCTTCTCCAAAGAGCAAACCTTTCGGACCAAATTTTTCAGATAATTCCCTAAACCACTCTTGCTGTTGCCAAGACTGGCTATTGATTTGATAGAGAATCTCGTCACTCAGATATGCTGAGGTGTCAAGCTCATCCTCGCTGAGTTTTGGATTGGGAAAATTCCTCAAGGAAATAAATCCACAATCAGTAAACTCATCCTCTAGCTTTTGATGAAGTTGTTCTTGTAAAAGCAAGTCAGCTTCACCAATTTGCTTATTTTGGGTTGGAAGAATTAATGCTGATATTTCTAACGGCAAAAATCCTTCTTCTCGAAAACTTTCAACAAATTCATCTGCCCTAACAATAAAATTATTAGAGTCCAAAATTCCATCTTCCAGAATTCCCGCCGAATAATCACCGACTATCCTAGGAATCCACCCCGCAGAAAAAAAGATGGTCAGCAGTAAAAACACTGCCAAAACCATCCAATTTTTCCAACCAACCTCATTCTTCAATTTTTTCTCCATTACTCACCTCTATGTAAACTAGTATTTTATTTTCAAAGACCAATTATTGTCATCAACCATTTTGACAACCTAAACAAAATCTGGCTACAAAACTAAATAAATATTTATAGCTAAAGCCAAATCTTGTTAGCAGTAATCAAAATTTTTAATTTTTCATTATAACAAAATTAAAAATTCTGTAAAGAGAGAAGAGAAAATTGATAAGTAAAAACCAAGCCTAATGCTTGGCACTAAACATAAAGCTATTGAGTTAAAGCCTAGCTAAAACAAAAAAGCATACATAACAAAAAAGCCAACAATACCAAAAAGATAATGTTGACTTTTGCTTCCAGAGAAGGCCTTATTTTTTTGTTTCTATCACCCATAATTTTACTTTACAGGTCTTATTTCATTTTATTTTATCACTCCTAGGGCTACCTTGTCAAATAAAGATGGACAATGAGTTTTTAATTTGTCAGATTGGTCCATATTTAAAGCTAAATCTAGTGTAAAGGCTTTATGGACAAGCTACTTAATTACCACTTGCTTTGAAGCAGGAACAGCGATATCATCAAGTCTAACTTCATCAACAACCTTGATATCGAATTGTTTTTCTTCTCCATTAGAAAAAATCAACTTGACTTTACCCGCTAAATCATCTAAACCAGATTGTTTTTGAATCAATAAAGAATAGTCATTCTCTTTGATATTTTCTGGTAAATCATAGTTTATTTCTACTGTTTTCTTCTGTCCTAATTTCACTTGATGAATAAATCCGAAAGTTTTCTTGCCCGCATCACTATCAAAATGTGCCTCCCCCGCATTCTTTAAGTCGTAAAGCCAACTACCTTTTGGAACTAGAATGCGCGTAAAAACATCATAATCTCGCGTCCGCCAATCTTCTTGCCTCCCTTGATTCTCATAGCTAATCTTAAGCTTTGCCCAAGGCTTTTGATGACGAAAGTCTACTTGATACTCAAAGGAGCGCTTGATTAAAGCATCTGTTTTTAGTGACCCCAAATTAGCATCAAGGATCATTAGATAGTCACTGGCAGATTCACCAACCGCACCATCCCAACCAAGCTGCAAGATCTTGTTTTCCAAATCAGCATCTTTAAAATAAAGCATAATATTTTTTTGCTCTAACTGCGCCTCTATTTTTTCCGCCAATTCTTTCTTTTTCAGCAAACTTAAGTCCTGAACTTTTTTTGCAATCATTTTAGCCAAGTCTTTCATAATATATTTCCTCTTACCCCTGTCCACTTCTTCCCATGGCGTTTGCTCGTAGTAGCCCTTTTCAACCTGATACTGCAACTTTTCCACTGCATTTTTACTGTTAAATTCACCTTGATAGCCAGGCACCTCAATCGGACCAGTTGCTTCTAGAAAAACTGGTAGCACCTTAGAAGAAATTGCAAAAACTCCATCAAAATTTTCCTTCCCGCCTTGCGCTTGATAAAATTCTTCTGCTCTTTTTGCATTGGTTGGAAAATCAGCCGACCAATTGCTATCTCGCATCTCCCAATCATCAACATTCAACATCTTCCCCATCGGATAAGGTGGTTTAATTCCTGTCTCCTTAGCGCTGTCAAAAACATTAGTATCATGAGTATCAACAGCAATAATTTTCTTTCCCTTTATTTTGACAATCCCGAAAGAGCCAATGTAACCACCACCCGGTCTTAACTCATCGCTATTTTGGAAAAGGATCAAAAAAGTTTTCTCTTCCCCTTGAGAAATTTTTTCAACAATCTCTAAAACAGCATTTAAATCTCGCTTCTTTTCTTCTTGAATCGGCAAGACATTAGTCACTGTCTTTAAAAAACCAATTCTACCTTGATGTTGATAACGCCAAAATAAGAACCAAGCAGTCAGAAAAATAAATGCCACCAACCAAAAAATAATCCAAAAACGCCAAGATCTCTGCTTTGCCATTTAATTTAAACTAAATAATTAACGTTTCATTCTAGCTAAAAAAACAGTTTTGTCAAACTGATGCTGGCTTAATTTAATCTAAATTAAAAATATTCAAAGCTGACTTTTAATATACTCAAAAAGAGGCAACATATACTCATCAAATTTTTGATTTCTATGTTGAGAAAAAAACTCCTCAATCCCCTGAAGATTATTTTTAAAGGCTACTAAACTTTCAAACTCTGGAGCCTGTCCTTTATATTTTAAATCACTCACAAACTTCTCATACTGACTAAAAAAATTCTTCTTACTCCCTCTTAACTTCACCTGATAAATCACGGTCATTTTATCAGTCGGTCCTCCTTCTTTAAAATAAATCGGAGCAAAGTCCTTCACTCGCTTTTCATCCAGCACATCTAAATTAAACTCCTCCAGCAATTCCCTGCGGGTAGCATAGTCAAGATCAAAAAAACCATCTTTTAGATCACCCTTCCCTAGCCCTCCTCCGCTAAACTGATAAGTTCCAGCTCGAGCAGTTTGCTGACCCATCTTACCCATTACAATATAATTATCTGCTGTCTCTACCATAACTGCAGAATGAATCACACGCACACTATTATTTCCCAGGTCAACCTGAGTAGAGTAAAGGTAGTGGGCATAATCCGTTTGGTCTAACAAGATTTTAATTTCTTTGTCAGTAACCTCTTTTTTCACTACAGTAAAAACTTCTCCTCTGCTATATTTTTTCCCGCTCGAAATTAAATCATTCCAAAAGTTATTTATTTCTTTTTTTAAAACTGAGGAAGGCTTAACCCTCTTGCCACTAAAATGCAAAGTTAATTTTTTATTGAATGGATAAATCTTAAATGGCTTCATAAGTCTTACCTCCACAAAACTTAAGCTTAAGAACTAGGCAACTTTGTTCCG
>DUUL01000082.1 GCA_012841575.1 Candidatus Moraniibacteriota bacterium | reverse complement strand
CGAGCTTTTGAAAATAATTGAAATTTACGGCGAAGCGATTGATTTTGCCGCACAAATGTATGACAAATTTTTAAAAAGCGGCCAACATGACGCCGATTTTGAAATGTCAATTGACGAAACGGCAACCCCCACAACGCCCCTTGAGCATTTCTTTGTGGCAAAGGAGCTTATTGACCGCGGCGTGAAATTTGCGACCATTGCCCCGCGGTTCTGCGGCGAATTCCAGAAGGGGATTGACTATATAGGGGACCTTGCGCAGTTTGAGGCGGAAATGAAGGTTCACGCCGAAATCGCACGGCATTTCGGGTATAAGCTGAGCATACACTCCGGCTCGGACAAGTTTTCCACTTTTCCGATAATTGCGCGTGAAACGCGCGGCGTTTTCCATGTTAAAACCGCCGGCACGAACTGGCTTGAGGCTATGAGGACGGTGGCCATGGTTGACCCCACCCTTTACCGCGCCGTTCATAAATATGCCCTTGAGGCTTTTCACGAGGCAACGGCATATTACCATGTTACAACCGATTTAAATAAAATCCCTGACGTTGACAGCCTTCGCGATGACGAGCTTCCCCTTCTTTTTGAGAACAACGACGCAAGGCAGCTTATTCATATTACCTACGGCCTTATCCTTAATAAAAAAGAGGCCGACGGCTCATACACCTTCAAAGACAAGCTCTATAAATTATGGAAAGACAACGAAGAAGCATATGCAGATGCGCTTATTAAGCATATAGGGCGCCATTTGAATTTATTGAATGTGGATGAATTGAAATGAAAAAGATAATTGCTCTGCTGATAGTTTTGTCGGCCGTTTTGTCAATATCCGCCTGTTCCCAAACAGCAAAGGATGACGAGAAGGTTTTTTTCGGCCTGAATACGGTTATAACTTTTAAAGGGCCGTCCTCGGTGGCGGAAGCGGCAAGGCGGCTTATAAATGAATACGAAAACCTTTTGTCGGTCACCTTGGAAACAAGTGAG
Organism: Candidatus Moraniibacteriota bacterium; assembly: GCA_012841575.1. GTDB lineage: Bacteria > Patescibacteriota > Minisyncoccia > Moranbacterales > DUUL01 > DUUL01. The sequence continues at coordinate 1,136 of DUUL01000082.1, read as the reverse complement.
ATTTACAAAATCAACACACAAAATACCTCCACCGTAAGCGATATAACGGCGGACGCCTTAAAGGCCGCCATAAACGTAAGCAAAATTACGGAGGGTGCGTTTGATTTTACACTTCTCCCCATTTCGCAGGCTTGGGGGTTTACCAGCTCCGAATACCGTGTTTTAAGCAGTACGCAGCTTGCAACCCTTCTTGAGAAAACCGGATGGGAAAGGGTTGTGGTTTCAGAGAACGAGGTTTTTATTCCCGAAGGCTTTAGGATTGACCTCGGCGGAATTGCAAAAGGCATCATAACCGACAGGATAGCTGAGCTTCTTTCCGAAAAAAATGTTGACGGTGCGCTTATTTCAATGGGCGGAAATATATATGCCCACGGCACAAACAACGGAAAAAAATGGAACATCGCCATAAGGGATCCCTTTTCAAGCGGCACGGTAGGCAGTATAAAGGTTTCGGACACTGCGGTTATAACCTCGGGCGGATATGAGAGAAAGTTTGTCATTGATTCCGTGGAATACCATCATATCCTTGACCCTAATACAGGGATGCCGGCCCGCTCCGGCTTGTCAGCCGTTACAATAATTTCAAAAAACGCGGCACTTGCAGACGGGCTTTCAACGGGAATTTTCGTAATGGGATTTGACAAGGGCACTAAGCTCTGGAAATCGCGCGACGATTTTGAAATGATTCTCGTGGACGATAACGGAAAGGTTTTTGTCACGGAAAACATTGCCCCTGACTTCAGCGGCAAATATACCATAATAAAAAAATGAAAATCAATACTTTTTTAACCATTGTGTTTATTGTAGTTTTTGCCGCATGTACAGCCTTTTCAATTGCAATTTTCAGCCGTCGGGGCAGCATTGCAACCATTTATGAAGACGGCAAAGCGCTTGAGAAAATAGATTTGGCGAAGGTTACAAAAAGTTATTATTTAAACCTTCCTCATAATAAAATATTGGTCGAGCCGGGGCAGATTTCCGTAACGGATGCCGACTGCCCTGATAAACTTTGCATAAAGCAGGGCAAAAGAGGGCAGGGAATGCCCATAGTGTGCCTCCCTAACAAGGTTTATATAGTTTTCAGTGAAACATAAAGCCCGCAGGAATTATTTTTAATGATAAAATAAAAGCTTTCT
>DUUL01000015.1 GCA_012841575.1 Candidatus Moraniibacteriota bacterium | reverse complement strand
TAGGATTTTTGATTTATTGTCGCCCTCGCATTAATTGGAAGTTTTGGGCAAGCTCTATTTTGATTGTCCTATTCTTCTATTGCCCAGTTATTGTTAATGACTGGAAGACAGGAGGAGCTAACTATAAACAGTTTGTAGAGGCGTTTACTAAAAAGTCAGATAACAAGGAGAGCCGTAATCTAATAGAGAAATTAGTAAAAAATACTACAGAAAATGCTCTTTATCATTGGATTATAATTTCTGGAGCCCAGACAGCAGATTTGCCTGGATTAGAGGTTAAGGGACTGCCTGATATTAAATGTGAGCAATATTGCCGCGATCATCTAAAAGAAGGATTTTTGGCACTTTTGATTTTTATGATTGGTGGGTTTTTATTGATCTATAAGACTGGTCAAGGGTTTTATCAACGGGGAGTCAAGCAAGACTTTTTAGCATTGAATTTAATTTTGGCAGGAGTTAGTTTTATAGTTTTTACTCCACTGGCTTTCAATTTCTCTGCTCGTTTTTTTCTCATCATCACTCCACTACCGTTTTTATTTTTAGGTTTGTTTTTAAATTTAATTCCTAGAAAATACAAGTGGGTGTGTTGGATTTTAGTAGGAAGTCTTATTTTATCAAACCTATTTTTTACCAAAAGATTTTTTATTGAGTTAAGGGATGCAAAAACAGTAGACTATTTACTACCTCGTGATCGAATTTTGAAACAAAAAACTAGAATTACGCTAGAGCAAGAACAGGCGATTGTAGATTTTTTGGAAAGCTATTATCTGAAAAATGGTTATCCAGTTATCTATCAAGGCCAGCCAGAATTTCATCGTGCATTAGCCTATCTTTTAGATCAAAGAAAAGTTCCACGAGACGGATTATCGATCAGACAGCTTTGTCGAGACGCTAATTATTTTTTAGTTTTGCGTACTCAATCTGATCAGAGTAAAAAAAGAGAGGATTTGGGTGAGAAGTTTAATTTTGGAACAGAGCAAAAATTTGGCACACTAGTCGTTATTCCACTTGAATTAAAAGCAACGGCGGCAACTTGTGAACAATTTGAGGTTGATAAGTTCCGTAATTATAAAAATGAAGGTGGTTCAGTGGCAAAAAGGTATAATTGGGGTGAAATATTTAGTGGGAAATAGACTCTAATTTTAGTCAAATAATAAAAATAAATGTATTATAAAAATCTTTCGACTGAGCAAGTAAAGAGGAGGCAAGAAAGGTTTGGTAATAATTCTTTGCCCGAGGAAAAACCTCGGTCTGCTTGGTTGATATTTTTCTCCCAGTTTGTCAATCCATTGGTTTATGTTTTATTAGCAGTTGGTCTTATTTCTCTTTTAATGGGGAAATATAATGAGATCTGGTTTATTTTGGTGGTGGTTTTATTGAATGCTTTAATGGGCTTTTTTGAGGAAAATAAAACAGAGAAGACCCTAGCAGCTTTGAAAAATTTAGTTCATCCAATGGCGCGAGTAATGAGGGATAATGTGCGAAGAAAAATTAATGCGTCTGAGTTGGTGCCTGGAGATATCGTTTATTTAGGGGCTGGGGAGAAGGTGCCGGCAGATGGCGAGCTTTTAGAAGTTTCTAGTTTATTTATCAACGAGGCAATTTTGACAGGGGAAAGTGAGGCGGTAAAAAAGGAAATTGGAGGGGAAATTTTCATGGGGACGATTGTAGTAAACGGACATGCGGTAATGAAAGTCAGGACGATTGGCGCTGCGACTAAGATTGGTTCAATTGCTCAGGACTTAGGGGAGACTAAAGAGCCTCCAACCACCTTAAGAGTCAGGCTAGAAAAACTTACGCGCACTTTAATTTATATTTCAGTTGGACTTTCTGCAGTAGTATTTGTTTTTGGTGTTTTAGCAAAAAGAAATCCTTGGGAAATGTTAGAGTTGGCAGCGGTATTATTGGTGGCAGTTATTCCAGAAGCATTATTAATTGTTGTAACTTTAGTTTTGGTTTTGGCGATGAGGGATAGTCTAAAAAGGAAAGCATTAATTCGGCGGATTTTTTCGGTGGAAACATTGGGTTCAGTGACTACAATTTGTACTGATAAAACGGGCACTTTAACAGAAGGAAAAATGAGAGTGGTAGAGCTAGATCTAGTGAACTCCCTAATGGCAAAAAAGGCGATGAATTTATGCAATAACCTAGGGGATAGTGTGGAAGTGGCACTTTGGGAGCATTTAGAAAAAAAAGAAAAAATTAAGCCACAAAAAATATCTGATGATTTTCGAAGAACGGCAGAAATTACTTTTGATAGTAAGCATAAGTTTATGGCAGTGGCAGTTTCTAATGAAAAGATTGAGAAGGAGCATTTAATTTTAGTTAAAGGTGCACCAGAAGTGGTTTTAAAAATGACAAATCTGAAAGAAGCGGAAAGAAAGCAAATTATTAAGCAGGTTGATAATTGGGCAGAAAAGGGGTTAAAGGTTTTAGCGCTAGCCTCTAAAAAAATCAACAAAAGCAAAACAGAATTTACAGGAAAAGAATTAGTTGGCTTAAGTTGGAATGGCTTGGTTGGACTTTGGGATCCACCTAGAAAAAGTGTTAAAAGAGCGCTTAAGAGGGCACAGCGAGCTGGAATGAAAGTAAAAGTGGTTACGGGTGACTACCATCGAACTGCAGAAAAGATTATGAATTTTCTTGATATCTCTCCGAAAAAGAAGAGATTCTAACAGGCGAAGAGATGAGCAAGTTAAGCAAGGAGCAGTTTGTGGACAGGGTGGACAAAATAACTTTGTTTGCTCGAGTTACTCCTAATCAAAAGTTAAAGATTGTTTCTGCTTTGCAAAGTCAAAAGGAAATTGTAGCAATGACTGGAGACGGAGTTAACGATGCGCCGGCATTGAAAAAGGCTGACATTGGGATTGTAGTGGGAGATGCCACTGAGGTTGCCAAGGAAATAGCGGATTTAATTCTTTTGAATAATAATTTCAAAACAATAATTTCAGCGGTTGAAGCGGGACGACTGGTTTTTGAAAATATTAAGAAAATTATCTTTTTTATTCTCTCCAATTCTTTTGCTGAGGTAACGGTGATTTTAGGGGCATTGATATTGGGTTGGCCATTGCCACTTACGGTAGTTCAAATCCTCTGGTTGCACTTACTTTGTGATGGACCCGAGGATTTTATTTTAGGTTTTGAGCCAAAAGAGAAGGAAACCATGCTAGATGGCCCCAAGCGAATGGATGAGCCATTATTGGATAGGACAGGATTAAGTTTGATTTTTATAGTTTCTCTATTCTCTGGTCTATCATCTTTATTTTTCTTTTGGTTTTTCGGTTTAAGGCAAGATAATTTAATCTTAGGACAAACAATTGCTTTTATGTCGCTGGCTTTTAGTTCAGTGTTTTATATTTTTTCTTGTCGCACATTGAGAAAGCCGTTTTGGCGCTATGAAAATTTCTGGTCCAATCCAGGGTTATTTGCCGTTGTTGGTTTTAGCCTTTTTTTGGCAGCAATAATATCTTATCTTCCTTTGACACAACGTCTTTTGGGAATAGTTCCATTGGAGCCGATTCATTGGCTTGCAATTATTGCTAAAGGACTTTTATTGATTTTAATAATTGAGATTGCTAAGCATTTTTTTGGGCACAGGTGGAACAGTGGTAAAAAATCTGTTTAATAAATTAATTAATTTGTGCTAAAATAAAAAAGCTAATAATTAAATTAAAATAAATTTATGCAATTAGAAAACAAGGTGGCCCTAGTTACTGGCGCCGGTCAAGGAATTGGGAGAGGAATAGCGCTCAAACTTGCCAACTCAGGAGCAAGGGTAATTGTAACAGATTTAAGTGAGGAAAATGCCAAGAGGGTAGCAGAGGAGATTGTAGAAATGGGAGGACAGGCAGTTGGTTTAAAGTGTGATGTTTCTCAGATTGATGAAGTAAAAGCAATGTTTAATGCAGTCGAGGAGCAGTTTGGGAAAATTGATATTTTAGTTAATAATGCGGGAATTTTCCCCTTTGTCGGTTTTGAGCAAATGACAAAAGAAGATTGGGGGAAAGTAATGGCAGTTAATCTAGATAGTTTATACAGCTGTAGCCATGAAGGAGTAAAAATCATGTCAGATGGAGGGAGGATTATTAATATTTCCTCAATTGCTTCTATTGTTGGGTTTAATGGTTTAGTTCACTACTGCACTTCTAAATCAGCGATGAATGGATTTACTCGAGCATTAGCTCTAGAGTTGGCTTCTCGACAAATAACAGTTAATGCGGTGGCACCAGGAGCAATTGCCACTCCAGGCGCTAATTCTACTGGCAATGATGATGCATTAGCAAAGACGATTGCTGCTATTCCTTTAGCGCGTCAAGGGCAGCCAGAAGATATTGCTGGGGCAGTTAATTTTTTGGCCTCTGATGATGCAAATTACATTACTGGTCAAGTAATTGTGGTTGATGGTGGCTATATTCTAAGATAGCAATAATTAACAAAAGACATCTCTCAGGAGGTGTCTTTTCAGTTTGCCAAAATTATAGAAGAGGGGTAAAATCTAGGTATTGCCAACTTACTTCTAACAAAAATCAAATGCGAGTTTTATTTTTTAATTATGAATATCCGCCATTGGGAGGAGGGGCTGGTAATGCAACTTTTTTTCTGCTAAAAGAGTTTGCTAAAATTTCAACTCTGGAGGTAGATTTAGTGACCTCTTCTTTTGATCAAAAGAAGAGAATAGAAAAAATAAGCGATAAGATTACAGTCTATCAAATACCAATTGGTAAAACTGGCAACGAGTTTGAGTTGCATCATCAGACTAAGCAAGATTTAGTACGCTATACTTGGGCGGCTTATTGGTTTAGTCGTAAGCTACTAAAGAAAAATGAATATGACTTAACTCACTCTTTTTTTACGGTGCCATGTGGAGCGTTGAGTCGTTGGTTTAAGTTTTCTTGTAAATTGCCCTATATTGTTTCCTTGCGAGGGGCCGATGTGCCAGGCTATAGCGAACGTTTTGATAAAATGTATGAAATTTTACTACCAATGATTAAAAATATTTGGAAAAATTCATCTCAGGTAGTTTCGAATAGCACTGGCTTGAAAGAATTGGCGGCGCAGAACTTTTCTGCAGATAAAATTGCTATTATTCCCAATGGAGTTGACACAAAAGAATTTAATCCAGCTAGATTTAATAAAAAACCAAATACTGTCTTGAAAATTATTTGTGTTTCTCGCTTAACTAGAAGAAAGTCGATTAATACATTGATTGAGGCGGTGGCAATCTTGAAAAAAGAAAAACGAAAAGTCAAACTTGAGGTTGCTGGTGAGGGAGAAGATCGAGCTAGGTTGGAAAAATTAGTACGGGAGCATCAATTGGAGGAAGAGGTGGAGTTTGTTGGCTTAATAGATCATGATCAGGTGGCTGATTTTTACACTCAGGCAGATATTTTTGCTTTAACTTCCTTGAATGAAGGAATGAGCAATACAATTCTAGAGGCAATTGCAATGGGCTTGCCAATTATTACAACTAACACTGGTGGAACAGCGGAGCTAGTAGAAGATGAAAAAAATGGCTTTATTGTAGCCAAGGAAAATCCAGAGCAAGTAGCAAATTGTATTAAAAAATTAGAAGACAATCAAAAGTTGCTAAAAGCAATGGGAGCAGAAAGTCGGATTAAAGCAGAGAAGATGAGTTGGGAGAAGGTGGCACAAGAATATTTTAAGCTCTATCAAAAGGTTCTAGAGTAAAAGGAGGGGTGATTATGAATAATTTTTTTAATAAAAAGAGGCTTAAATTTATTTTTAAAGCAGTGGTGACATTGCTTTTTCTGTGGTGGGTGATTTTTAAAGTTGATTGGTGGGCAGCCTGGGAAAGTTTGCAAGCCATCCGTTGGTATCATTTGCTAATTTATACCGGACTTTATTATGCGGGATTATTTTTCTCAGCAATTAAGTGGAAAATATTAGCTGAGACTAAAGGTTTTAAGCATTCCACTCAAAAATACTTTAATCTATACTATTCTGCTACTTTTGTGAATAATTTCGCACCTTCTTTCATTGGAGGCGATGCTTACAAGTCCTATGAATTAGGAAAAGAGGGAAAGCGGTTTAAGTCAGCTACTTCTTCGGTGGTAATAGATCGGATTGCTGGTTTGATAGGGGCGATGATTTTGGCAGTTTTTTTCTTTGGGCTTAACTTTCAATCATTGCAACAACACAAACTAATTGTGCTAATTAATTTAGGAATAGTTTCCGGGATTGTAGCATTTCTGTTGATTTTAAAATTCCCCCAATGCTATTCTTTTTTACCTCTAAAAATTAGAAAATTGGTTGATAGGGTTGTTAATGAAGTTAAAAGCTATCAGCATAATTCAGGTGCTTTATTTCGATCAATTTTGTTTTCTTTTTGGTTTAATTTATTTGGGGTGCTCTTGGCAAATGCGGTTTTGTTTTGGGCATTGGGAGTGAATGTTGGTTGGCTTAATTATCTTTCAGTGATTTTTCTTATTGGGATTGTTTCTTCCACTCCAATCACAATTAATAACATTGGAATTAAAGAGTGGGCTTACATTACTTTTTTTGGACTGTTTGGCGCTTCCGCTACGGCAATGGTCACGGTGGTTCTGCTCAGTCGTTTTTTACAAATGTTTTTTAGTTTTCTTGCTTGGCCGATATTTATGAGAAGGGAAGAGAAGTTATAAGTTGAGATTTAATAATTTTTATAGTCAATTTATAAAAAAATAATCAATTATAAATCACAGCTCAGAGCTGTTTTTTTAGTTTATTTTTAATTAGAGTTTATTTAGCGCTTTTCTTTTTAAACGCCTTTAAAATCCATTGCCAATCTTCTTGACTAAATTCTTTCCAGAGATAAAGAAGGAAAAGATAAATTAGAATTAGCGCTATTGCCCAAGGAAGAAAGATAAATTTTCCTTGAGGTAGCCAGCTTATAATCACTAACCACATTCCCGCGCTTAAGACAAAATATTTTAAAAGAGATTTCAATTGAATAAAAGGGGCAACCGCTTTTTCAGTGGAATAAATTGCCCACAGCATAGTGATGCCAGCGGAAATGTTGCTAGCCCAAGCAGCACCGATGAGGCCATATTTATTAATTAAGAAGTAGCTTAAAGTTACATTCAAAAACATTCCTAAAAAAGCACTATACATAGCTAACTTATTTTTTCCTGCTCCATTGAGAACAAAAGCTAGAATATAATAGACAGTATAAAAGCCCATTCCTAAAGCTAAGATACGAAGTGGTTGTGCGGCGGGAACAAATTTTGCACCATAGAAAAATTCTAACAAGGAAGGAGCCCAAGCACTTAAAATAGCAATAGTGGGGAATAGTAGAATTAATACAAAACGCATTGCTTTTTTCAAAAGTAGCGAGGTTTCTTTTTTAGTGCCAGTGGTGGTAATTTCAGAAACTTTAGGAAGAAGGATTAAGGTGAGAAAGTAAAAGGCATTATAGGGGAGTCGACCAATGTTTAAGGCACCGTTATAAAGTCCAGTTAGAGTGTCATCACGAAGAAGTCCTTTGACTAAATAAATGTCTGCGGTAATCATTATTTCATAAAAAACCATAAAGAAGGTAATTGGCCCAGCGAAAACAAACATTTTTTTCCAATTCAGCTTAACGGTCGGGGCAGGGAGCTTGCCTTCATCTACTTTGCGGTAGGGATCAATGAAGTAGCCAATAACGAAAATTAAAAAAGGAGCCAGAGCGTGGCCGACAATTGCTCCAGGAGTTGCCATCCAAATTGCACCGCCAATAATCAAAATAACTTTTAACAGAGCGCGAGAAAATTTTAGCAGTGATTGCTTATCAAATTGTTGGATGCCAACGAAATAGTAAACATAAAAAGTTGCCAGAGAAAAAGCAGGAACAACTAAAGTGGAAAGCTTAATCAACGGAGTGAGGGAAGGATCTCTCACTATCTGGGCGAAAATTGGAGCTAATAAATAATAAGCAAGAGTAATTACCGCAACCACGATTAACTGAGTTCTCCAACCAATGCGACGAATGAGTAAAATATCAGCTAAGCGACTTTTTTTACCACCGGTTTCACCCAAGTACTTACTCATAGCAATGGGAATGCCACGAGAGAGCAAAACAACAATCATTGTAGAAAAGGTAACGATTAGTCCATAGCGACCATATTCTGCTGGACCCAAAACTCGCCCTAAAACAGCATGAATTAAGTAGCCACTTAAATTAAAAGCCAGTTCAGAAAGAGAAAGCCAGATTGAAGCACGGATTAAAGACATAAATTAATTAGTCGGTTACGGGTTAGTTGGTTACTGATTTAGTTTAGCTAAAAAGATAAGGGATTAAAAAATAGAAGATTTTATTTTTTCAAAAACTTTTTCCTTAGACTGGCCTCCTTCAATCATCTGCATTTGCCAAGGGGAAGAAAATTTTTGATAGAGCGCCCGTTTCTTTTTTAAATAATCAATTCCTTGATCAATTTGACGCTCTCTTTGTAGGGCAACTTCAGGGGCGATATTAATCCAGAAATATAAATCAGGTGGTGTAATTTTCTTCTCTGCTAGCTTTAATAGTCCAGACAAATTTTCCTTCTTACTTAAATATAGAATGTTGATAATTTGATCATAAAAGTAGCGATCAGCAACAAGAAAGTCAACGCCATTATCCTCTAATTTTTTTTGATATTTTTTAAAGCGACAAATATCAATTAAGAGAAAAATTTTTCTTAGAAAGATTTGAAAGTTATTAGCTTTGGTAACAGATTTTATTGACTTAGTCTCCTTATTTTTATTACTAGCTATTTTATTGGCCAAAGAAAAGCTAACTGCGTGAAAGCGTTTTGCTTTTTTTTCTTTTTCAGTTAAATATTTTTCTAGCCTGTCAGCTTGGGTGGTTTTTCCCGAGCCATCAATGCCAGAAATTGCGATAAATTGCATATATTAATTTTATTATGAATGATAAATAGTGATGATAGATGATAAGTTATGATTTATTTGGGGTTAATTATTGCAACATTATCAAATTCTGTTTCAGATTCAATTTCAAAGCCACTTTTCTCTAATAAATCAGAAAAGCTCTTAAATTTTTTTAGTTTGTCGCTATAAGCATAAGCGAGAACTTTCGATGAGTTTTGACTGAGCCAGTTATTTAAATTTTTGGCTCCTTGAAAATCATTAGTTTCTAAAAATCGGCTAGGCATTAAAATGGTTAATGTAAATTTAGTGTTCAATTTTTCTAATACCATTGGATCGTAATAGTTTCCTTGGATAAAATTTTCTGAAAAATTTGATAGTAGCTCTTTGATGTTTTGAAAGGCCTTGTTGTCAAATTCTATTCCATAGGGTACTAAGTTTTTTCTCTGGTTTATAACTTCTTTCAACAGGGAGCCATTTCCACAACCTAAATCAAGAATATTTCCTGATTCATTCTTAGTAATGAGATCTAGCACGGCTCTGATTATTGGTTCGTGTGCTTTTCTCATTGATTCTAATGACAAAAAGCCATTATCTTGGAAAAGCCAATTATTAATTTCCTCCTTGGATTTTTGGTAGTTAGGAAATTCCATTGAGTTATGTTTTTTAAGGATTAATTGTCAATTAAGAGTTTTCGGTGACTAATAATTAATCTTTAATACATCAGCACTGCTACTGGCCGCATTTTTGCCACCGGTTTCATAATTTTGTTTTCCTCCAAGTTTTAACAAAGCATTTTCTATAAATTCAAGAGGGTCTCTTCTTAAGTTATCAATTATCTCATTTATTTTAAATTTCCTTGATTCATCTGTTGTATTATCAAGCATCTTTTTAGCTATCTCATAACCAATAACATAAAACGGTCCCATGTCTTGAAAGGCTTTCTTCTGAATTTCTTTAATTTCATTAATGTCGTCTGAAGACAAAAGTTCTTCTAACAACTGAAAAGATTCTTCTTTATACTTATCATAATTTTTACTCCTACTTTCATGGAATGCCTGTAAATCTTGTCTTCCTAAGTAAGTCGCTAGTCCTTCATTAATTAGAGCCACAACTGTTTCTTTTTTTAGCGCATCAACATCAGAATCATTTTTTTCTTTATGGTACTCAGGCAATGCTCGCTGAAACCAAGCATGAAAAATTTCATGAGTTACTCCATCGACAATATCTTGCATTAAATTCTGAGAATGGCTAAGCCTGCGTAGGTCAGCTGTTATATTTTTTTCTTCTACGCAAAAATCTGCCAATTCATTTATTTTGAAATTAAGATTAGCGGTGATTTTTCCTCTAATTGGAATTGAACTTTCAATTCTTTGGTTGATTGAGAGTTTTATTTTTTTAATATTTTTTTCAATAAAGAGCTTGACTTCAAGCATTTTTTCCAGATCTTTTTCTAGTTTTTCTTTTTGATATCGCCAAACTGTTTCTGGCTCACTATTGGTGATAAGACCGAGTTCAACTGCTTCTTCAATTTTTTCTTTATTAATGGTTAGTTCATCCCTATTAGTTTCTAGCCAATTATCAAAAGAAGCTACTTTTTGAAGGGCAAGATTATTTTCACTTTTTAATTCTTCTTTACTGGCAACTTCAAAGTTAATGTCTACCGGTGAGTCAATCGCTACTTCATTTTTTAGTCTTTCTAGAAATTCCATTGAGTTATGTTTTTTAAGGATTAATTGTCAATTAAGAGTTTTTGGTGACTAATAATTAATCTTTAATACATCAGCACTGCTACTGGCCGCATTTTTGCCACCGGTTTCATAATCTTATTTTCCTTTAATCCTTCAATGGCAATTTCTGGATCCTTATAATGAGCAGCGTCTTGATTGATAACTCCTTTTGACTTAGCGTTGTAGAGTTTGACTCCTCGGCGATTCATTTTTTCAAGCAAGGCATCTTTATTTTCAGGCACTTCAGAGGTTTTTTCTTTGGACTTGCCAGTGCCGTGAGCACAAGAGAAAAAAGTTTCCTCGTTTTCATCAGTACCGACCCCAAAGTAAGCAGCAGTACTCATAGAAGAGGGCATAAAGATTGGTTCACCTGTTTCAGCGAAATTAGTACCAGCCATTCTTTGAGGACCAAAAGCACGCGTGGTGTTTTGGCGATGAATCCAGAGATCTTTTCCAAAATGATTTTCTCGAGCAGCGTAAACATGATTCATATCGTAAACTAAATCCAAGGCATTTTTTTTACCTAAGGTTTTTTCAATGGCTTGGCTTAAATTAAATTCAATCATAGTGCGATTGGCAAAGCCAATATTACTACCAGCACGATGAGCGGTAAAATATTTTTCTCCCAATTCACTATCGGCCTTAATTGCGAAAAATTCTTTCTTATCTCGATAGGCGGGAATTTCTTTTTTAAGTGCTTGATGCCAGGGAATATTTTTTTTCAAAAATGTTAGCCGACCTAAATTCCAAACAATTCTTTGGCTGAGATGTTCTTTGATTTTTGGCGTGTAAAAATAGCTAGCGTATTGTCCAAAAAGTCCAGATCCGGTGTGAATCCAAAAAACATACTGTCCTTTTTTTAGATTAAATTTTAAGGCTAAGTTATTGTCCATAATTTCCTCAACTTTCATTAAGTCAAGAAAGTGATTGCCGGCTGCACCCAAAATCCCCAGGCGAAATTGACCGAAGCGATAGAACCAAGCAGGAAGAGTTTCGTAAAAATCTTTTTTGGTTGGCTTTTCATCTTCAAACATGTTGCCTCCAGAGTGAATATTTTGGTATTGGTCAGGTGCGTAATTCAAATACTCATTTAGTGCACGTGATCCTCGTTGGCAAATATCAATAACTACGTTCAAGGGTACATAATTTCCGATATATTTTTTAGTCGGAATTACCTTGACTAGTTCTTGAAAAAGTTGGTCAATTTTTTCTTCGGTTAAGCTTTCTGTATCGAAAGGGGTAGTCATCAAGCGCATGCCACAATTGGGCGCGGTATCAAGTAGCTGAGGTAAAAAGTAATCCTCTGAAGCCGCTACTGTTCCGCCAGCGTTTCGTCTTCCAGGTTTTTCTGAAACATCAGTTAATGCAACTAGTTGTTTGAAAAGTCGCGGATCAGAAGCGACCTCAATTAATTGATCAACTGTGCGATCATCTGGCATTAATTCATCAGAAACATGAAAAACAACTGGAATTTTTTGTTCCCCCGTTGGTTCTAGAACTTGCTTGAAGTGAGAAATTTTTTGAAAATTATATTTGCTAGACATAGATATAGATAAATATTTAAGTTCTACGATTTATAACTTATTATAAACTTTTGCGTATTTTTTTACAGCACTTTTAATATCAAAGTTTTCTTCAACATATTGACGAGCGTTTTGACCTAACTTTTCTGTTAAAGCTTTATCCTTCAGTAATTGCTCTATTGCTTTTTGCAAAGCAGTAACATTACCAGAATCTATTACTAATCCCGTCTCTTCATTCTTAACAAATTCTGTTAAAACAGGCAAGTTGGAGACAATCATTGGCTTAGCACAGGCCATTGGCTCTAAAACGGCGTAAGGAATATCAAATTTACCTTCCATTTTATGAGCAGGAAAAATATTAACCCTAGAAAGGTTGTAGAGTTCGGGCATTTGATTAAAAAAGTCTAGAAAAATAATCTGTTTGGCGCAGCTTAGTTTTTTAATTTTGGTTAGTAGTTGCTGTTTTTTTAACTTATCTTTTTTAGATTTAATTCTAATTGCCAAGACTAATTTTAAGGATTTATTCTCCAGCTTTTGATTTCGAAAGCTCTTATTTAATAAAACAAAAGCTTCAATGATTTCGTCAACTACTTTTTCACCCAAACGCAAATACTCCCCGGCGAAAAGAATGATCTCATCAGTGCTTGCTAAATTTAGTGATTTTAAAGTTGTTTGATTTTGAGGTTGAGGAGAGAATTTTTCCAAGTCAATGCCAGGATAAATAGTTTGAACATTTTTAAAACCAAAATTTCGCAGCTTTTTTTCTGAATATTTAGATTGAGTGATGATTTGATCAAAGAAGAAAATTTTCTTTAGTTTTTTATACTGCTCTTTTTTATTGCCGGTTAAATTTCCTTGATTACTGGAAAAAGTTGCCATAGTGAGCAGAGTTTTGCTTTTAGAAAATTTAAAGCGAAGACGAAACAAAAAGGAAGTGAGAGAGCGAGGGGTAAAAAGAAAATGAACAATGTCGGCGTTGATATTTCTTTGAAAAAGTCGGCGGAGCAATTTGATTTTTGTCCAAAAGTTAAGTCGGGGAGAAGAGAAAATTGAGTTGGGATTAACTTGAGCAAAATATTTTTCCTTTAAATGGTTTTCTGTTGTTATTTTTTCCGCAAATGTTTTGGTTGTTAAAATTTCTAACTCAAAATCACCCTCTAAGTTTTGGCTGAGATCAAAGGCAAGATTTTTACTGGCTTCATCCCAGGGTGGGGTGAGTGGACGAGTGAAAAATAGAATTCGACGCATTTATTTGACAAAAAATTATTTATATGATATAATTATAAGATATAGCTTGTTTAGTTCTTTAAAATATACAAAAGGAGGAGAAAATGATAGATTTAGAAGTGCTGTGGTTTCTTTTTATTTTCCATAGTACTACATTTCCCTTTTTTATGTTGGTGGCAAAGGTTGTTTTTGCGCTTTTGTCCAATCATGGGGAGATGTTAGATGTCAAAATTAAATTTTGGCATCTCTACATGGCCGCTCTTCTGGGGCTTTTATACTTCAAGGGAACAGCAACAACTTCTTTAGTCTTAGTAACCACAGTGGTTACCTGGGCTAATTATGCGTTGTTGATTAGGGCTTACGAGTCCTTAATGGACAGTGCGGAGAGAGGGCGGATTCTCTAGAGCTGCCCTCTTTCAATAGTCAGGGATTTTTCACCTGACTTGACTATAATCTCCAAATTAACGGTTTCTTGATCTCTTGAAGCCGTTTTTATTTTTTTCAAAATGCTATCATTGGGTGTGATAATTTTCTTGCTTTTCTCAGGGATGGTGATTTTCTCAGACTCAATCAAATTTTCATTAACTAGATAATTTATGGAATATTCTTTATTTTTTGGCTTTCGATTGTCAATGAAAAAAGTTAAATCAGACTCATCATTAAGACTTTCAAAGCCAATAGCGGTAAAAGCTTGATTTGTTTTTTCAATCTTTCTTTCTCCGTACCAAAAAAGTCCACCAGTAGTTATGGTTAAAATTAGAATAAGAATGATAGTTAAATAGCGTGAATTCATTAGTTTAGTCTAGTTGATTTTTTGAAAAATGACCACATCATTAGAGTTATAGATTTTCTGAAATTCAGTTGAGCGTTCAAATTGAGCGGTGTCAGATCCGTCTTTTAGAACAATATAACGAGTTTTCGTTTCCCAAAAGCATTGTTTGCCAATTTCACTATCTGGCTTTAGAACCATATCACGAGTGCAAGTTTCTCGATCCTTCATGATATCTTCATAGCGAAAATTAAAGGTGCGAGAAAGTGGATAGTCATAGCCTCGTTGGAAAAATAATTTCATCCAGGTGTCGCCAGAAAGATAAATATGATCTTTTAAAACCATTTCTTCAGCACCAATGCGGGATGTTAAATATTGAGCGGAGGCGTAAGTTTCGGCGGTGAGAGTGTCGGTGCTTTTACCACGAGCCTGATCAGAAAGATCACTTAGTCCAGAAATAAAGCCAGTTCCCATAATTACCAAAAATAAAATAGAATAAACAACAGAGGGCAGATTTCTACGGGCTAATTGGAAAATAGTGAAAACGCCAAGGGTACTTAGAATTACAAAGGGGAAGGCAAGGTAGGTGACGATTCGATTGGAGGGAATGTCAACTTTGAGATAGTGAGGAAAAGTGGACATGGCCAGAACCATAACTGTCCAAGCAGAAATCCAAGCGATAAAAATTAAAATAGTTAATTTGGGTTTAGACTGATTGGGAGCAAGTGCTTTGTGAGCAAAGAAGAGCAAGAGTACTCCCAGGGCTAATCCGCCGTAGAAAAAACGCCAAGGACCAACGCTTAAAATCACTTGTCCAAGAGCTAGTCCAGTGCGAGTTGCTTTAATTGGGGCTCCAACTGCACGGTCAATGGCAGAAAAATTAAGATAAGATGGGGTCCAGACTAAAAAAACGAACAACCCCATTAAAATTAAAAATATGATGTTAGGTAGAGCTAAAAATGGTCTGATATTTTTCCATAAGGTTGGCCAGAATTGCTTGAGGTGGAAGTGGTGAGAAATTAGCAAGAATAAAATTGTTAGTGCAATAAAACCTGCTAGAGAATAAAGAAGAATGAAAGTAGAAAGATGGTGGGTGTAGGCTAGGTTGGCAGCAAAAAAGAAGAATAAAAAGCCAAAAATCGGGCGATGGGTTTTAATTGTTCGCAACAGACTCCAAAAAATCAAGGGAATAAATAAGTTACCCATTATATTGCCAATGACGCCACCAGAAACATATTTCGCCTGTGGATCAGCGATTGGATAAAAGATACCAACAATAATTAAGGTGAAAATTGCTATTAACCAATTAGCGTTTTTGTTTTTATCCCAAAAAACTTGGGCAAAACGAAAGCCTAGTATTGTTATTGCTAGACAAGAAAAAAGATTAATTAGTAAGAGAATAATAACTGGAAATGAGCTAACAAGACTAATTCCGCTTAGAAGGCTTATGGCAGAAAAAATAATATGTTCGCCAATAATAAAATCTGGGCGACCGTCGTAGTTGGCTAGTTTTCCTGTGTTAATAATAGTTTGCGACCAGTAGAGGTGATGGCCTAAGTCGGTGGCTTTCGGGAAAATTCCTTCGGCAACGTAAAAAAAGCGAGGTAGTAAGGAAAAAAGAAAAACAAGAAGAAAGAGCGCCACAAGGCGATTAGTTTTTAAGTAGAGGATAAATTTTTTCCAGGACAATTGTGGGCGGTTTTTACTTAAGAGATTTTTGGCTTTAGTCTTCTTGTTTAATCCCCAGAAGAAAGCAATAAAAATAAGAAGACTAGTGAAGAGGGAAAGAGCGTTAATTGGAATAGTCAAGCGGTTTAAAATCATTGCCAGAAAATTAACACTTACCAAGCTTAGACCAAAACTTAAAACCAATTTTTCCAATCGATTGATTTTATGGAATAAGTCAAATTTTTTTTCAAAGAAAGATAACAAAAAAAACCCTGGTAAAAAAAGGACGAAAAAGATGGCAAAATATAATTTCAGTAGTGAAATAATAAGCATATAACAAAAGAAATCTTTGCTTAAAATTGGCTTGCTTTCTTTCTTATCATGATAGCATTTATAGGAGAATAAACAAGAAGGATAGCTTTAAAAGCCTAAAAAGCGATTAGAAAAAACATGAATAAGAAATTATTCTGCCGAAATTAAAATCAGGTGATGAAGTGCGGATTATTGCCCTAGTGTCGAGCTTAGGGATTGCTTATGAAAGCGTGAGAAGTTTATTGAAAGATCGATTTAGTAGTCTAGGTTTAAAACCAACTCTTAGTAAAAATGCAGAAGAGGTTAATTAGTCGCCAAGAAAGACAAAGTGGGGTTGAAAATTTTAGAGTTTTAAAAGCTTAAGGAAGTAAAAGAATTGGCGTGTTTTCTAATTTATTTCTTCATCTCCTCTAAATAGCGTTGGCAAATTTTATCCCAAGAGTAATTTTCTTTAGTATATTGACTGGCTTTTTTACCAAAGAAACGATTGAAGGCTTCACCAGAGTCAAAGATTTTATTAATTTTATTAACCCACTTTTCGATGTTTTCTGATTCCACCAAGAAGCCATTTTTTCCGTTTTTAATAGCATCTGCTAGGCCCTCTAAGTCAGAAGCAACAACTACTCTTTCACAAATTGCTGCCTCAACTGCGTTAATTCCAAAGCCTTCCATGCTGCCTGGAACTTTAACATTAGGAGAAACAACTAAATCAGCATTATTAAGAAGAGTGTTTCTTTCTTTGTCGGAAATACCAACTAGTAAGCGGACACGATTTTGTAGATTGTTTTCGAAAATCGCTTTTTCACAATTAGGAAAATCATCCCTATCTCCGGCCGTATTTTTAGCGACTCTTCCGCC
>DUUL01000014.1 GCA_012841575.1 Candidatus Moraniibacteriota bacterium | reverse complement strand
TTGGCGGAGAGGCAGGGATTCGAACCCTGGGACCTTTTAAGGGGTCAACACATTAGCAGTGTGCTGCTTTCAGCCACTCAGCCACCTCTCCAGATTTTGCTAAATTTTAAAACTATTCAAATCTTTTTATTTACCAACTCTTTCAAGCTATCATTTTATCCCTAATTTGTCCAGAATTGAAAACTTAAATTACCCCCCTATTTATCATTAGAGCAATTTTCTTTCTTTTTTCTGCTACGAAAATAACAACACCAATACTTACCATGCCAAAAAGTGTGAAAAATAGAAAGCAATAGCATTGCCACTCCCGCTATTGTATGCGCTCTTAGCCAAAGACTGTAACCACTAAAATTTACTTCATAAACAGACCTCAAAACCAATACCGCCGAAGTTACTCCTAGCACCAAAAAAGAAATTAGCAGCAAAGAATTCCAAAATAGCTTATTACCAAAAGAAGAGATCTTTTTTGTCTTGACTAATAATAGTGAAATAAAATAACTCACAATCAATCCCAAAGCTAAAATTAAAACCAAAATTCCATCACTCGCCACTCCTCCTTTAACTGAAACAGTAGATGATGTTGGGGCTTGCGTTGTTGAAGATACTTTGTTGTTAGCTTCTACGGTGGGTTGCTGCTGCTTATCAACTGTGTTTTGACTTAAATCACAAATCTGATCACCGTTTCTATCTATATAGCGCCCACACTGCCCTGGATAAGGATCATTCACCATCCCAAAAGGACAAACCGCGGCTTGGCTAAAAGAAAAAATCATAAAGCTACCCAAAAAAAGAACAATTATTTTCTTCATTAATAAAATATTTAAAAATTACCCTCTTTAAATAATACATAAAATAATTAAAAAATTCTCTCTTAGTTTAAAGAAATCTTACAAGTCAACCTAACTAAATTGATATCTTTTTTCTACTGGCTCAATAATCCTCCAAACACATTTTAGTCCCACTGGGAAAACCACCCAATCTCCCGCCTCAAAACTAACCTTCTGTCCATCTTGAGTTGTTACCTCCACCTTTCCCTTAAGAATCAAACAAGTTTCCTGTTGATCATAGCTCCAAGGAAATTCACTTACCTCCTTGGTCCAAGTCTCCCATCCTTGTGCTAATTCAACTTCTTCCTGTGTTGGCTTGCGCACTTCAATTTTCATTTTACTTTAACAATTATTTATTAATAATCTAATTTCAAATTGGTTTATTATTCTGACTTTTGATCACTGCTAAAGTTTCCTCTGCACACTTTCTCCAAGAAAAATCATTCGCTCGCTCTAGTCCCCTTTTAATCATTTTCTTCGCCATTGCCTCATCAGACAAAACTATCTCTAACTTCTGCACTAACCCTTGCGTATTCTCTCCATCAAAATAAATTGCCGCATCCTGCCCTATCTCCAAAGAAGCACCTCGATTAACTGCAATCACTGGCACCTGCGCAACAAAAGCCTCCAAAACTGGCAAGCCAAAACCCTCGTATTTAGAAGGCAAAACAAAAGCTTTTGCTCCTTGATAAAACCAAGCTAACTCTGTAAACTCAATTCTTCCCGTAACAATAATATCTTTTCGCGCAAATGATTTTTTAATTTTTGCCCAAGTTTTTTTAGAATTTTTTTTCTCCTCTCCCACTAAAACTAATTTCAGTCCAGAGAAGTCAGTTTGTTTTTTTAATTGATTAAAAGCCTCAATTAAAATTGCTACATTTTCTTTGTCATCCAAGCCACCAACATAAAGCAAATAGTTTTTATCTGTAATTTGATATTTTCCCTCTAGCTGCTTTTTTTGCTCAGAAGAAAACTTACTCTCTAACCACTTTCGCTCAAAACCGTGATAAACTACAGAAACCTTGTTCGCATCAACCTGAGGATAGAATTTTAAAATATCCTTCTTGGTCGATTCCGAAATTGCAACCACCCTGTCAGCTCGTTTGATAGCTGTTTCTGCAAAAAAATCTAGCTTCAATCGATTGATAAACTCATAGTTTTGTGGAAAATATTTCCAAGCTAAATCGTGTATTGTGACTACATAACGACTATTTTTATCTCTCATCAAAGGAATTTGTTGAATTGGCATCCAAACCACATCAAAACCCTCTCTTTTTATCTCATATGGAAAGCGCGTTTGTGTCCACCAAAATGGATAAGGGATTTTACAATCTCGATAATTCGAAAACATTTTTGGCGCTAAGGCTGGATTGAATTCTTTTTTATGAAAAAGCCAAAACTCATCTTCAGTAGAGATGCTGCCAAAGTGATTTAGTAGATTTTTTATATAAACCCTGGTGCCATCAATCCGTTCACTGTCTAAATCACAACAATTAATTGCGATTTTCATAGTTTTATAACTTCCCTCTTAAAATTTGTCCTTCACGTCTCATTTGCTCATCAGTTGCTTTTTGTTGCAACTTCATAATTACATCCCGCACAAAAGCTGGACTGGGAACTTCTTTGAAGATAAAACGATTTAGCGTTGCTGCAGTTTGAATATGAACATTGCCATAGCGAAGCAAGGTTGGGAAAAAACCTAAAACCTCAGTAGTTACATCTTGTATTTTGCCATGCTCTAATTCACTAATCTCTCGCCGAAAAAGAGCAATTTGTTCAATATTAATAATCCTTTTTGTAGTTACGATCCAAACATCTAAGTAGTAATTAACCCAAATAATTGCCATTGCCAACCACCAAAACATTAACAAAATAGTTTGCATAAGATAAAAGCCACCCTTTCCCAAAGGAAAAGTTTCAATCATACTTGTTCCGCCAACTACCGCTTGAATAATCACTATCACCAACAAAAACAAAATGGCTGGTGAAAAATAAATCACTGCCACAAACCAATGGCGACGTAACATTAAAATTACATCCTCATCTGGATGCTTTCCTCGAAAGTCATAAACTGGCTTATTTTGATAATTGTTATTCATTTTAAATTATCCAATATTTAAATTAAACAATAATATTCCACTTACTCCAATCAACTGTTATTGCTGCCAAAAGACTCAGCAATAAAAAAAAGAAAGAGCCTGCCAAAAAAACTCCCACCATTAAATTGGTACTAATCTTATTCAATCGATAAAAAACCAAGTGATAGGTCACAACTAAAACTCCACCAATAAAAACTATCACTATTAGTAAATACAACATCAAGAAAAGATTAACCATGACTTTTTATTATCTTAAAATTTAAAATAATTTATTCTCGTTGGCATTAGTGCTATTTTCTTCAATATATTCCTTGCCTAAATGCTCAAAGGCCTTTCGAGTTGCCTTGCGTCCGCGAGGAGTTCTCTCAATAAAACCCAGTTGCATTAAATAAGGCTCATAAACTTCTTCAATCGTTTGTGCTTCTTCTGAAAAAGCTGCCGCCAAAGTCTTCAGCCCTACTGGTCCGCCAGAAAACTTATCAACCAGCACTGTCAAAATCTCTCTATCTGTCGGCTCTAATCCCAAATGATCAACTTCTAGCAAACGCAATGCTTCTGTCGCAATAGGACGAGAAATAACTTTTTCTCCTTTAATTTGAGCGTAGTCTCTCACTCGCTTCAACAATCGATTCGCCACACGCGGAGTTTGTCTTGAGCACTCCGCAATTGCCTGAGAACCAGAATTATCAATCTCCATTTTTAAAATTTGAGCTGCTCTTTTTAAAATATTACCAATCTCTG
Organism: Candidatus Moraniibacteriota bacterium; assembly: GCA_012841575.1. GTDB lineage: Bacteria > Patescibacteriota > Minisyncoccia > Moranbacterales > DUUL01 > DUUL01. The sequence continues at coordinate 26,131 of DUUL01000014.1, read as the reverse complement.
GCGCCTCATAAAATTCTAACTTGTAGGTTACTCCAAACCGATTTCGCAGTGGTGCAGAAAGCATTCCCAAACGAGTAGTTGCTCCCACTAAAGTAAACCTTGGCAAATCCAACTTAATCGTTCGAGCACTTGGTCCCTTGCCAACAATAATATCTAGATTGCCATCTTCCATAGCGGGATAAAGCACTTCTTCCACCAACTTACTCATTCGATGAATTTCATCAATAAACAAAATGTCACCATCGTTTAAATTGGTTAAGATTGAACCTAAATCTCCCACTCGTTCAATTGCTGGACCAGATGTCGTCTTGATTCCCGCCCCCATTTCTCTTGCAATAATGTGTGCTAGAGTTGTCTTACCCAATCCAGGTGGTCCAAATAATAAAACGTGCTCGATCGGTTCTTTTCTTTCCTTCGCTGCCTCCATCAAAATATTTAAGTTGTTCTTGATTTTTCCTTGGCCAACATATTCATTCAACTTTTGTGGTCGTAAGGTTAAATCCAACTGTTCTTCTCCCTCCAATTCATTTTTGTTTGAAGTAATCATTTACAATAACAATTCCTACTATTTAGTGTTTTTAGGATAACAACTTATCCTTCTCTTGACAAGAATTTATTTTTTGTTATAATTCAATGTCAAGCTATTTTTATTAAGAATATTTGTTTTTGTCAAGTTGTAGACAAAGAGTTACTCTGACTCTTGGAATCTCTTCCTACGTACAAGGCTGGTATGGTTTTGGCTGTGCCTGCTCTCGGATCCGATCCCGCCTTATGCTCTTAGCATAAGTTTATTGTCTACAGCTTAATGAAAATGATCTCAGCCATAATTCCGCTCAAAGCGGTTTTTTATTTTAACTCTAGTCTAATTCTTCTGTAATTCTAGAAATTTCCTCAAAAGAAGTTACCCCCTCTAGCACTCGCAAAACCCCATCTTGAGCCATTAAAATCATTCCTTCTTGCAAAGCTGCATCTCGCACTTGACTGGTTGTTGGATGAGTTGCCAACAATTCCTCCATTTTTTCATTTATTTCAATAATCTCTGAAATTGGAATTCTTCCATAGTAACCAATAAAATTACACTTTTCACATCCCACTGGTTTGTAAACATACTCAACAGGAGGAATGTTGATTTCTTCACGTGCTTTAGATGAAATTTTTGCTAACAATAATTCCATTTGATTTTTTTCCTGTGCACTTGGAGCAACCTTCTCCTTGCAGTGCTCGCATAATTTTCTTGCTAGTCGTTGTGCCATAAAGCAATTAGTTCCCGTGATTAAATCAGAAATTGACAACTCCATATTTAACAAACGCTGCACACTTCCCGCTGCACTGTTGGTGTGTAGTGTACTCAAAACTAAATGCCCTGTTAGCGCAGCTTGATAAGCCGCACTAGCAGTCTCTCTATCTCGGATCTCTCCGACCATCATTATATCAGGATTTTGACGTAATAATGCTCTGATTGCGGTATCAAAAGTATAATCCTCCTCTTCGTTTATCTGAGTTTGCAACACTCCATCTAGTTGATACTCGATCGGATCCTCCACTGTAATAATTTTTAATTCTGGATTGTTTAAATAGGCTAAAGCACCATATAGGGTAGTTGATTTTCCGTGTCCAGTCGGTCCAGTATTTAAGATGATTCCATTTGGCTTTCTAATATTGCGTTTTAATAGTTTTAGATTATAGGGTAGCATATTTAGCTTTTCCAATTCAGTCGCCTGAGCTGCTTGATTTAAAAGTCTCATCACAATAATATCACCAAAACCACCCAAAATAATAGAGACCCGCACATCCACCTGTTTGTCCTTTATTTCCTCAACCTCTTTAGGAATGGTAATGCGAAAACGCCCATCAATAACACCTTGGCGCTGTTGTGTTCGAAAACCAGACAAACTTTTAATTTCATTTAAGGTTCCTAAGAATTCTGACATTGGCAGATAAACAATATCATGCAAAATACCATCGATACGAAAACGCACCTTGAATTCCCGCTCTCCTGGCTCAATATGAATGTCACCTGCTCGCATTAAAAGTCCTGCGCCTAAAATATAGCGGATAGAGTCACGCAAAGAAACTCTCTCTAGCCATTGTCTCATTTCCTCTTTCTTGCTAATCAATCCCTTTATTTCATCAACCACCTTCTTCTCAACCACCACCCCGCGCGACAAAGATTGCACTACAATTTTATCATAAATATCCATTAAATATTCCCCCGTTCCAACTACACGTTGCAATTCCTCCAGAGAAGTTTTGCCCGCAATTGCCTTCACTAAAGCATCTTGTTCATAGGTAACCATTCCATTCTCTAAGGCCGCTAAACGAATTTCATCCTCCGTTGCCATGCGCTCCATTAGCTCTCTAATTTCATCATTAATTGTCATTACCTCAAAAACACCGATTCGCTCTCGGTAGCCCAAACCTTGACACTTTACACAGCCCTTAGAGCGCCATAAATGATCAATTGTCTTAGGGATTTCTATTTTAGATCTTGGAGAAATCAAGGAAAACATTTTTTTCAAAGCATCTACTGTCTCTTCAGCTGGTACATATTTTTCCTTACAAAATTCACAAAGCTCTCGCACTAATCTTTGAGCAATAAAAGCATTAACTGCAGTAGCGATAATACTAGGCTTAATTCCTAGATCAATCATCCTCCCAACAACTCCAGCAGAGCTTTTAGAGTGAATTGTGGTTAATACAAGATGCCCGGTTAAAGATGCGTGCACTGCAATTTCCGCAGTTTCTTCATCACGAATTTCTCCCACTAAAATAATATCAGGGTCTTGACGAACAATCGAACGTAAACCATTGCTGAAAGAATAGCCTCGCTCCACTTCCACCTGAGTCTGACTTACTCCTGCCACTTGATATTCAATTGGATCTTCAATGCTGATTACTTTTTTATCAGGGGTATTGACTCGATTAATGATAGAGTAGAGAGTGGTTGTTTTCCCGCTACCAGTTGGTCCAGAGTTAATAATCATCCCTTGCTTTTTCTCTGACTCAGATATTAAACGCTCATAACCTAACCCAACCAGTCCCAGATTTTCAAAATCAAGCTTTTCAATTCCCTGCCCCAATAAACGAATTACTATTGTTTCTCCATAGTTACCTGGTAAAACAGAAACTCTCAAGTCAATTTCCTTTTTTTCTTCCAAAGAAATAGAAAACCGTCCATCTTGTGCTGTATCACGCACATTAAGCAACATTCTGCTCATAATTTTAATTCTTGAAAGCACAGTGGAGTAAGCATTTAATGGAAATTCCGCAACCACCTGTAAAACTCCGTCAATTCTATACCGCAAACGAACATTACCGCTCTTTTGAGGTTCGAAATGAATATCAGAAGCCCTTAGCTTCATCGCTCCCGCCAAAATAACATTTAAAACTGTTGTTGTTGGCAGCTCTTTAATTCTCCTCTCCAAATCAATTAACTCTTTAATATCGTCTTCAAATTGATCTAAATCCTTCCCTGTTAAATTCGCTCTCAAATAATCAAAAACTTCTACTAACTTATTTTTTTTGTACAACTCCTGGGCACGCTGAAGAGAGGCTTTAGACACAACAAATAACTCCACCTGAAAACCATTTTTTCTTTCTAACTCATTCGTTATTTCCTTTACTGCTAGTAGCTCTGGATCTATCGTTGCTATCTTTAGACTTTTTTCACGTTTATGAATCACAATCAAGCCATGTTTCAAAGAATTCTCCTCAGAAATAAAATGAATACTTTCTTGGTCTGCGGGGAAAATATTAAGGTCTATGTATGGCATAGCTAAATTTGCGGCCAAGCGAGAAGCCTCTTCTTCTTCGGAACGACGCCGTAATCTCCGCAATACTTTTTCTACCTTTTCTGGACTTGCTAACTCTGAAACATTCCCTGGGGTGAGTGATTGAGCGCTCTCTTGTCCATCGACTATATTGGAATTTTGTTTTTCGTCCATTTTTTTTATTTAAGTAGCTACTCGTCCATTATATCAGCAAAACCTTAATTCACCAAAAACAATTTGGGAAATGGCTAATTAAAATACTTTCCTTCTACCAATCACTAATCTCTTTAAGCTATTTTTAAAAATTAACCTATTCTAACTTATTCCTCAAATTTTCCCACTGCACCAAACTCAAACTTTCCGCTCTAACATTTAAATCAATCTCATTGCTTACTAATATTTCCTCTATTTTTAATTTTTCTTTATTCAGTCCTGCTGCTAAATTATTTAGCAAAGTTTTCCGCGGACTAGCAAAGCCGATTTTGATTATCCGCATTAATGACTTTATTTCTTCTTTAGATTTTTGATGAAGATGAGGTGTGATTTTTATAATTGCACTATCTACTTTTGGCACTGGATAAAAACTTTCCCTGGCAACATAATCTATAATCTCTACCCAACCAAAAAGTTTAACTGAAAGAGACAGGATGCTACTTTTATTATCTTTTTCCACGATTCTCTCCGCTACTTCTTTTTGCGTTAAAAGCACCATTAAGCTTGGTTGATATTGAGTTTCTAAAAATAGGCGAAGGATTTTCCCGGTAATATAGTAAGGAATATTAGCCACTAATTTATAGTTAGTAAAACTATTTTCCTCCAGCAATTTTGGCAAATTAACTTCCAAAATATCTCCTCTGATAATTTTTAATTTTTCATTTTTAAGTTTCAGCTTTTCTATTAATCTATCATCTTTTTCTACTGCTAAAATCCTCCCTGCTTTTTTCATCAACTCAACTGTCAAGACTCCTTCTCCTGGTCCAATCTCCAAAACATTTTGCTCCACACCTAAATCAGCCGCTACAACAATCTTTGTCAACGCTTCCTTATTTCTTAAGAAATTTTGCCCCAATGATTTTTTTGGCTTCATTTTTTTAAATAAAATCTTCTTGGATCAACTAGTCTGTTAGCCGCTTGTCTTAGACAACTATTCTTAATAATGTATAATTAACATTGTAACCAATCTTTAAAAAATTTACAATTTAAAGCCTATGTCAGAGTACAACCAAAACTCGCTCAACTCACAACTTAACCCAACTCAAACTCCAGATCAGCTAAAAGAAAAAGAACTTGACCAAAAAATCATGGAGTTGTCGCATCAAGGATTGTCTTTCGCTTTCTTTAAAATAAGCCTAATAAATAGTCAATGCTATCAAAAAAATAGACTTTTCTTGGCAATTTAAAAAGATTGTAGTAAAATGCCAAAGCAATCTAAAAACTATTTTAACCTATATTTTGACCATCTGGTCTTGTTTTTGTTTCCATCCTTAATTTGAATCTTTATGAAACTAGAACTTTTAACTGAAAAAAATAAATTAGTAAAATCTAAAGGTGCACTGCTTTTTATTCATGGCGCTAGTCATGGTGCCTGGTGTTGGAAAAAATACATGCAATATTTTTCCCAAAAAGGATTTGATTGTTATGCATTAAGTCTCCGCGGGCACGGAAAAAGTGATGGCTATGAAAATTTAAATGATTATGGACTGGATGATTATGTGAAAGATATTTTAAATGTTCTTAAAAAAATTCCTGCTAAACCTGTTCTCATTGGACACTCTATGGGTGGAATTTTAACTCAAAAAATTATTCAAACAAATCCAGAGAAAATTAAAGCAGCAGTTATTATCGCTTCCATCCCCTTGAAAAAGATCGGTCTACTTTGGGTCACTAAATTTTTATTAAAAGATTTTAAAGGAGGGAGAATAACTTTTGATATTTTTTTAGGCAAGAAAGTTACTGAAGAGGAGTTAAGTCGTGCCTCATTTATTAATGGTAGACTTTCTGAAAAAGAATTAGTTCGATGTGCCCCCTTGATTCAGGCAGAATCAAAAAAGGCTCTTAAGGAAATATTCAGACTTCATCGTTCTGAGCAAACTAAATCTAAGCTACCTGTTTTTCTTCTTGGCTCAAAAGCTGACAAGTTATTCTCCCCCACTGAGCAAAAAAAATTGGTAAGATTTTATAAAAAGACTCCTATTTTGCTTTCAGATATGTGTCATGATATGATGCTCGATTTCGAATGGGAAAAAGGCGCTCGAGAAATATTGCGCTTTCTAAAACAAGAGACAATGTAATTTTAAGCTTATTTAAATGGAACGCGAAATACTGCTTTTGGATTTTGTTGGGACTTTCGCCTTTGCTTGCTATGGTAGCTACTTTGCTATTAAGAAAAATTTTGATTTTTTTGGTATTTTGGCTTGCGCTTTTTTTACGGCCTTGGGAGGCGGCACCGTTAGAGAAATGCTGCTTAATAACCTTCCCTTCTACCTATTTGACAATCGCTATATTTACATAGTGCTGATTGGTGTATTTTTTACTATTCTCATCTTTAAGCGTTTTGAGAAAATAAAAAAACTTTTTATATTCCTGGATTCAATCGGCTTAATTGTTTTCTCTTACATCGGCTATAATGCAGCAATAGAGGCTGGTTTAGGCTTATTGGGAGTTCTTCTGTTTTCTGTTACAACTGCCGTCGGCGGGGGAATAATCAGAGATGTGGTTATGAACGAAACTCCTGAAATAATGCATAGCAATTTCTATGCCACCATTGCTATTTTAACGGGCCTTTGTTTGTGGCTTATTAAAGATTTGCCTCATAGTTTTATCACGATTAATATCACTTTATTGCTAATGTTAATTATTCGTTTGGTTGCCGTTAAAAGAAATATTCGACTTTGGAAACCTTATAAACTTTTAAAATCATGAATATTGGAATTTTTGACTCTGGACTAGGTGGATTAATTATTACCCGAAGTCTAATTAGACAACTTCCCAAATATAACTATTTTTACTTAGGCGATACAGCTCGACTGCCCTATGGCAATCGCTCGCAAGAAGCTATTTATCAATTCACAAAAGAAGCAATGGATTATTTTTTTCAAAATAACTGTGGATTAGTAATCATCGCTTGCAACACCGCCTCAGCTGAAGCTCTTCCTAAAATTCAACAAGAATATCTTCCCAAAAATCACCCTGATAAAAAAGTTCTGGGTGTAATCATTCCTTCTGCTGAAGAAGTCGCCCAATATACCAAAAACCAAAAAATCGGTATTTTAGCAACTCAAAGTACCGTCCACTCCAAAGCTTTTAAAAGAGAAATCAAAAAACTTCTGCCCAACGCACAAGTCTTTCAACAAGCAGCTCCACTTTTAGTGCCTTTAATTGAAAACCAAGGCATTAAGTGGATTAATCCGATCTTAGATGAGTATTTAAAATCACTTTTATCTCAAAAAATTGACACTTTAATTTTGGGCTGCACCCACTACGCTTACTTAAAATCAATAATTAGAAAGAGGGTTGGATCAAAAATTAAAATAATCTCCCAAGATGAATTTGTTCCAGATAAATTAGAACAGTATTTAATTAATCACTCAGAAATTGAAAGCCTTCTTAACAAAAATACCAACAGAACTTTCTGCGTAACTGATTTAACTGCTAATTTTCAAGATCTTGCTAATAAGCTTTTTGGAGAAGAAATTAAATTGAAAAAGGTTAACTTAAAAATGACTTGAGCTTTTATTAATTCACAATTCATCTTGTTTTACTCTAAAATCTCTTCCACCTTAACATCAACCACTCCCGCCCCAACTGGTGCTAACCTCTCAAATGCTACTTTATCTAGATCAATAATCTTGCCCGTACCTGGATCTGGTCCATAATCATTAACCTGCACAAAAATCTGTTTGCCTGTATTTTTAGCAGTCACTCTCAGCCAAGCTCCTTTAGGAAACTTCACACTGGCACACGCCATTGTTCCAGTATGCGCATACCAACTAGCACGCCCTGCTTGAGTTTTTCCAACCGTAACTTTTGTTCCAACAGAGACAATTTCATCCACTGGTCGTTGTGTTATTTTTTCTGAAACTTTTTTCTTGGAAACTTGCTCTCCATTCTTATACGTTATTTGATATTTAATTATCTTCTTACCCGCAATCCCTTTCTGCTTAATCTCCTTAGTCCGCCACTTCACTTTTGGATCTTCTTTTTCTTTGATTTCAAAATCAATCCTCTCTTCTTCTTCAACATCCTCAATTTCAATCCTAGTCACTTCAATTTTTGCTCCGGATACTAATGGTGCACTTTTGGTCAGGTTAATTTTATCTAATGGTGCCAAAGAAACACCTGCCTCTCCTAGCGCCTCAGTTACATCCTTTGCAAAAACTCTTTTTTGAATCCTTCCTCCATCCACTAAAATTTCCACTGGCACTGAACGCATAATCTGGATGTTAGTCCCCGGCAATAAAACATCATCTAGCCTCGGATAAACCTGATCCTCCTCATGTAAATCTAATTTATTTTCTTGAATAAACTCCTTAACTGTTAAAGCCTTAGTTTTAACTGATTGATAAACTAAACCATTGTCTGACAGAATAACCTCCTTCTCTCCTGAAAAATCCAACTGTCTCTTCCCAAAAAAAGCAGTGCTTACTTTGGTAGAAAATAGTAAAACTGCTATTAACAAGCTAATTTTAGTTTTATTTTTTATTCCCTGAAACATTCAATTTTAAAAATACTTATTCCCCCCACACCTCTAATTTTAAAAAATTAATTTAATCTATCTTTTTTAGCGGTGCGACTCCTCTGGCTAATTTTTTTAATCCAACTCCTGGAAAAGCCACACTAACTTCTTCCTCGTCAGACATCACAACAATTCCCTCTCCAAAAGTTGCATGTGCCACTCGATCGCCATCTTTTAAATCAACTGTCCTTGCTACTTCCACTGTATCATCCGCCAAATTAATTGTTTTTTCCTGAAAAAAATCATCGGAAAAATCAGACTCTTTGATGGTGCGAAAGCCAGACTTTTTCTCAATTCCTTCTTCAAAAAAATCACTACTCCAGTCTATCTGATCTTTTTCCCAACTAGAAATAGCGCTGGAAAATTCTTCATCTATTAATTCTGTGTCAATTTCACCCAAAAAACGTGATTGAGCAGAAACCTGGGTAGCACCATAAATTGTGCGCGACTGAGTGTGAATTAAAAAGGCTTTTTCTTTTGCTCGAGTAATTCCCACATAACACAATCTTCGCTCTTCTTCCATCTCCTTCTCACTAAAAACTGAACGTGAATGAGGAAAAATTCCCTCTTCCATTCCCACCAAAAAAATCACACTATACTCTAATCCCTTTGCTGCATGCAAAGTCATCAATGGCACTAAATCTTTTTTGTCTAAATCTCGATCAGTTTGTGAAACTAATGCCACCTCTTCCAAAAAAGCATTGATTGCACTGTCCTCTTGACTGACAAGAAAATTATTGTCCTCTTTTTTTCTCTGTTTTGCCTTTAAAAACTCATCTCCGTCGAACTTTTTTGCCACCGTTAGCAATTCACTAACATATTCAGCCCTAACTGCTCCTTCATCACCCAATTTACTCAACATCATCTCATAGCCACTTTCTTGGTATATCTTTTCAATTAATTCAGTTGGCGAATTATTTATTGCAAACTTTTGCCAAGTCTTTATTCTTTCTGTAAAGCTCCTTAAAGTTTCTAACTTTTTTGCTTGCAGACCATCAGTCTTCACAAGCTGTTCAATGACTTTCAAAATATCTCCCTCAAATTTTCCAGCTGTTTTAATAATTTTTTCAACTGTCTTGCTTCCGATTCCTCTTGCTGGCACATTAACGATTCGTTCAAAACTAACTTGATCTTTTGGATTAACCGTAAAGTAAAGATAGGCTAAAATGTCTTTAATTTCTTTACGTTCATAAAACTTAGTTCCGCCAATAATTCGATAAGGCACACCCGCCTTCAAAAAAGCCTCCTCTAGTGCACGAGATTGCGCATTGGTCCGATATAAAACTGCAAAATCATCTAATTTTAATTTTTGCTCTTTTTGTAATTCAACGATTTTGTCCGCAACAAACTCTGCCTCATCAATCTCGTCTTGAGCTCGAAAAATAGTTAGTAAATCACCTGCTTCATTTTCCGTCCAAAGTTTTTTCTTTTTTTGATTGACATTACGAATAATTACACTATGTGCCGCATCCAAAATATTTTTTGTGCTACGATAATTTTGTTCCAATAAAATCACTTTGGCCTCTGGATAGTCTTTTTCAAAATTTAAAATGTTCTCAATGTCTGCCTGACGCCACCCGTAAATAGCTTGAGCATCATCACCCACTGCACATAAATTACGATATTTTTGGGCTAATAATTTTAACCAAAGATACTGCGCATGATTAGTGTCTTGATATTCATCCACCATGATATAGCGAAAAAGATTTTGATATTTTTCTAGGATATCTGGATATTGCTGAAACATTTTCACCGTAATCATAATTAAATCATCAAAATCTAACGCGTCAGCTTCTTTTAATTTTTTCTGATAAAGTGTATAGCACTTTGCAACTGTTTCTTCAAAATAGCTCCCTGCTCCCTCAGCAAATTCTATCGCATCAACCAATTTGTTTTTAGCCGCACTAATCGCTGCCAAAATTGTTTGGGGTTTCATTTGATCAGAGGAAATTTTCAACTCGCGCATCACACCCTTCATCGCCGCTTTTTGATCAGTTGCATCATAAATCACAAAATTGCGCTTATAGCCAATTTGTTCCGCTTCTTTCCGCAAAATCTTCACACACACTGAATGGAAAGTTCCCACTGTTGGTAAATACTGGGAGTAGGGTGGAATATTTTCAGACAAACCTAATAACTTTTTTACTCGCTCTAGCATCTCTCCCGCTGCCTTGTTAGTAAAAGTTACCGCTAGAATATTTTGCGGATGAATCTTTTTTTCTTTAATTAAATACGCCACTCGATAGGTCAAGGCTCGTGTTTTCCCACTGCCAGCTCCTGCCAGAATTAAAACTGGCCCCTCTGTCTGCAAAACTGCCTCCTTTTGTTTATCATTTAACTCATTAATTAATTTACTCATTTTATTCTATTCAATTAATCTTAGTGTTATTTATCCAAAATATATCTAATCTTACACTACTTGCTCTTTTTTGCCAAAATAAAAAGGCTTCAGTAGAATTGCTAAAAACAAAGCTTGTGTTAGAATACCCAACAATTAACATCTCATCTTTTAAAAAAATGACAAAAATAGAAGAGCTCTTGGTGAAAATGATAAAAATTCCCTCCGTTTCTGGAAATGAGGGTGCAATAGGTCAGTTCTTGTTTAATTTACTTAAACAAAATGGATTTTCTGTAAAAAAACAACTAGTTACTGCTAAAAGATTTAACGTTATCGCTAAAAAAGGAAATCCTTCAATCTATATCATTGCTCATATGGACGTTGTTCCAGGTGACGCTCCCTTAAAAGTCACTAAAGACAAAATTTACGGTCGCGGCGCAATTGATAATAAAGGCAATATTGCTGGAGCAATTATCGCTGCTCAAGCTCTTTCTGACATCGGTCTTATTTTCACAGTAGGTGAAGAAGTTGATTTTAGTGGCGCTAAAAAAGCACCTAAGCCCAAAAATGCAAAGTTTATTGTCATGGAACCTACTAAACTTCAAGTTGCAACCAGTCAACGAGGTGTTATTTCTTTTGACATTACTGCTAAAGGAAAACCTCTTCACTCCTCTCTTCCCTTCAAAAAACAACAAAGCGCTATTTATCTTCTAACCAATTTCCTTCAATCATTGTATAAAAAAAATTGGACTGCCTTCAATGCAATCATTACTGAAGGTGGCGAAGCCGACAATATTGTTCCTGCCAAAGCTTGTGCTCAAATTCTTACTCGTCCTAAAAATAAAAAAGAATATAATGAAATAAGCTCCTTCATTAAAAAGCACAAAGTAAAAAATATTAGTCTTAAAAAAATAAACTCCATTGAGCCTTGCAAAAGCAATCTTTTAAAAAACAACCTTGCTGTTCCTTATTTTTCTGAAATGGCTTTTTTCAAAAACAGCATTCTATTTGGAGTTGGCGACATTAAATATGCTCACAAACCCAACGAGCAAGTAAAAAGAAAAGATCTTAATTTATTACCAAAAAAACTTATTGAGTTAGTTACTGATCTAAATAAATAAACGGTTTCGAAGCATCGCAACGAAACCGTCCTATTGTTATTTTATTTCTCTAGCAAGGATAATACAGCGCATTCTTGTTACCTCTTCCGTTAAAATCGGGATAAATTCCCCTGAAAATCTGGGACAGTAGTCTTTTTGCTGTCCCTCAACTACCACTCCTGTTTTTTCTTTGGGACAAGGACTACAGCAGAAAGAACGCACCTCTGGCGGAAAAAAATGCTGCAGATTATCCACAAAAGAAAAACCAGCGACTCTTCCAATGGAAACCATTCTTTTATCATTTGTCGTTAGATAAATAAAACGACTTCCAGCATTGCTTGCTATATAATGATCAATTATTCTTGGGAATAAATCCCTGCCCCGAACCTTTTCTTTAGCCAGATTACATGTCATTCCCACCTCAACATAGTCGGGATGTCCTGTTGGCTCGAAAGCAACTGTAAAACTTGGGTTGTCTTCATAAAGACTAACCAGAACAACTCCTGAATCAATGTCAGCTAGAATCCCCTCCTGACTTCTACTCAAAAGGGAACTTCCTGGTACATGACTAATTTCAACAATTTTTCTTGCAATCGCCAATCTTTCCCTTTTTGCCAATTCATTAGCATTAATAATCATTTTTCCCTCCCTTGCTATAATTTTAAAGAACAAAAAACCCGCTGAGCGGGTAACTTCTAGAAAATAATTGCAAAAGAAAAAGAAGAAATCACTCCGCTAACGAGTATTCTTCTTTTGCTTGATTGTTGCAATTATTTTTCTCATGTTTTAATCTTAACAAGAATTAAATTCTTGCCAACTAAAAAAATAAAAAACGTTCAAAAGATATCAAAAAATTAACTCAACATTATTTGCCTTTAGCAAGAGCTAATGCTAAAATTAAGATATAAACTAATAATAATAAACTATGTTAACCATCGAACAATTAAGTGAACTTAAGGAGAAATTATTAACAGAAAAAAAGTCCACTGAAACAGAGCTTGAAAAAATTGCCGAAAAAAGAGGTGGCGAGGATGTTCGTGCTAAATTTGAATTAATGGATGAACGTGACGAAGAAGCTAACGCTGATGAGGTTGAAGAATATGCCTCTGATCTGGCAGTTACTGAAGCTTTAGAAAAAAAATTAAAAGAAATTAACTCAGCTCTAGAGAAAATGGAAACTGGAACTTATGGTAAATGTGAAAACTGTACAGGAGAAAAAATTCCAGTAGAAAGATTGCGTGCTTATCCAGCGGCTGCCACCTGCATTAAATGCCAAAACTAAAATCTGAATCACTTCTTATGGTGAAAGTGCTTGTTTTTTTTGTTGCAATTGCTATTGATCAAGCTACAAAAATATTTGCAAAAAGCAATTTACTTGGAAACGGCTATGGCGTTATCACTGAAAAGATTTCCTGCAATCCCTTCATTGCCTGGAGCATTCCCCTGCAAGGTTATTGGTTTTGGTTAATTTGGTTTAGCGTGGTATTTATTCTAATTTATCTAATTCTTGAGCTCCCTAAAAACCTTTCTTTGATTATTGTTTTAGCAGGAGCCATTGCTAACTTCATCGACCGCATTAGATATGGTTGTGTAATTGATTTTATTCAGATCGGCTCTTTTCCTACATTCAATTTAGCTGACGCAATGATCACAATCGGCATTACTATATTTGCCCTCCAATTACTACAAGAAGAAAAAAGAAAATTATAATTCATCAAAATAAAATATAAGCCTATGGCGGTAAAAGTTTTTTCAGCTAGTCCTCTGGGAATGGATGGAAAAATTATTGAAATTGAAGTTGATTCTAGCAGTGGACAAGCTGTTTTTAATATCGTCGGACTTCCTGATGCCGCTGTTAAAGAGTCTCAAGATCGCGTTTCTAGTGCCATTCGCAACTCAGATTTACGCGCGCCCTACTTCTATGGTCGCATCACAGTCAACCTTGCTCCAGCTGACTTACGCAAAGAAGGTCCTGGTTTTGATTTGCCAATTGCCTTAGGCGTTTTACTGGAAACCGGACAAATTGAAAATATTCCCTCTGACGCTTGTTTTCTGGGAGAGTTAGCTTTAGATGGTCGGCTTCGCCCAGTTAAGGGTGCCTTGCCAATTGCCATCTCTTTAAAAGAAAAAGGATTTAATCATTTCTTTTTACCCAAAGAAAACGCTGAGGAAGCCAACTTGGCTGAAACCTTAGCAGTTTATCCTGCGGAAAATTTAACTCAACTAATTAATCACTTTTCACAAACAGAAGAGATTTTACCTTTAGAAAAAAACCAGAATTACTTTCAGGAACTAAGTGAAATTGAACCGGCTCATGATTTTTGTTTCATCAAAGGACAAGAGCATGTCAAAAGAGCCTTAGAAATTGCAGTTTCTGGAGGACATAATATTTTACTCAGCGGTCCCCCTGGCTCTGGGAAAACAATGCTTGCTAAATCCATTCCCTCTATCATGCCACCACTTTCTATTGAAGAAGCTTTTGAGGTCACCAAGCTTTATTCTATTTCGGGAAAAACTAACAGTGACAATCCTTTTATCAAGGAGCGCCCTTTCCGTGCGCCTCATCACAGTGCCTCTGCTGCCTCACTAGTCGGTGGCGGCACCTTTCCTCGTCCGGGAGAAATTTCTTTAGCTAATCGTGGGGTTTTATTTTTAGATGAATTTCCAGAGTTTCCCAAGGAGGTGATTGAAAATTTACGCCAACCTTTAGAAGATGGTGAAATTTCTATCGCTCGTGCTCAAGGAGCACTTACTTTCCCCGCTAACTTTATTTTAGTTGCTGCCATGAATCCTTGTCCCTGTGGCAACTCTACCGATCCAGAAAAGCGTTGTGTTTGTCATCCCGCTCAAATTGCTCGCTACCGACAAAAACTTTCTGGCCCAATTATGGATCGGATTGATTTGCACATTGAAGTTCCTCGTTTGAAATTTGAAAAACTTTCTTCAGATAACCTTTCCGAAAAAAGTCGCTCTATCCGCGAAAGAGTGGTCAAGGCTCGAAAAATTCAAAGAAATCGTTTTGAAAAAACCAACCGCAATTTTATTACTAACTCAGAAATGGATAGTAAATCTTTAAGAAACTTTTGTGTAATTGGTGAAAAAGAGCGACAACTTTTGCAAACTGCGGTTCATCAAATGAATCTTTCCCCCCGTGGCTATAATCGCCTCTTGAAAGTAGCTCGCACCATTGCTGATTTAGCTGACTCTGAGAATATTACCACCACACACCTAGCCGAGGCAATTCAGTATCGATTTCGAGAGGAGAGATGAAAAAAGGGCAAAACCTTTCGGTTATTGCCCTTCAAGCTAAAACTCTATGGCGGCTCCATGAACCGCCATTATTTGTATACTCCACTTCTCCTCCATCGGAGGAATCTTTGTTTTTACTTGCCTCAAAACCTCTCCGAGGCAATCTTCTTTTATGATTGACAAATCAACCATAATAAGAACTTCTACCTTGCTCAAGAGTTTCCGAAAACCAGAGTAGTCGAAATAAAAAACCTTTACTTCCTCTGGTTCCAACTTCTTCCTTCCAGTTGAAAGGAAGTTATTTAATACATTTGCCACCAAAAAGGGTAACCTGCAGAGCTCATTGCTCAGTTTTTGGCTGAACAACTCTTTCCTCTTAAATATAAAAATTGTTACAGACATTGGCACCATTTCTGACCTCCTCTGAAAATGTTAAATCTATGGAAAATAACTAAAAAGAACAACAACTTTACTTGTAAGTTATTTCTCAGATATTGTCAATAAATATCCTTAAGCAATAAAAATGACGCTAACCTCTATCTGCGATAACTGAACAATCTCTTTTGTATTTTTTTGTAGTGCACGGGTGGAAGGAATCGAACCCTCGTTATCGGTTTTGGAGACCGACGTATTACCACTATACGACACCCGTATTATTTTTTAAAAATTGGCAAACCAAACACACCACTCAAATAAACAACCGCGGGCGTCTTGGAACAGTCAGGCACTCCTGCAAAAAGAATACACTTATGTTTTGCCTTTAACTCTTCCATAAAATATTCCACGTAACCAAGCCACCTTTTTGTCTCAAACCAAACAGACACCTAGTTATTCATCTGCATATTTGTATGATTTGTAATTTCGTAGTAAAGTCCTATTTCTTCATTTTCCCTTCTTTGTGAACGGTATGCTTGCCACATCTAGAACAATGTTTGTTCATTTCTAGTTTAAATTGACCTAATTTTTTCTTATTTTTATACGTATAGTAATTTTTTTCGCTACACTCGGAGCACCTTAGCACTAATAAATTATCTTGAGACATACATTTAAATTTTACTACTTACC
This sequence comes from Candidatus Moraniibacteriota bacterium, assembly GCA_012841575.1. GTDB lineage: Bacteria > Patescibacteriota > Minisyncoccia > Moranbacterales > DUUL01 > DUUL01. Next base: position 9,874 of record DUUL01000014.1, on the reverse strand, counting down.
TGTTATAAACTAACCTTAATTCCTGGAGTCATTGTTCCAGAAATAGAAATGTTCTTAATTAATTTTCCCTTTACGGCTGCTGGTTTGTTTTTATTCAAATAATCTACCATCGCTCTAATATTCTCCTCTAGTTTTTCATTCTCAAATGATCGCTTACCTACAATCTGGTGAATATTAGCTCCCTTGTCTGTTTTAAAACTAGCGCGACCTTTTTTCAAACTTTCAATCATCGGTGCAATTTTGGGGCCAACAGTCTCAGTTTTAGGATTAGGCATGAGCCCTTTTGGTCCTAAAATTTTTGCAACCTTTGCTAGTTTAGGCATCATTTCCGGAGTTGCCACCGCCACATCAAAATCAATTTTCCCCTTTGCTATTTCATCTACTAGCTCCTGCCCACCAACCTTATCCGCCCCTGCCTCTTTTGCTTCTTTAGCCTGAGTTTCGGTGAAAGCAGCAATTTTTTTACTCTTACCAGTTCCGTGTGGCAAGTCAACTGCTCCACGCATTTGCTGATCAGATTTGGCGGGATTAATTGATAATTTGATTGCTAGTTCTACCGTTTCATCAAATTTTGCCTTTGGAAACTTACTCAAAATCTCCAAGCCCTCCTTAAGAGGATAAAGCTGATCTTTGTTGTAGCCTGCCACCTCTTTTTTAGATGCTTTTTTAAGTCTAACTTGCTTCTCTTCTTTAACTTCTTTTTTCATAGCCTTGAGTGGTGATAGCCGAAAATAAAATTACTTTCGTCCCACTTATTTTAAATAATTATCAAATTTAGCTAACTAATTAATTCACAGAATTCTAAAGTTACTCTACTTTTATTCCCATAGAGCGAGCTGTCCCCTCGACAATCTTCATTGCTTGCTCAACATCATTAGCATTTAAATCTGCCATTTTTTTCTCTGCAATCTCGCGCACCTGATTTTTATTAACCGTACCAACTTTATCCTTCAAAGGATTGCCCGACCCTTTTTTAATCTTAGCTGCCTTTTTTAAAAGCTCTGCAGCAGGAGGAGACTTGAGAATGAAAGAAAAGCTACGATCTTCATTAACTGTTATTTCTACTGGCACTACATCACCGCCCATTTCCTTAGTTTTTTCATTGAACTGAACGCAAAACTCTTGAATATTTATCCCATGCTGTCCCAAGGCTGGGCCAACCGGAGGCGCTGGATTTGCCGCTCCAGCTTTAATTTGCAACTTAATTATTTTTGCTCCATTAGTATTTTCTGCCATAGTTTTAATAAAACCAAAACCCATAATCTCTCTAAGTCATTTTTGAATTATGCTGAGTATTATGTGTTAGATATTAAATAAATATTAGATATTAGCGTTACTTATTGTCACACTTTTCATTAAGTGCATTAAACTTTTCTGATTTGCAAAAAATCTAGTTCGACAGGTGTTTCTCGTCCAAAAACACTTACCAAAACAGTTATCTTTCCTTTTTGTAAATCAACCTCACTAACCTTACCATCAAAATCCTTGAATGGCCCGTCAGATATCTTTACTGAATCACCAGCCTTAACGTCAATTTTATGTCTAACTTCAGTAGAACCAGCTTTTTTCTTAACCTTCAATATTTCCTCCGGATCAACTGGAGTTGGTGTTGTTCCAATGCCAATAAATCCCGTAACATTAGGCGTGTTCCGCACCACGTACCAGCTCTCGTCAGTCACAATCATGTTTACCAAAACATATCCCGGGAAAATACGCTCCTTAACTGTAAAGCGTTTGCCATTGCGAATTTTTACCCGATTCTCTTTCGGTACCATTACTTCAAAAATCTTATCTTGCATATTCATCGATTCAATTCTTTGGCGCAAATTACGTGCTACATTATCTTCATAGCCGCTATAGGTGTGTAAAACGTACCAAGCCTTTCCGTGTAATTGAACTTGCTTTGCCATTTTCGCGTGAAAGTTAAATGATTAGAAAATAAATTTTTCAATCCCCTTGGAGAAAAATAAATCCATTACTCCCAAAATAACTGCAAAAATAATGCTAGTAACAATCACAATCATCGTATAATTCATCACTTGCTCCTTTGTAGGCCAAGTCACCTTCTTCAACTCCGCATAAGACTCTTTAACGTAAGCAATTAATTTTGTCATTATTTTAAAACTAGAGATTACAACCGTGGATTATAGCATCTAGGAGAAGAAAAACAAGTTTGCTTCAGTCCACTTTAAAAAATCTTTTAAAAAACAGCCTGTCGGCGGTTTTTATCTGTATCTAATGATAATTGTTTTTATTTAAAAAGTCAACACTATTGCTTATAGTCCCAACGCTCTGGCTGACCATGCACCCGAATATAATTTTCTGAATCAAAAATATTGGTTTCAACTTCTCGTTCCACGCTAGAAATCACTCCGTTAATTCGATGAGGAAAATTAATAATAAACTCTCTGCGATTTCCCGCCTGAACCGTATTCATTGCCTGTTCTCCCGTGGCTAAAAGCTTATTTTGATCATCTTTCAAAAAAACTTTAACTTTAATAGTTTCAAGATCAACATTACTATTGTTCACAACAACTCCATTAACACGACTAAAAAATGGGCTTCCCTGTTCTAGCTCTTGATAGGCAGGATTGTAGATTTCTAAATTAGGCATTGCATAATCAGAAAACTTTTCCCAAATAAAACTATCCTTGTCTAGCTTAATTACAAAATCCGGCGCTTGATCGTTGACTGCTGTCACACCATAAGCGATTAATCGCTTGGTTTCTCCTGGTAAAATAAAACCTTCTTGCCAACTAGCCTCTGTTTCCCCCTTGATCCGGTCGTAGATTTTGAACTTAAACTTAGCTACGCCATAAAATTCATTAGGGTTGCGCACCTGAATAGTCACGTCATAATTATTCTCCGCCTGATTAATCCACTCAATTTCTCCCATCTCTAGTTCTTGCAAACTCACCACACTCGAACAAGGACGACAAGGCCCGCCGCAATCAACCTGAGCTTCTCCTTGGTTACGTATACCATCTTCACAGCTAGACGCTGGCTTAAGAAAAAAATAAAAAACTAGACCCAAAGAAAGAGCAATGACCAGGTAAGTTACTAAAATAAGAACTCTCTTTAATACTCGCTTCATCTTTTTTGTAACAAAAATTATTACGCTACTTAAATAATCCTAAAACTTTCAAGCTTCTCAGAATTCAAATTAAAACTCAAGCTCTCCAGCACTCTGCTGGTTAATAATAAACTGACTAGGAAAATAGGCAAGTCTTATTCTTTCCTTTTTTACTTTCTTCAAGATGGCATAGTTAATACGATTCCTTGTCTCCATAAAAACTGAATATTCTGGACTTAGCACTTTGAAAGTAATTTTAAAGTTGAGTCCAAACTTACCATATTCATAAAAAACTACTCGCACTAGCTCTACCCCCTCTTCTTTTTCAAAAACTTCTTCAATCCAAGTGGGGATTTTATTTATTTTGGGCAAGCTAGTTTCATAGGAAATATTAAGATCCATTGAAGTCTGTCTTCGTTTAATAGTTCGAAAATTTTCAATAGTAGAAGAGGCTAACTTCTTATTGGGGATAATTAGAGCTTGACCATGTATGTTTCTTAAATAAGTGTTGCGTAAATTAATACGCTCTACCGTGCCTTTTTCTTTTTCTGAAGCAATGATGTAGTCACCTACCTTAAACGGCTTGTCCATTAAAATCGAAAAGGAGACAAAAAGATCACCCAACACATCCTTCACTGCTAGTGCAACAATAATTCCCCCAATTCCCACTCCCGCAATCAAAGAACGCACATTGACTCCGAAGTTGGATAAAATGAAAATTGCACCTATTACCCAAAGGAAAATTTTGGCAATTTGTCCAAACAACTTAAGCATTGAATTACGCTCCTGATCAGCCTTGTCAACCTTACTCTTGTCTGACTTAATCTTATTGCTAATAACAAAATCAATAATCTTTTGAAAAAGCATCACCACCTCAAGTGCGATAATTAAAATAAAGATTCCATAAATAAAATTGTTCATCCTTGCACCAAAGTCGAGCACACTCAAGCTAAGATAAAGTGCCACTATAAAATAAACTGGTGGACGAATCTCCTCTATAATAGAGATTACTAAATTATCTACCCTAGATTCAGTTTTAAGCGCTCCCCTTTTCAACCAAATTAAGATAATTAGTTGAAAAACCTTAAATAAAAAGGTTAGCACTAAAAATAGACCCAGTGCTAACAAATAATCTGCGCCAAAATTATTTCCTAATTGATACTTTAAAATCGCCTCCATTGCTTATTTTATTTAAATATTGTGTTTTTAAGCTTTAGTTATCTCCGCTGCCTCTTCTTTTCTATGTTTTAAGTGCCGTCTCACATACCAAACAAAACCTATGAAAAGAATAAAAATAATTAAAACGTCAAATTTATGAAAATAGCCACCAAGTGTGTCCCAATTGTCCCCCATTTTCTTGCCAACGTACGCCAGAAAATAACAAAATGGTAGTGAACCTAGAAAGGTATAAACAACAAACGGCCAAAATTTCATTCTAGCAACACCCACTGGCAAAGAAATGAAAGTACGAATCACAGGCAATAAACGAGAGATGAAAACTGCCCAATTGCCATACTTTTCAAAAAAACGATCAGCCATATCTAAGTCACGACGTGAAATCAAGAGATAGCGCCCATATTTTTCCACCGCCTTACGCCCTCCATAATAACCAATCCAGTAAGCCACCACTGAACCAACAACACAACCAAAAGCTCCAGCAACCGCTACTCCCCAAAGAGTAAAACGACCAGTAGAAACCAAATAACCAGAAAATGGCATGATAATTTCTGACGGCAAAGGGATGCAGGCACTTTCAATCGCCATCATTAAAACTACGCCCAAGTAACCCAATTTAGAGATTCCGGCAACAATGAATTTTGCTAAAAAAGCAATAATAGATGTGATCATAATAATTACCTTTTTGAAATTAATGAAAAGTCACACTTCTAAATAGTACCACCTTTCTGGTTGGTTGCCAAATTTATTAAACTTAAAACTAATTTGTTCTCGCAACACAGTTATTAAAATCACACTCAACAGAAATAGTTCCTCGTTCATCTGTTCTCCAAATCTCAACATTGTGATTTCTTAGACGCTCCAAAACAGTTTTTGCTGGATGTCCAAATCGATTCTTCTTACCAACAGATATCACTGCATTTAATGGCTTTACTTTTCTTAGAAAAAAATTAGAAGTTCCATTTGCAGAACCATGATGCCCAACCTTCAACCAGTCCGCCTCCAAATCAACTCCACTCAGCACTAACTCACTTTCTTTATTCGCTTCAATGTCACCTGTAAAAAGAAAACTATTTTCTCCATAGTTTAATTTGATCACCACAGATGCTTCATTTTTGTCTTCAATACCTTCTCCTCCACTACTCAAAACAACTAACTTAATTTCCCCAAATTCTATTATTTCACCAGCAGCAAGCTTTTTTTCAGTGGCACTACTTTGATGCAATAATTCTTCAAACTCCTTAAAAACTGGATTGTCCTCACCCTGTCCATTACTTAAAAACAAGTCAACTTGATAGCTTTCTAGCAAGTCCAACAAACCAGTTAAATGATCTGCATCTGGATGAGTGAGGATAACTGCTTCAATTTTTTTATCCAACAGTGGCACTTCCTTTCCTAATTGATATAGAAGCTCTCGCCCATTCGGTCCTCCATCAATTAACAATTGATTGTTACGGTTGTCACTAATCAAAATAGCGTCTCCCTGCCCCACATCTAAAAAACTAACTGTTAATGGAGCACGTCTCTGCTGATCATGCTCATAGTAAAGCAATGCTCCGATTAAAAATAATAATATAAAAAGATAAATAGTATAATTTTTTCTTAACACTTTTTATTTTAATTACTTTTAAATCTTCTCTTCCTGCCCTTTCCTATTTCATTAATAATCAAAATTAATAAAACATAATAGCCAATCATCCACCAAAAACCCAATCCCTCTAAAGATAACTTCGCACCAGGTGCTTTAGCTAAAAAATCAACCACCCATATTTGCATTTTTAAAGCAAAAAAAGTTAACCAAGAAAAAAACTGACTCAATGGCCAATAAAAAGAAGTCAACAGCATTAATCCTCCCAAAGACATTATGAAAGGAATAAACGGCACAATAATCAAGTTGGCTGGCAAGGAAATTAAAGAAAAAGTTTCAAAATTATAAACTAAAATGCCAAAAACACCGATCTGAGCTGATAGAGTTAAAAAGAAAACAGAGCGTAAGCCTAAAAAATCATTCTCCACTGCCCATTTCTCCTTAAAATAAGGATAAAAATAAATAATTCCTAAGGTTGCCATCACTGAAAGCTGAAAACCAACATCGTAAACTAAAATTAAAGGTGAAAAAGCAGTCATTATCACAGCCGCCCAAAGCACCGCACGACCAGAATCAGTTAAACGCCCAGCGCTAGTTGCCCAGATTAGTAGTCCTCCCATAATTGCTGCGCGAATCGCCGAAGCTGGAGCACCAATCATCACCACAAAAAGAGCAATACCTGTAATTGCTAATCCAAAAGCTTGCCAACGCCACAATCCAATAGCAATTGCTATTAAAATTAAAATTTGTGAAACAATTGCAATATTGGATCCAGAAACTGCCACCACGTGAGTAGTTCCTGTTAGGCGAAAATTTTCTGCCACTTTTTCAGGCAATCGCCCCTCTCCTCCTAACAATAATCCGGCTAGATAAGCGCTTTCTGGCTGAGGTAATAATTGATTAATCCGTCCCTCCAGAAAACGACGAAACTTAAAAATATTGCTAAGTAAACCATCTTTCCAGCTAAAAGATAATTCTTTTTTTGTCGACTCAACTTTAATAATTTGTGGATTATTACAAACCTGATAAACTCCGTTTTTAGCTAAAAATCTTTGGTAATTAAATCTCCCCAACTGGCTATCCGGCTTTTTTAACTCACACTTAAGTTTAAGTTCTTCTCCATACTGATAGCTTGGCTTTAATGGAGCAAAAACAAGCACTCGCTTGCGAATTAAAGTTTCCTTTTCCAAATCACTCTCTCCGTCCACTGGCGCAACAATAACTTGCTGATATCTTTCTCTTTCTTCTGGCTCTCGCACAACCTTCACTGCTGCAGAAAAATTTCCCTCATATAAATTATCCAGCTTCTCAATTTCTCCACCAACTAAATATCCGCCAATCCAAAAACCACTAAAAATAGCTAGTGGGAAAATTAGCCAAGTAGATTGACTAAAAATAAGGACTAATAAAACTAAAGCTAAACCCAGAGCGCTAAACCAAAACCACTGACTTACTCCCGTTAAAAAAGAATTAGTTGCAACACCAGCTAAAAAAGATAAGTTAAAATATAAGAAAAGTTGATGATAGGCTAAGTTGACTTTTGTTTTCATAATCAACTCTAAGTCTTTAATTTTAAATTATCTCCACAATTTTTTTGCGTGCTGTTTTTCCTGAAATAATTGTGACACGACTTTTTGCTATCCCAAAATAATCTGCTAAAACTTTAATTAACTCAAAATTAGCCCCTCCTTTGACGGGAGAGGCTTTTAGCCAAACTTTATATTCATTTTTTGCTAACCGCTCAATTTTATTCTGACTACTTCGCGGTCTAGCTTCAACATAAATGCGCATAGACTAAAACCAACTACTCTTTCTCGGCGCCTCTTCATCTTTAGAGCCCACATCCGGTAATCCATCTATGCGGTCTCTTCCATATTTGTCAGCTCGCTCCAAGTCCTTACCTAACTCCTTTAAATAAGCTTCTCTTCCTCTCTTATCCTCTGGGACCTCAATTCCCTGTCTTTTCATTTCTTTAAAAAGTTCTTTTTCAGACCGCCAATCTCCACGTTTATATTCTATCTTTTTGCCATATTTGCTTAGTTTGAGTTCATATGAATCATCTCCAATGTTTGTAACTTCTGGTCTCCACATATTTTTAAGTTAAAAGTTAGAAATTCTTAATTATAATAACCTAAAGTTAACTCCTCACTTCAATTTCCTCAAAACAATCTTTGATTTTTAATACTATCTCATCTAGGTCTATTATACCATCTTTTGCCTTTTTACGCAAATCGGGATCAAGAATCTTCCCCTCATCTCGATAGTGCTGTAAAGCATATTTTTTAGCCCCCCTAAGCCACTTTCCAATTGCAATAAAGTCATCCAAGGTGTGAATTGTTGGCACCACCGTCGTCCGAAACTCATAAGGTACCCTCGAGGATCTAATTAGACTTACACTTCTTTTGATTTTATCCTTATTTAAACCTACGCCACAAGCTCTTTGATAATTTTCCAAAGAATTTTTAATATCCATTGCAACAAAATCAACTAACTTTTCTTGATAAACCTTTTCTAAAATTAGAGGATTTGTCCCATTAGTATCCAGCTTTACCAAAAAATCCATTTTTTTAATCTTTTTAATAAATTCAATTATATCTGGCTGAATAGTCGGTTCTCCTCCGGTAATACAAACTCCATCTAATTTCCCTTGGCGTTCCTCTAAAAAATCAAAAAAATTTTTCTCCCCCAGCTTTTCCTTCTTTTTATCTATTTTAATTTTTTCTGGCAAAACTAACTCTGGGTTGTGACAAAATGGACAACGAAAATTACACCCTGCCGTAAAAACAGTGCAAGCAATTTGCCCTGGATAATCAATCAAAGTTAGTTTTTGTAAGCCGCCAATTTTCATCTGATTTTTAATTCTACACTCTATGCAATTTATCATTTCTAAAAAATATAGCAAATGAAAATTTATTGCAAATGAGTGAATAAAATGATATAATTAAAGATATATTTGCTAAAAATCAAAACTTCAATCTGAAAGTTTCAATGGACAGAAACGACAAATATAAAATAACCTCTTCTTGTTAATGTTAAGATCGTTTAATGAAAATAAAAATTATACTTTAAAGCAAAGAAAAAGGGTTAGTGTTTTGCTCTTTTTTTGTGGATTAGTGGCATTGTTTAGCACTCCAAGCTCCTCTACTCTTGCCTATACACCGCAAGAATTTGTCACGGTATGGAAAACAAACAATCCCGGAACATCAAATGCAACAAGTATTACCATCCCAACACACGGTACGGGCTATAATTATGATATTGATTGGACATGTGACGGCACATTTGATGTCATTGGAGCAACCGGCACCGAAACCCATGATTATGGCACAGCGGGGACATACACCGTCTGTATTCGTGGACAGTTCCCACAAATCTATTTTAATAACGGTGGCGATCGACAAAAAATCCTAGAAGTTCAGCAGTGGGGGGGCGATTCACTGGCGCTCAATGGTGAATGCTTTTCACGGCGCAAGCAATCTTGATGTTACAGCCACGGACACACCTGACCTTTCCTCAGTTTCTAATCTATCGTACATGTTCGCCGGAGCCAGCTCTTTGGTTGGCAATGCCAGCTTTGCTGCATGGGATACATCCCACGCAACCAACATACGCAACATATTTTTTGGAGCTGCGCTATTTAATCAACCTGTAAATTCTTGGAATGTGTCGCGCGTAACAAACATGCGCAGCGTCTTTAATGGTGCACGATCCTTCAATCAGCCCCTCAATAACTGGAACGTGTCCAAAGTGCAAGATATGGCATACATGTTTCGTAGTGCTACTGCCTTCAACCAACCACTGAACACGTGGGATGTATCCAGTGTTACTGAGATGCAATACATGTTTGAATCTGCATCTACCTTCAATCAACCCCTGTATTTATGGGATACTGCACGTGTTACCACCATGACCCACATGTTTAATGAAGCCAGCGCATTCAACCGACCCATAAACTCCTGGAACACCTCTAACGTCACGGACATGAGCTATATGTTCCGCAACGCCAGCCTTTTCAATCAACCCTTGCACTCTTGGGA
>DUUL01000077.1 GCA_012841575.1 Candidatus Moraniibacteriota bacterium | reverse complement strand
TCCAGGGTGGGGACACGGATCGCACTGGCCCCGGCACTGTGCAGGTAGCGCTGCCAATCGCCTGCCGGCAGTTCCGCCGTCTCCACCAGCACACAACAGACACCGCCGAGATCGGCAGGGGGCTCGACCTCGCCCGGCACGGCTGTGACAGGCTGCAAAGGCAGTACGACGGTGGCGGTGGTGCCCTGCCCTTCGCGGCTGTCGAGGCGAATCTCGCCGCCCATCAGCTCCACCAGCCGCTTGCTGATGGCGAGCCCCAGACCGGTGCCGCCATAGCGGCGGGTAGTGGACGGCTCGCCCTGGGTGAAGGGCCGGAAAATATGGTCGAGCGTCTCCCGCGACATACCGATGCCGTTGTCCGTCACTGTCAGCGCCAGGGTATCGCCTTCGCCGGGCTCCGCCCGCACCCGCACCTGTCCCTGCTCGCGGCGGGGAGCGGCGGAAAACTTGATGGCATTGCCAATCAGGTTGTTGAGCAACTGGCGCAGGCGCGTGTCGTCGCCGAGGATGTGGCGCGGCAATTCAGGCGCCACGAACGCCGACAGCGCCACCCCCCGCTCGCGGGCCATCGGCAGCAGGGCCTGACACAGATCCTCCACCATGGTCTCGAAGGCCACCGGTGCCTGCTCCAGCTCCAGACGCCCCGCCTCGATTTTGGAAAAGTCCAGGATATCGTCGATAAGGCGCAGCAACGAGCGCGCCGATACGCTGATATTGCGCACCAGCTCTCCCTCGTGCTCTCCCAGCACACCGTGGGACAGCACCTCGGCAAGCCCGACCACGGCATTCATGGGGGTGCGAATCTCATGGCTCATGGTAGCCAGGAATGCCGACTTCGCCCGATTGGCGTACTCCGCCTCGTGGCGCGCCCGGGTCAGTGCCTGGATGGTTTCACGGCGCTCCGTCACATCCCGTGCCACGGCGTAGATCAGGCCGCCATGCTCGTCGGCGACGGCGTTCCAGGACAGCCAGCGCCAGTCGCCGGCACTGCGGCTGAAGCGCACCTCCAGCCGCTGGGCGGCATTCTCGGCATGGATACTGCCGTGCTTTCGCTCGGCGTCGGCGCGTTCGTCGGGGTGGATGAGGTCGAGATAGCGGCTGTTCAGGAATTCTTCCTCGCTCCAGCCCAGCACGTCGCTGAACGCGGCATTCACCCGCAGGAAACGCCCGCTGGCATCGAGAATGCACTGGGGGTCGAGAGAGAGATCGAAAAAGCGGTCGCGCTGCGCCTCCGCCGCCTTGCGCGCAGAGATGTCCCGCACCATCACCAGAGCGCCGCGCTCGCCGTCGTGCACGTGGGGTGCGGCGGTGGCCTCGGCGTGAAAGAACGAGCCGTCGAGGCGCCTCCATCTCCCTTCCTGCGAGGCAGAGGGAATGCCCAGCAGGTTGAGCTGGCGGATGCGCTCGGCGACGGCTTCGCGGTTTTCCGGATGCAGAAAGTCCAGCACCGGCCTGCCCAGCAAGTCGGCCTGATCGCGGGCGCCGAGTAGTCGCAACGCTGTCGGATTGAGGTAGGCGAAGCTGCCGCCGGTCTGTACGAAGATACCGTAGGGCGCCTGCTCGATCAGCTCCCTGTAGCGCTGCTCGCTGGCCTCCAGGGCGCGCTCCGCCGCCCTCTCTTCACTGATGTCCCGGAACACCAGCACCACGCCCAGAGGCTCGCCCTCGGCGCCGAGTATCGGCGCGGCACTGTGGGCAATGGCGCGCTCCACCCCATCGCTGTCGATCAGCACCGTGTGGTTGGCCAGCCCCCTGCTTACACCGCTGGCCAGCACGTCCATCACCGGCACCACGGCGGGCTCGCTGCTGTCCTCTCTGACGATGCGAAACACGTCCTCCAGCGGTCGCCCCTGGGCCTGCCGGGAACGCCAACCGGTGAGCTGCTCGGCCATGGGATTGAGGCGAGTGACAAAGCCCATGGTATCCACCACCAGCACGCCGTCGCCAATGCTGTCGAGAGTCACCTCCAGGTGGCGCTCGCTGGCGCGCAACGCAGCGGTGCGCGCCAGCACCGCTGCCTGGGCGGCGCCGTGGCGACCCGCCGAGGCCAGCACCGCCAGGCAGATCAGGAACATGGCCAGCACCGAGAACCCCTGATAGAGCCGCGCCACCGGGCCCGTGCCCGGCACCCAGGCCTCCGACAGCGCCAGATCCAGCTGGAACAGGCGCCCGGCAAAGGTAAAGTGGCGGCGCTCGCTGGCCCGGGCTTCAGCCGGCAGATTGCTCAGCAGGATCATCGGCGGCGAACCGGGGGTGAGATCCACCAGTCCCAGCTCCACACCCTGCGCGGCGGCTGCTTCGGACAGCGGCCCCACCAGGCCGGTGAGGTCGAAATTGCCCTTGATGAAACCGCGCAACGCCTCCCGCCGCTCGGCGACCGTGGCATCGGCACTGGCGAAGCCGGGGCGGTACAG
>DUUL01000013.1 GCA_012841575.1 Candidatus Moraniibacteriota bacterium | reverse complement strand
CCGTTTCTTTAATCACTTTTTCCGCCTCATGCAAAGATTTAATAAACTTTTCCTTTCGTCCAATATAGTGATCCGACGGCACAAAAGCCATTGGCTCATCCTCATCTTGTAAACCCAAAACTACTGCAGAATAACCCATAGCAGGACCAGTGTCTCTTAAGCTTGGCTCAATAATTAAATGATCTATCGGAAAATTAGGCAAAATCTTCTTAACATCCTCTGCTAATGGTTGAGTGGTAGCAATGTAAATTTTGTCTTGAGGAAAATCTCCGCTCACCCGCTCTAAGGTATCTTCCAACATCATTTTTTCACTGATTAATCGACAAAATTGCTTTGGTCGATTTTTTCTACTCATCGGCCAAAGTCTCGAACCAGAGCCTCCCGCTAAGATAACAATACGCATAACTTCACTTTAATTAATTATTTTAAACCTCCTTAATTTTAACACAATCAATTGATTTTACCAGACTGATCCCTTATCTTTTAATTTAAAATTCCCTTAAAATTGTTGTGCTATAAAAATGACTGTGTTATTCTTAACCGTAATATTAAAATTAATACAAAAAAATGAGAAAAGCTTCTCTGCACATCATGGTTTTTTTGGCAGGAGTACTCTTTTTAACGGGAGTCACTTCAACAAAAAGCCAGGCTGTTGAAAAAAATAATTCACTCAACTACAAAAGTCTCCATGTTGAACTTCCAAATAATTACCAAGATATTGAATCATGGACAAAAGATGGCCTTTTAAATAAATTGAATGCTGATAAATACTCAGTCGTCTTAAATAATTTCACCACCGATAAGGATGAAAGAGGTGTTGGTTTCGAAACAATTGAACAGGGGCGTCGTGTGCAATACGCAATAATTGAAGAAGGCGAAAAAATTGGTATTTACTCTCTAGCTAAAAGTGATGAAAATTCTACAAAAAAGTCTTTATTTGAAAAAAGTCTAAACAATCAGATAATGTCAAATTGTAGTAGTTCTACAGGCTGGTGTAATTGCGTCTTTTGGGTTAGACAGTGTAAGTCTCCATGGCTACCCAGCGGTCTAACTTATATCTGGGATAAGAAAAATATGATGAATTCATCAAAACCTAAAAAAGGACGAGTTGCTGTTATGGACATAAGCTACCCCTTTGGTCACGTCGCTTATGTTGAGAAAGTTTATGATTCAGGAAAAATAAAAGTTTCCGAGGCTAACTATAGGTCCTGCCAGGTAACCTCTCGAAAAGATAAACCATCAAAAATGAATATTGTCGGCTATATTAAAAAATAATCTTAATTAGTTAATTTATCAATGAAAATGAAAAAATCAAAAATTATCTTTTTTCTTCCCTTGGGATTAATCTTTTTTGTAATCACTGGCTGTGACAATAAAAAATACCTAAATAATGAAAGTTTACCCTCTGAAATAGAGTCTGTCTCCACCCCCACAATAGAATCAGTTGAGTCAAAATCGCAACAGCAAGAAATTTTAACGCCTTACAAAAGAGAGCAAATTAGCAATGAAATTTTAGCATTTTCTTTTGAAGTTCCTGAAGCATGGTTGGTTGAAAAACGTCATGCTAGCGAACAAGAAATATCTGTTGAGCAAATGCGTGCTTTCCTGGCAACAAGTTATGTAAGTGAAAAAAGTGAAAGCCAGAAAAACTCTGACTATACCGACTACACTGTGGAGCAAATTCAAAAACTACCAGATGAACAAATTAAATCTATTTATTTTTTAAAAATTCCAGGCTATGGACCAGCTTTTCCAATGGCCTCAGTTAGCGCTGTTGAAAAAATTTCTTATATCGACTGGAATGCTAAACAAATCGACTTTTACTCTGAAAAAGGCACTGTGGAAAATTATATAGAGGAACGAAAAAATATACTCAAAAAAGAGTGTACTGAAAATCCCCAATCATCTACTTGTGAGACGATCTGGGAAGAAGAAACGATTCAATCAATGAAGGTCATAGTTGAGAAAACGCCTTTTGCGGAAGAAAAAGAAATTACTAAGGAAAATACCGGGGAGCAACGTTATTACTTTTCAAGCCCTGATCAAAACACTTTTCTTGTAGTTAAAAAGCAGGCTCGAGGTGATAATGAGTTTGAACAGGACTTTTCTCACCTACTCTCCGCCCTTCAATTTGAATAAATAGGTCTAAAAAATCCGCTTTCAAAAGCGGATTTTAATTTTCATGACCAATGGTGCGCCCGGAGGGAGTCGAACCCCCAACCTTTTGGTCCGAAGCCAAACGCTCTATCCATTGAGCTACGAGCGCGAGTGTTATTGCATAAAGTTAAATAATATAGCAAGCACTTATCTTTTATGTGGGTCATGCAGGGATCGAACCTGCGACCGTTCGCTTAAGAGGCGACTGCTCTACCGACTGAGCTAATGACCCTTCTATTATTAAAATCTCTCCCTATTTTTATCTAGCAAACACCTTACGATCATTCACCTATCCATCAAACTTACCCGATTATCAACTAAGACAATGGTTCTTTTATTGGGCGAGTAGAGGGAATCGAACCCTCATAACCAGTGCCACAAACTGGTGTTCTGCCATTGAACTATACCCGCCATATTGATTGTGAAATGAATGGTTCGTAAGTCTATGCAATCACTCAGAAAGCAACCTGACTTATCCACCTTTGATGAAAAATTGCCCACCACTTCTAATGCAAAAACTAACTCTGATGAGTCTTGGCTATTTTAATCTTTCTGTTTAATTTAGTCAATGCTTTCAATTTCTTTTTTGATAACTCCAGAAACTAATCAACAATAAACCAGTAAAACCTAATATCTTCCTTCGCCACCTCTCCTGAAGCTAGTGGTGAAAATCTAACCACAAAACTTGCTTCCTTGTCACTAGTTTCTTCTTTAATATCTTCTAGGTAAACAAGCTTTCCGTCATTGTCTCCTATGGCAGAAAGATAAACCTTAGAATCACTTGACACTTCCTCAAATATCTCTGCTTCTGCTTCTCCCTTACCAATCTTACCCTCTCCACTTTTCTTAACAACTAAATTGCCCGCCACCACTGTCTCCGCCTGTAATTGATTAACCTTTAAGTTACCATTAAGATCAAAGCTGAGAGTGTTATCTTGGAGTTGTTGTTGAGTTAAGTTCTTGGCTAAGAGAGTTAGTGGTTCAGTGATAGCAGTTTCTAGTTTAGCTAGTCTTAAATCTGAGTTGTTAGTTGGTTGAAGAGGAGTTAAGTCAACTAATTCTTCTGTGGTTAAATTATTGGTTATGGCTTCTAGTTGTCTAATTCTTTGTTCGTGGT
>DUUL01000071.1 GCA_012841575.1 Candidatus Moraniibacteriota bacterium | reverse complement strand
GATCTTCCCGGGGGCAACGGCTGGGCCGTGGAGATGGCGATGCTGACGACGCACTCGGGCACGCATCTGGACGCGCCCTACCACTACTACCCGACCATGAACAACGGTGAACCGGCCTGGACCATCGACCAGGTTCCGCTGGAGTGGTGTATCGGCAGCGGGGTGAAGGTCGATCTGTCGACCAAGCCCGACGGATACAGGATCACGGCCGACGATCTGGAGCAATATTTTGACAACATCGGCTACAGTTTAAAACCGGGCGATATCGTCCTGCTGCAGTCCGGGGCAGCGCCGTACTGGGGGCGCGAGGAATATCTTCTCGCCGGGGCCGGCATGAGCGCAGCGGCAACGCACTGGCTCATCGACCGGGGGGTCCGGGTCATGGGCACCGACGCCTGGAGCTGGGATCTGCCCCTGGCGCTGCAGGCGGAGCAGTTCGCCCGGAACGGCGACAGCTCGATCATCTGGGAGGCGCACCGCGTCGGCAGGGAGAAGGCCTACTGCCACCTGGAGAAGCTGACCAACCTGGACCGGCTTCCGGTGAGCGGCTTCCAGGTAATCTGTTTTCCGGTGAAGATCAAGGAGGCCAGTGCCGGCTGGTGCCGGGCGGTGGCGATCCTCGATCGGTAAAGCGCCGCTGACGCAATCACTGCACCTGCAGCAGCGCGGGGCAACCCCCGCCTGCGGCAAACTCAAACAAGGGGGAAGGAAGATGGATCCCAGGATCATTACCGTCGCGCCCACGGGCGCCTGGCCGACCAAGAAAGAGAATCCAAATGTACCGATAACACCGCAGGAGATAGCTGACGATGTCGTTGCCTGCCACCGGGCGGGCGCCGCCATCTGCCACCTGCATATGCGGGATGACTATGGCATCCCCACCATGAGTGCCGCCCGTTTCGAGGAGACCGTGCGGCTGATCAAGAGAAGCGGCATCGATATCATCATCAACCTTTCCACCTCCGGCGGGCTCGACGCCACCGATGAGAACCGCCAGAGCCATATCCGCGCCATCCGGCCGGAGATGGCCTCGTACAATGCCGGCACCATGAACTGGATGCACCGCTTTGTCTTTCTCAATACGCCCGACTTCATGGAAGCGCTCGGCCGGACCATGCTCGAGTGCGCGATCAAGCCCGAGGTGGAGATCTTCGACGCCGGGATGGTCTACAATGCCGAACATTATCTGAAGCAGGGCGTGCTCAAAGCGCCCGTTCATTATCAGCTCGTTCTGGGAGCAGCCGGCGGGATGAAAGCGACCGTCGACAATCTGCTTTTTCTGAAAAACCTGCTTCCCGAAGAGGCGACCTGGTCGGCCTTCGGCATTGGCAGGGCCCATCTGCCGATCATGCTGGCCACGCTGGCCCTGGGGGGCCACCTGCGCGTGGGGATGGAGGACAATGTCTACTTTGCCGCCGGGGAGCTTGCCGAATCCAACGCCCAGTTTGTCACCCGTGCGGCCGCATTGATCGAGGGCGCCGGGATGAAGGTGGCTACCCCCGCAGAGGCCCGCGAAATCCTTGGCCTCGAGCGTATCTGCAACTTCGCGTAGCCGGCGGGTTCCGGGGAACCGCTCCCCCGAGTGCACCGCCGATCACCTGCCAGGCGCTCCTTCCACGAAATACCCGAACTGCTGCTGGGGCGGCTCATGAGCCGCCCCAGCAGCAG
>DUUL01000090.1 GCA_012841575.1 Candidatus Moraniibacteriota bacterium | reverse complement strand
GGAATATCTTATATCCATACAAAATCAGGAAACAGGGCTTTGGGGACAGGGGATAAACGACAACTCCGTCGGTGCGGCATACAAATGCCTGTCATTTTTCAGTATTTCAAGGCCCGTTCCCCTGCCCGACAAGATTATAGAAAGCGTTATATACCTCAGCAGTACCTCCCCCTCAAACGCCTCGTCGGACGTTTATAACAGGTACCAGGTTGTTGATATAGCCGTTAAGCACCATGGTGAAAACATGCCGCAAACCTTTCGCCGAAGGCTTAATGCGCTTACGCCGGAGTTTTTGGAGTCTGTTTTATCGGATTGTCTGAGGTTCAAAAAGAGTGATAACGGATTCTCGTATTACCACGACCGCTCCCTTGCATTAAATCAGGGTGAGATAATGAGCCTCGGCCTTGCCGAGGGGGACGTCAATTCCCTCAGCAAATGCACCACGCAGGCAAGAAAAGTGGCATATAACCTTGCGGGGCTTGCTGCGGAACCGCCGTATGAAAACTACCGTACTTATGTTGCCGACAAGCTTCTCAATGCCCCTTCTATCCAAAAATTATTGCTGCCGGAAATTGATTATTTTCAGAATTTTGAGGATATGGGGCTTGGGGCTTCGCCCATCGGCTATGTCGGAGCCATAGCGACAGTGGCGGCGGACCCTCTGAATCCTTCAAATAAAGTTATGGCACTTTCAACCGTACCGGGAGACACCACAAGTGTTATCTGCTACCCCGGCGGCCGTGTTGATTGCAGCGAGGCGGTATTTGAATGCAGGCTGTATGTCGAAAACGGTTTTACCCTAAACAACCTGTTTAACGCAAGGATAGGCGACGGTTCAAGCCATGCATACCAGTGGTATATTAAAGGCGAGGAAATGTCAAAATTCAATATTTATTCACGCCAGAGCCCCAACAACGACGGCAAGGTTACAATTGTTCAAAACCTTGACGCCGGCACATGGCACAGCCTTAAAATCGAGTATATACCGGACGGTACAGATAATACCAAAATAAGGTTTTATATAAACGGGGCTTTTGTGAAGGAAACGGATAAATACTACGGCGGCCATGAGGGACGGGAGCCCGTGACGAAAATATCCTCGTTCGCATTCACTGCCTTCAATTCAGCTGATGCCACAATTTTTATTGATGATATAAGGCTGTACGTTCATTGACATTTTACTAATAAGCCGGAAATTTGCATTAATCCGTGTCAAAAAACTGCAAAAAAACAAGAAAGAATTCTGTTTTTTACAAAACATTGAGATTTTTGCCGCAAGCCATAGCTTTACCTCTTTAAAACCGGGTGCATGACGGGCTGCTTGACCCTTTCTTCCTCACTTCCTTCATTTTCGGGTCATGTGTTATGGCATGCTTTCTTTAACACATTTATTGCAGCCCCGTCTGCCTCCGGCAAATTTCTTGATACCGCGGCGGGCGCGTCGGCATGACAGCGGTGCCGCCCGCCTTATTTTTCGTAAAATTAATGGGATACCCCGAAAACCACAAAAGCCTTGACACCTCCATGGTGCGGGCTTTTTATTTTATCTTTGTTTATGGTTTTGAGCAAAATAAAAGCACCAGCACAAGAATTTTTGTGCGGGCGCCTATCTCGTAAGAAAAGGGGAAAAGCGCTACAGTATATTTGAAGCGGCCTGTATAAAGAATATGGTCCCCAGATCCCTTAAGTGGTAGGGTGAGCGGTCCGTGCCGTCCGGGGGCATTACCTTTTCCAATACTGCCCCGTTAAGGTTTTTATCTTTAGCATTTGTAAACTGCATGTGCATGCAATATTTTATTGCTTTTGCCAAAGGTGTCAGCCATCGTTCGTCCCCGGTTATCTGATACAGTTCGTACCACAGGATTGCCGCACCGGCGGCGCCGCTTGTGGC
>DUUL01000106.1 GCA_012841575.1 Candidatus Moraniibacteriota bacterium | reverse complement strand
CGCTCCAAAGGGCCAGATTCGGTCTTTTGCTAAGCGTGGCCAACAGCAGGGAAAGCGCGGAAAAACTCAGCGAGATCAGCGGCAAAGCACCGGCTAAGGCCAGAAAGACCAATCCGCCGCCCTGCCGTCCCCAGTAAACATCCATGCCCTGTATTGTCAGGCTGGCCGGCAACAGCAGAAGCAAAGTCAGCAGAATTAAAGCCGCGCCGGACAGTAAGCGGGCAAAATAGAAACGGCGGGCTGCAACGGGCTGAGTAAGCAGTCCCCGGCGGCAGACCGGGCCGCCAAGGTCAGAGGCGCTTAGATAGAGAGCGGGCAGCATGGCAAAGGCGGCAAACAGGGAGAACAGAGCGGACAGATAGTATTCCAGCGGAAAACGCTCACCTATGGGTGAAATAGTACCACCCTCACCCAAAACGGCGCGGCGGTGCATATATTGCTTGATACTGCTTCTCAGTTCCGCTTCCAGAAGAGCTGTTATGCTCCCTTCATCCGCACCGGCCTCCATAGCGGTCTGACCCAGCAGTTGCAGTATATTTTCGCTTTGCCCCACTGCCCGCAGTGAGCCGTCCAGGGTGATGCGCACCATGGTTTGCTCAAAGCTGTGGGCCGGGTAGGCTATGAGCCGCACAACCGGGTCTTGTCCCGCGCTCATGGTCTGGTAGAAATCGGCAGGGATATGTACCAGCACGCCCACACGGCCTGCCCCAAGCAGCTCATAGCCGGTTTCAACGTCCTCCACTGGATAGGCGGCGGCCAGCTCCCGCAGGGATTCGCTGTTTGTCATCAGGCTGACAAACTGGCGCACCGGCTCGCTTTTGTCCTCGTTACAAATGGCATATGGCACGCGCAGGTCGCTCCCGGTCAACAGCAACGGAGCCACTATCGAGGCGAAGACCAATAAGCCCAGTAAAGGCGTGAACAGGGTGGCGGCTATCAGCTGCCGGCTCCGAAACAAACGCCGCATATCCAAGGCAATCCACTGTCGCAGTCTCATAGCTCACGCTCCATCAGGCCGGAAAAATAATCTGCCGCCCGGCCTGCGAATACCGTTTCTCCGCGTTCCAGCACCAAAGCCTGATCCGCCAAGCCACGCAGCAGGCGCGGCTGATGGCTGGAGATAAGCACTCCCAAGCCCTGCCGCGCATAGTCGGCCAGCAGCTCCAAAATACGCCGCTCGCTATCATCATCCACACCGGCCAAGGGTTCGTCCAGAAGCAGATAGCGTGGTTCGCCCATCAGCGCGGCAGCCAGATTGACCCGCCGCTTTTGGCCGCCGGAGAGGTTACGCAGCAGCTTACGGCGGTCAGCGGTCATGTCCAGCCTTTCCAGCAGGTCGTCTACCCGCCGCCGTGCCGCATTGGCAGGCAACGGACACCAGCAACGCAGGTTTTCCTCCACGCTCAACTCCTCAAACAGTGCTATCTCTTGTGGTGCGAAGCCAATGGCGGTGCGGGCGGCGCGGCCGCTCAACTCATCCACCATGACGGAGCCGCTATCCGGAGCTTGCGCCAAAGCCAGTATGTTCAGCAGCGTACTTTTGCCGCTACCGTTGCGTCCCAGCAGCATCACTACGCTGCCGGGGGTCAGTTCGATATTGGCCTGACGCAGCGCAAATTGACTCCCGTAGCTTTTAATTAAATCACGACCCAACAGCATAGCGCCGCCTCCCTTCACATCGCTATTCCCTGAAAAGTATCATATTGCCGATGAGTGGCAGAATCAGGGCCGGAGATGCTTCAAATTTTCTCATTATTTCTTCCGGCACCATGTCTTCATCACCGGCATATAACTCCGCAAACAATTCCCGGCGTGTGGAGGCAGTCCTGCCCGAACCCTCTATGAACTCGGGTATCATCGGCTGCCCAAAATCCTCGGACAGGTTCACCGTGCCGCTGAAAGCCATAGATTTGTTTTCATCCTCGGACGAGAGCAGCTTTCCACTGAAACTGCCATTGATCACTTTGCCTATGACGCTGTGGGAGTAGTTCCCGTAGCTTTTCAGCTTTTCACCCTCCGGCGCATCCTCATCGGTGTAGTCGGTCATAACGTAACT
>DUUL01000012.1 GCA_012841575.1 Candidatus Moraniibacteriota bacterium | reverse complement strand
GGAAGAGTTGATTTTAGATTTTTAGTAAAAGAGCTTTCCTCCTTGTTGGGTAAATCTGTACGTCTTCAGCAAATTGGTTCTCGAGATGAGGCAAGAAAGTGTGGTGGTTGTGGAATTTGCGGAATGGAATTGTGTTGCGTTAAGTTTTCTGGAGGATTGAAGAGCATTTCAACTGACATGGCTCGTTGTCAAATGATTGTGCATCGTGGTTCAGAAAGAATTTCTGGATTGTGCGGTCGACTTAAGTGTTGTCTGGCTTATGAGGCAGAACAATACCAAGAGTTATTAAAGGAATTGCCCGAATTGGGCAGTGTGGTGAAATTGAAAGGAGGTAAGGAAGGGACGGTCATTGAAGCACAGGCATTAGCGCAAAAAATAAAAGTAGTTTTAAAGGACGGTAGCTATGTTGTGGTTGACTTGAAGGATTTAGAGTAGTTTAGTGTTTAAGGGTTGGAGGTTGAATTTATTGGAGGTTGAATTTAGTAGAATAGTTGTTATTATATTATTGTCATTATAGATAAGAAAGTTGTTCGTTTTTTAAAAGTCCAAAGATGAATTTAACCAGCCTTCTTCTCCTGGGATTAATTTTCTTGAGTTTAGCGGTAATAGTTTTGATTTTTAGTAAAAATGTTGAAAAAATTAGTCGGCTCAAGGAAAATATTTCTACCCGGGAAGATGAAAATTTAAAAAAAATAAAATGGGTTGCTTTTTGGAATAAAGTGAAGAACGGCTTTTTGTCTTTCAAAAAAAATAGCTCAGAAAGCATATCTTTAGAAAATTTAGAAAAACAAGGGCCAGATTTTACTAGGAAAGAAGATATAAGAGAGGAGCAGCAGAAAAATCAATGGTCAAATTTAGCTGATAGCGATGAAGTTACTCTAGAGCGTTTTATCAAATCTAAAAAAAGCCAAGTTACTCATAGTGAGGATGATAAGACACTTTTAAGTGAAGATGAGACTTTTTCTTCAAAGCAAAAACCAACAAGAGAAATGATTGGTGGGATGCTAACAAATTTTTTCAAAAAAGAAAAGAGAGGTAAAGACAATTTTGCTGAAGATAATAATCTGAGTGGTGAAATTTTATTATCAGAAAAGGAGGAAGGAGAGGATTTTTCAGAAGCAATTGTTTCTATTAGAGAGAGAAGTTCTGCTAGTCAGAAGGAAGAGGGAAATTTTGTCAAAGATGTGGTGGCTGTGGAGAAAAGATTAACTTTTGATGATGATGTTGATCTAGGAGTTGATTATAGGATATTAGAGAAAAAAATTCTTCAAAGGGTAGAGAAAAATCCAAAAGACATTGAGGTTTTTCGTCAGTTAGGAGAGTTATATATTAAGATGGGCGAATTTAGTGATGCGGAGGAAGTTTATAAGTTTATTTTAAAAACATCACCGCGTAATTCTGATGCAAAAAGGAAGCTCGAGAAGATAAAGTTACTGAGAAGACTGAAAAAAAGAGGTTGATTAAGTTTGCTAATAAGAGGTTTTCTTTGAATAATTATGCCGTTGTAGCTCAGTTGGTAGAGCGCATCCATGGTAAGGATGAGGTCCGCGGTTCAATCCCGCGCAACGGCTCAAGATTGTTTGTAATCTTATTTTATTCTTTAGTGAAGTCCGGAGATTAATTTCCATTACAGCTGTTTACTGGACTAAGTTTCATTTCTTTGATATCTTAAGTTATGTTTTCAGTGTTTGTAAATTGTATGGTTAATTGGGTCGGTGGCAGAGTGGTCAAATGCACCAGACTGTAAATCTGGCGGCGCAAGCCTACGGGAGTTCAAATCTCTCCCGGCCCACAACCAAAATAAGAATAGTTTTTTAAAATTAGATTAATTTTGCTCTGCGAATTTAACAGTAATATTCTGAGAGCATAATGTATTTTAAGCCGAGATAGCTCAATGGTAGAGCAACCGCCTTGTAAGCGGTAGGTTACGAGTTCAAGTCTCGTTCTCGGCTCCCTTAAAGCTTTACAAAGATCAAAAGTAAAAGTTCAGTCTTTTTTAATAGATTTGATTTTTGAACAGAGAAGTTAGTCAACTGATTAGAGGAGCGGTGCTAATAGTTTGACAAAGTAGTTGCGTAGTTTTTTTAATCTTCCAATTTTAGCATAATCTTTCAAGGTAAATCGACGACATTTTTTTAGATCATTAAGAAAATCTTGTTCTAATTCTAGAGCAATTTTTTTATTAGCAATAAGAGCATTTATTTCATGAGAGATTTGAAAGCTGCGAATATCTAAATTGCTACTACCGACAGTGCAAACTTCAGAGTCCATAGTGATTGTTTTGGTATGTAAAAATCCCTCTTTGTAATGGTAAATTTTTACTCCAGCTTGCAATAGTCCTTCAAAATAAGTGTGCGCTGTCCAATAAGGAATTTTTTTATCTGGTCTGCCGGCAATCATTAAACGGACATCTACTCCGGAGAGAGCTGTTATTTTCAGGGCTTCAAAAAAAGCGGAGTCAGGAACAAAATAAGGTGACTGAATGTATACATTTTTCTTGGCTTGCATCACCATTAAAAAGAAGAGTTGACGAATAGCGTCCCACTCAGAATCAGGTCCACAGGCGATTAAATTGATTATCTGAGAGTTGTTTTTTTCTGAAGACAGTTTTTTGACAGGAAAGTACTTTAAGTTAAAAAGCTTATTACTACTGGTCACCTGGTTCCAGTTTTGAGCAAAAAAAGCCTGAAGGGCTAAAACAGCCTCTCCCTCAATTCTTAGGTGAGTGTCACGCCAAGAAGCAAATCGTTTCGATCCATTAAGATATTCCAAGCCCATATTCATGCCACCAGTGTAGCCAATTTTACCGTCAATAATAGCAATTTTTCGATGGAGAGGATAATTCAGGGTGGTGAAGCGAAGAGGGGAAAGAGTGTTGAAGAAAAATAGAACTTCAAGTCCAGATTTTCTCATTTTTTTCATTAATTTTAGCTTGGAGAGAAATCTTTTATCAAAAAGAAACCAGCCAATTGGATCAACAATTAGACGCACCTCAACACCTTCCTCTTTTTTCTTAATTAAAAGTTCAGTAATTTCTTTTGTTAGTGAATCATTTTGCCAAATAAAATACTCTAAATGGATAAAGTGTTTTGCCTTTTTAATGTCTTCAATAAGTCGAGGGAATTTTTCTGAGCCATTTTGCAAGATAGTAATTTGATTATTTTCAGTAAAAAGAGAGTCTGTATTGTTTTTTAGTAGAGAAATTATTTTATCAATACGGTTGTCAGGAGTATCTTTTCTAAGCTTTTTAATGACAGCATTTTCTTGTTTAAAAGGTAGTTCTAAAATTTTCTGCAGCTCTTTGTTTATTTTTTTACTGGCCTTGATTTTTTTATTGGAACGCAGGCGCCAATTTCTTCCGATGGCAATATAGAGAAAAAAACCAACTCCAGGCAAAAACCAAAAAAGCAATAGCCAGGCTAAAGTAGAGGCAGGTTCACGATTTTCTGATACAATTAAAATGACAAATATAGTCATGAATATCACGTAAACAATTAGCCAAAATTCAGCCATTGTAAAGGAGAAATTCATTAATTGACTTAAAGTCATATAATTTAATTAAAGCTAAAAGATAATCTAATATAATGATATAATGAAATAAATAAATAGCAACTATTTATCAGTAAAATGAAAGATTCAGTCAATAAAACAGAACTTGTAATATTAAGATCGTTTGAAGCCAAGGAGACAGATCGAATTTATTCTGCCTTTTCTAAAGAGCGGGGGAAAATTAGATTTATAGGCATTGGTACAAGGAAGATAAAGGCAAAACTAGCGTCTGGGTTAGAGCCAATTAATATGGCAGAGGTTTTTTTGGTGAAAGGTCGTGCGTTGGATCGGGTGCGAGGAGTTATCATTCTTAAACAATTTCAAGCGATTAGAGCGGACTGGGAAAAAATAGTTGTAGCAAAAAGGGTTTTGAGGATATTAGACAAAATGTCTCCGGAGATGGAGGCGAATAAAGAGATCTACGAGGCTTTAGAAAGCTGGCTTTTTAGACTAGAAAATAGTCAGTTAAAAAATAACACAGAGAGGCTTTTTTTATTAAGATTATTGTGGCGAGTAATTTGTTGGAATGGCATTCAGCCAGACTTATTTAATTGCACCTGTTGTCAAAATAAAATTACTTCACAAGTCCGTTACGAATTGATATTAGCGCAAGGAGTACTTTGTATTGATTGCTTAGAGTCGGGGCAAAAGCGACAAGCATCTGTTTTGGTAAACCAAAATGTTATAAAATTGATGAGGATTTTACCGACCTGTTCGAATGAAGTTTTAGAAAGAATAGTTGTTAGAAAAGAAGATTTGGCTGTATTAGAGGTAATTACAAGGCAAATACTGTCTTTTTCCTTAGGGGAAAAAGTTGATTTTTAATTTTTTTATTTTCTGGTATAATCAAAAGAACTAAATAAAAAAAATGAAATTAACTGATATATTAAGAAAAATATTTTACCGAGAGGAGCCTAAAGTAACTAAGCGAAAAGTTTCTCGTGATTATTATGATCCCAGAAGAGAGAAAGAGGGTCGATTTGCTAAGATTAGCGGAGACATTTATCAAGAGCAAGAAGTTGGCGCAATGCCAGAAGAAGTGCAACGAGAAAAAAATCGTGAAACCATTATCAAGGGCGCAATAATTTTTGGGGTAGTTTTAACTTTAGCAGTTTCTTTTTTGATTTACTTAAGAGTGACCAGCAACACTTATAATGATGATAAGGTTAGAATTAACATAATAGGACAAGAAAGAGTAGAATCTCCAACTAGAGCTAAGTATGAGATAGAAGTGAAAAATGACAATTTAGTTGAGTTGGAAAACGCAGCTGTATTTGTGGAAGGGCCCTTTTTGGGAAAATTTGTGCAAAGTGAGGAAGTTGAAGTTCAAAATGAACGGTGGGTTAAAAAAAATTTAGGCACAATCGGCAAGAAGAGTAGCAAGAAGTTTTCTATTGAAATTGACTTCCTTGCATCAAAACAAGACCAGGTTTACATCAATGTTCAATTAGAATATCAGCCTAAAAATTTTTCTAGTCAATTTTCGGCAAGTGCGTCAAAGGATATTCTAGTTATCCCTTCCTCTTTAACCTTAAAGTTAGTTCCGACTAGTCAGGCGGCTAGTGGAGAAAAGATAGCTGTTGATGTTTTTGTTAAAAATGAAAGTGAGTCGCCCAGGGAAAATATTTTTGTGGAGCTAAATTATCCAGAGGATTTCTCTTTTCTAAAAGGAGAGCCAGAACCGACCACGGGGAATAATCGCTGGTTGATTAGCAAGATTAATCCGCAGGAAGAGCAAAAAATTAAAATTGAAGGGACACTGGAAGGTTTATATGAGACAGTGAAGCAGATCAGAGGAGTTTTAAAGGAGGAGTACCAAGGTGGAGAGCGAGTAATTTTTGACACAGAAGCCGTTATTAGAATGGTAACAGATCGTTTGGCTTTACAACAAGTAGTTAGCCAGGAAAATGTATATGCTGGTCAAAGCCTAACTTACGATGTTTTTTTCAGGAATTCTTCTCCTATTGCATTGCGAGATTTAATATTAACTCAACACATCTCTTCGGCAATTATTAACAAAGAATCAGTTTACCCAGCTAATGGTGGTTTTTACAACAGTCGGGAAAATACGATTACTTGGAAGGCCAGTGACGTTCCTGAGTTGAAAGTGCTTGAACCAAATCAGCAGGCAAAAGTTAGTTTTACCGTTTCTTTGCAAGAAAATTTACCAGCGAAAAATAAGGATGATAAAAACTTTAAAATTGTTTCTCAGGCGGAAATTCATAGTTTAGACGTGGACTCTCCAATTGGTCATAATAAAAAAATATTTTCTTCCAATAAAGAAGTCTTGGTTAACTCAAAGCTAATCTTGGAACGTGAGATAGTGCAAAAGGATGAATTAATTTCCACAGAAGGACCTATTCCTCTAGAAGTGGACAAAGAAACAACATTTTTGGTTAAGTTAAGAGTCTTGAACACCTCTAACGATTTAAAAAATGTTACACTAAAAACTAGTCTTCCTTCTGGTGTGGCATGGAAAAGCCAAGTAGAGCCAACAAACTCAGGAATTGAATTTAATGAGAGGACTAATGAATTATCTTGGTTTATCGGAACTGTGGATGCACATACTGGTTTTTTGAAGCCAGCCATTCCCTTGGCTTTCAAAATTGGCATTACGCCTTCTCAAAATCAAATTAGAGAAGCTCCAGATTTATTAAATAATTTAGTAATCTTTGCTGACGATACTTTTACCAAGAAAAA
Source organism: Candidatus Moraniibacteriota bacterium (assembly GCA_012841575.1). GTDB lineage: Bacteria > Patescibacteriota > Minisyncoccia > Moranbacterales > DUUL01 > DUUL01. The sequence continues at coordinate 30,687 of DUUL01000012.1, read as the reverse complement.
AATTCAATATGAGTTTGGCGGGGCCAATACTGGCAGTGTAAGGGACATTAGAGAGTCAAGAGTAATGCCTGCTAGTCAGTCTGAACAAGAGCAATCTACTCAAACAAACGAAGATGCAAGTTCAACTAATTTGCAAGAATCAAGTACGACGACACCAACTCAATAGTCAGTCATTTTAGTTGCTAATTATTTAGTTTTGTTTTATCTTTAGTTAAGTTGTTTAGTATAATTTTCTTTGTTTTTTTTGGTTAAATAAAAAGAGTTTATGATAAGTTTTGTTAAAAAAAAAGTAAAAGCACAAACGTTAGGAGAAAAATTAAAAGAAATCAGAACAGAGTCAAAAATTTCTTTAGATGAAATAGCTCGAGTTACTAAGGTGCGGAAAAAATATCTTGAGTGCTTAGAAAGCGGTTGCTATGAACAGTTGCCTCCTGATGTTTATGTGAAAGGTTTCCTGAAGAGTTATTCTAGCTATTTAGGACTAAGCGAAAAAGATGTTTTAAAACTGTATAAAAAGGAAGTTGGCATTCAAGATAACCTAAAGAAAATAGATTTGATAAGCAAAACTAAACCTCCAAAGTTTTTTTTACCAACTTTAACTATTACGCCTAAGATTACGGCAGGCGCAATTTCTCTAATCTTGATCTTGTTGGGAGGAAGTTACTTTTATCGAGAGATTAGTCGTTTTTCGGCGACTCCTTATTTGGTTTTAACTCAGCCTTTGGGTGACGTTACCGTCCAAGCTGATACTTTAGATATGATTGGAACTTCAGAGCAAGGAAGTCAGGTTTTTCTAAATGGACAACCTATTGCAGTTAATGAGTCTGGTGGTTTCCATGAAACAATTAATTTGAGACAGGGAATAAATGAGCTGGAGGTGAAGAGCATTAATCATTTTGGCAATGAGAGCACTAAGAAAATTAAAGTTGCCGCAGAATTTGAGGATAAATTAGCAATTAAAAATAGTGCAGAAAATCAAGGGGAGGAGAAAGTGATGGGAGAACAGGTAAGCCAAGAAGGAATATTTAGGTTAGAAATCAAAACTCAGGATGAGCCAGTTTGGGTAGCGGTTAAGGTTGATGATTCTGGCAATCAAAGCAGTACAATGCTTCCAGGTTCGACTCAAATATTTGAAGCGAGTGAAAAAATAGCAGTTACTTCCGGCAAGGCCAATAAAACATTGGTTAGAAAAAATGAGGAAGACTGGAAGATCCTAGGAGATTCTCCGGGTGTAGCTAGAGATGTGTTATTTGAATTTGATGAAAAAAATTAACTTAATATATTAATTATTTTTTAGATTATGCAAAAAAAAGAAAAAAAGAAGGGGGGAAAGGAAGAAAAAAAGGTAACTGGAAAACAGGAGGAAATTGCGGAGGTGATTGGTGAGATTAAGAGTAAATTCGGAGAAGGATCCATTATGAAGCTAGGTGAGGTAAAGAAGGTGGATGTAGCAGCTATTCCAACAGGGGCAGCTTCCTTGGATATGGCGCTGGGAATTGGTGGAGTGCCCCGAGGTAGAATTATTGAAATTTACGGACCAGAATCATCCGGTAAAACAACCTTAACTTTACATATTATTGCCAATGCACAAAAGGAGGGTGGAGTCGCTGCATTTGTGGATGCGGAGCACGCAATGGATCCATCTTATGCTAAGAAAATTGGTGTGAATGTTGATGATTTATTAATCTCCCAACCAGACGCTGGTGAGCAGGCATTGGAGATTGTGGAAACTTTGGTTCGCTCTAATGCAGTGGATATAATTGTGGTTGATTCTGTTGCAGCCTTAACTCCCAAAGCAGAAATTGAAGGAGAGATGGGGGCTTCTCACATGGGACTGCAGGCACGCTTGATGTCACAGGCTTTACGCAAGCTTACAGCGGTTATTGCTAAAACTAATGCTACAGTAATCTTTATTAACCAAATCAGAATGAAAATTGGAGTGATGTTTGGTAATCCAGAAACTACTACTGGAGGAAATGCGCTCAAGTTTTACTCTTCGGTTCGAATTGAGGTGCGTCGAGCAGCTCAAATTAAGCAAGGAGAAAATATTGTTGGGAATCGGGTTAAAGTTAAGATTGTTAAAAACAAAGTAGCGCCACCATTTCAAATGACTGAGTTTGATATAATGTACAATGAGGGAATTTCTAAGGAAGGAGATTTAATTGAATTGGGAGTGAAATTGGGAGTCGTTAAGAAGGCAGGTGCTTGGTTTCAATTTGATCAGATAAAGTTGGGGCAGGGAAGGGAGGCTTCTAAGAAATTTTTAAAAGAAAATCCTAAGGCGGCGAAAGAGATTCTGAAGAAAATCAAAGAGGAGGCGAAAAAGCAAGAATAGTCAACTTGGATAATTTTAAAAACAGAGCCAGTTTTAGGTTCTGTTTTTTTATGGTTAATTGTGTTATGCTAAGACAGGTTAAGTTAATATAATTTCTTTAGGGATGATTGCTTATAAGTTAGTTTTAATTGCTAGTTTGATTGGGATTGTTCCAGCGATTATTTGGCTGTGGCTTATTATTAAAGGAGGTCAGCATGCTTGGTTGGAAAGACAAAAGATGCTCAAATTCTTTTTTTGGGGAGTTTTAACAGCCATTCCGGTAGGTGTTTTTGGTATAATGATTGCAGAATATGGAGGTGAGAGTATAGTATTAAATTTGATTAAAAAGATATTTCGTCATGATTTAGCTGGAGGAATTACTATGACTTTATTTGCGACTACCTTATTAATGGCATTTTTAGAGGAATTTTTTAAGGGGGTGGCAATTTTAGCAGCTTTATTGAAAGAAGGTAAAACAGACTTGATTTTTGGAATTACTATTGGGGTTATTATCGGCTTAGCCTTTGCTGTTACGGAAAACGGAGTTTATTTTGTGACTGAGATTAATTCAGGAGCTTCAGGAGCTTTAATTTTTCGAACAGTTTTTTTACGCTTTATTCTCTCCACTTCAGCACACATTATTTATTCCGCTTTCATGGGTGCTTTAATGAGTAAAGCCTTCTCGTCTAAAAACTACCTATCAAAAATTACCATAATCTTTAGTTCCTTGTTGCTAGCGACAACGATTCACACTTTATTTAATTTGTTATTGATTGGGAATTATAGTTTTTTAGTGCCACTAGTAATTTTAACGGGTTTTATTGTTTTAGGAGTAATTTATGGATTTTCTAAAAAATAATTAATTTTTCATAAACAAAGTATGGCTCTCTTGAGTGATAAGAAAATTTTCAAACTTAATACTATAGTCGCTTTGACTATCGGCTTATTGATTTTAGTTTGGGTTTTACTGAGGATTATTTTCCCCGTTTTTAAATATTCTGATGAAGCAATTAAGTATACAGGGAAGCCAGTAGTTTTTATTGTGCCCTATCAGTTGGAGGGGAAAAGTTTTCTATCAGTTTCTCCTTTCTTAGATTATAATTTTCACTCTCTAAGATTAAAGATGGTAGAAAATTATGAACTGGATGATTCTCTTCAAAGTGTTCCAATTTGGAAGGGACATGTTGCTCAACTTTATCCAATGGGTCAGGTGATTGAGAGTGAGGATGAGTTGAATGATCTATTGTTTGGTGAAATTAAAGCTGAAATACCCAATGGAACCTTAGTTGAATACAATGGAGCAGTTTACTTTATTTCCAAGGGCGCTGCACGACCATTTGTGGAGCCAGAGGTGTTTAATAAATTAGGGTTTGATTGGGAGAAGGTGCAAGGAATTTCTGGAAGTCAATTTAGTAATTTTGAAAAGGGGGAAGCGATTGATTACAACATGCCTCACCCTAGTGGGACAATAATTACTGTGAAAGGGGAGGATTTCTTGATTTATGAAAAAAAGATAAGAAAGGTTGTTAACTCTTCAGTGCTTGCCAATGAAGATTATAATTTTTCTAAAATAATTCTTAATCAATTAGAACTAGACAAGGTGGGAGATTGTCAGAGGACAGTCAGTTTTAAAAAAATATTCAATTGCAGACTGAAGACGGCTAAAAATACCTATCCTATTCCGGGAGACAGTTATATTTTTGAAATTCCTGAAAGTCTTTTAGCAGGAAATTTAGACAGTGCTATTACTTTAGCCACAACCAACACCCTTGATCTAAATTCAATTAAACAGTCCTTGGCTGTAGTCAAAAACTCCTTATATTTAAGATATTATCAGTATTTATTATGAAAGAAATAAAGTGGATCAAAAAAAGCAATTTCTTAAGACAGCGGATTTTCTTGACTGACTTGGTAATAAAAATAGCAATGGTTTTTTTATTAATTTATGCTATATTTTTTTGCGCTGAAACAGTTTTGCCAGGGCTGATAGTTAGTATATTTAACTTTAATTGGTTATTAGTGGCAGCTCTTGGATTGTTAATAATTTTTCTTTCTATATCGAGTGATTTTTTCTTCAAAAGGAGACTTAAGTTAAGCAAAAGTCAAATGAGCCAATATCCGAAGGGTCTGATCTTGGTGGTAATAGTTTTGCTGTTAATTACGCTTTTTTTTGCATTGTACAAAGTTTCCTTGGAGCAGAGAATTGTTTATTTGGTTGGTATTAGTGGACTTTTTTTCTTAATGAAAAATCTTCTTGAATTAAATCAAGATGCAAAGTTTAAAAACTCAAAAAATCTTTCACTAAAAAAAGAGAACAAATAAATTATAAGCAAGGTGAATTAATAGGGCGATAATAAAAGGGAGTGAAATCCAAATTTTTTTATTGTTTAATTTTTCATTAATGAAGATGCCAAGTCCGAGAACAAGAGAGGTGACAAGGTGGACTAAGCTAGGCAAAAGATACTCAATTGTCGATAGCCTAGGATTAATTTGATGAGCGTTCCAGATAAATATACTTTCCAATAAGGCAAAGCCGATGCCAAAGACAATAAATAGCCAAAGAGTTTGGATTAATTTTTCCTTTTTTGAAAAAAGATAGTAGATTGAATAAGATAGAAAGAGCAGCTTTGAAAGTTCTTCTGTGACAGTGCTAACAATGATTCCGCCGAGAGAATTTAACTCTAAAAAAAGTCCGTAAAGCGAGGTAAGCGCCAAGGCAAGAAAGCTGGAAAATACTCCGATAAGAAGGAAGATAAAGCTGTTTTGAAAAAAATTCTTAGGCAATGCTTTTAAGGTAGGTTTTTATTTTTTTAATATTTTTTAAAGTCACTTCCAGTCGCTCTTTTTCCCTGGCGACAATTTCCTTAGGAGCATTTTTGGTGAATTGTTTATTGGACAATTTGTTTTTTAGTTGCTTACTAAAGTTTTCATAATTAGCCAATTCCTTTTTAGCACGTGCTGTTTCTTTTTTAAAATCAATAAGTTCGGCTAAAGGGATATAGATCTCTATTTCATTAACCGAGGCAAAAGCAGCCCGCTTTATTTTTGGTCCAGATTTTTCGATTGTTAATTCTTCAATCCCAGTGCGTAATTTTTTGATTAGCTCTACTTCAGATTTAATTGCATTTACTAGAGAATGTCCGTATATGATAGCTTTAATTTTTTTTGCGGGAGGGATTTTATACTCCGCTCTAATATTGCGAATAGCCACGATTAAATCTTTAATTAAGTCAAAATCATGAGTTCTTCTAGCTTTTTTAATTATTTTTGAATAGCTATTTTTACGAGGATATTTTTCTGTTATTAAGAGTGAATCGTTGAATTTACTCCATACTTCTTCTGTTACAAAGGGCATAAAGGGGTGCCAGAGTTTTAATAGATCCTTTAGTACGGTAAAGAGGATAGCAGTTTTAACTTTTTTATTATCCTCAAATTTACTTATTTCTAAATACCAGTCGGCCAGCTCATTCCAGGTGAAGTCTCTTAGCTGATCACTAGCACCTGAAAAATCACATTTTTCTAGCTGTTGATTGGTGCTCTCAATGAGGCGCATCATTTTTTTCAGGATAAATAAGTCCGCCGAAGTCAACTCTTCAGGCTTTATTTTGCTTAAGGATTGTGGCGAAGATGTTGATTGATTTTCTAGGATGTAGCGACTAATATTCCAAATTTTATTAACTAGATTGCGAGTGCCTTCCAGCTTTTCTTCAAAAAAGCGAGAATCATTGCCAGGCGCAATTCCAGAAATTAATCCGAGACGTAGAGCATCAGTGCCGTATTTTTTAATCATATCAATTGGATCAATTCCATTGCCTAGTGATTTGGAAAACTTTCTACCAGTTTTATCTCTAAGAATTCCATGAATGTAAACTTCTTGAAAGGGAATTTCATTTAGAGTGTAAGTGCTCATCAGAATCATTCTTGCCATCCAGAAGAACAAAATTTCATAGCCCATTTGCATCCAGCTTGTTGGATGGTATTTTTTAAAATCATTAGTTTTTTGAGGCCAACCTAATGTTGAAAAAGTCCAAAGACCAGAAGAAAACCAAGTATCTAGAGTGTCGGGGTCGCGTTGCCACTTTTTGCCTGAGGGCGGCTCGGTGTTGCAGTAAATTTTTGTGCCATCATACCAAACTGGAATTTGATGACCCCACCAAATTTGGCGAGAAATGCACCAATCGCGCAAATTATCAATCCAGTGTAAATACTGATCGATGAAACGATTAGGAGTGATGATAATTTTTTTGCTCCTATCCCCGTTATGACCTACAGTGACCGCTTCCTTCATTAAGTCCTTGAGAGTTTTCCCATTATGTCCAGGAATTTCTTTATTCACTCGAACAAACCATTGCTCCATTGGCAAGGGTTCAATGATGTCACCAAATCGGTCTGAGGTGCTGACATTGTGAGTGATTAGCTCTTCCTTTTCCAGTAAAGATTGATTTTTTAGCCATGTTACAAATTTTTTTCGTGCCTGCTTAATGGTTAATCCAGTGTATTCTTTTCCGGCATTTTCATTCATCTTTCCGTTTTTTCCAATAACTGCAATAAGATCTAGGTTGTTTTTTTCTTTCATTTCAAAGTCGATTTGGCTATGAGCGGGGGTAACACCCAAAGCACCAGTGCCAAAGTCTGGATCTACCTCTCGGTCGGCAATAACCTTTATTTTCAAAGGGCTTTTAGCACCAACATCAACGGTGAAGGTTTTGCCAATGTATTTTTTATAGCGCTTGTCTTTAGGATGAACAGCCACAGCAGTGTCTCCCAGTTTGGTTTCTGGTCGGGTGGTTGAAATTGCAATAGGAAAGTCCTTAGAGTATTTAAAAGTATAAAGAGTAGTTTTTTCTTCTCGATGCTCCAATTCATCATCTGAGCAAGTAGATTGCCCCTTAACTGACCAATTAATAACACGGTAGTCTTTTTCAATTAATCCGTCTTTGAACATTTTGACAAATACTTCATTAACTGCTTCAGATCTTTCTTTGTCAAGGGTGTAGGCAAGGCGGCTCCAGTCACAACTAGTCCCCATTTTCTTAATTTGACTGATGATTGTTTTCTTTGATTGTTCGGAATATTGACGCACTCTTTTTAGCAGCTCCTTCCTGCCTAATTGTTCTCGGGGATTTTTAATACCCTCCTTAACTAATTCCTTTTCAACTTTAGCTTGGGTTGCTACTGCAGCATGATCAGTTCCTGGAACAAGTAGAACTTTTTTGCCTTGCATTCGTTGAAAACGGGTTTGGATATCCATGATGGAGTTCTCCAGAGCATGCCCTAGGTGCAAAACGCCAGTAACATTAGGAGGAGGCATGGCAATTGAATAGTATGAAGATTTTTCTGCGGAGACTAGTTTGTCAGGATTAAAGGCACCTGACCTTTCCCAGCGTCGGTAAATTTTATCTTCATATTTCCAAGGTTCGTAAGTTTTGGGAAGATTTTTTTTCATAAGGTTGAATTATTGATTGTTTTAATCTTAACTCAACCTTATTAAAAAGCAAATTTTTTTATTAAAAAAGAAGAGTTTAAATTTCCCTGTAAAATTAATATTAAAAAGAAGAAAAAGCTAAATCAATTTCAAAGAAGTTCAAAAAAAGAAAAAGTCCTCAACTCCAGATGGCATATGAATCCCTTGATAAAATATTGTCGGAAAAAATTATATTTTTTCCCTGAATATTCAGGTGGGTTTCATTGTATTCAACCTTCTTTCGTGAAGACTTCTTCCATTTCATTATAGCATAAAACAGGAAAGTGAAAAGATGTGATTTTAATTCTTAATGACCTGTGCTACAATGTGATTGTTAAAACTTAATTAATTAAAATAAGAATTAAAATGAAAGATGCGCAAATGGTATTTGATGAAATTCAAGCCTTAAAAAAAGAGCAAAAACAGATCAAACTAGAATATAAGGACTTATTAGAGAGTATGGATGAATTTGAGGAGTTGAAAGAAAAAAATAAAGAGTTACGAGAAAAAAAGAAGGAGCTAGAAAAGATTGCGCAAGCACAAATGGGGTCTCGTTATGAAAAACTAGAAGAAGGAAAAGACAAGTTAAAGGAGCTGGAACAGATGATGAGTGATATGGCACTATCAGAGTTGGCGGAAGGAAAAAGTATCCAGATTAAGGATGAATATGATAATGAATATCAGCCTGTTTATCGGGTGGCTTTTAAGCGTGTTGCTTAATTTTAGTCATTTTGATTTATAAAAAAATTTATTTTAATCGCAATATCGCAATTAAGCTATTTTAGTAAAAATAAACAGGCTCTATTTTTTTGTTTTGAATAAATATGCAGATAAAAATTGATAATAAAATATATAATTTTTCGACAGGGGAGACGGTACTTGACGTTTGCAAACGAGAAGGAATTAATGTTCCCCGATTATGTCATCATCCTGACCTAAAAAGAACAGAGGGGCTTTGCCGTTTATGTTTAGTTAAAACAAACAAAACTAAAGGACTAGTGACATCTTGTCAGACTTTGGCAGAAAATTTAATGGAAGTTGTGACGGAAGATGAGGAGATTCAGCAGGCGCGTAAAATTAATTTAGAGTTATTGTGGGCAGAGCATGCGGGGAAGTGTGCGCAGTGTCAGCGCAATGGTGATTGCGAGTTACAGAGTTTGGCTCATAATTTTGGTATTCAAGTAGACGTGATGGATTTTGTGCCCAAAGTGGATCAATTTGAAAAGGAGGAGGCTTTATTAGCGCTTAAGGAGAGTCTAAAAAATCGAGTAGTAGATGAAGGGAATAATTGCATAAAGCGAGATAGTCAATATTGCATAGAATGTCGACGTTGTGTCCAAGCTTGTCGAGAAATACAAACAGTAACTGAGTATGAAATGCATTATCGCAATATTGCTACTAAGGTTGGAACGGCGTACGAAAAATCGATGGATTGTATTTTTTGTGGGCAATGTGCCAATCTTTGTCCGACGGCAGCGATTGTTGAAAAGGACGAGACTAAAAAAATGGAAAGACTTCTCAAAGATCCTCAGATGCATACAGTTTTTTATGTAGCGCCTTCAGTGCGAGTGACAATTGGGGAGGAGTTTGGTTTGGAGCCTGGTGTTTTTATGGAACATAAAATTAATACTGCTTTACGTGAATTGGGCGCGGATAAAATTTTTGATATTAACTTTGGAGCAGATTTAACCATCATGGAGGAAGCACATGAGCTAACAGTTCGTTTGGGGAAAATGATAGCAGGCGATCGGCAGGTAAAAATCCCAATGTTTACTAGTTGTTGTCCTTCTTGGGTTTTGTATGTAGAAAAGTATTGGCCACATTTACCAAATCATCTTTCTAGTGCTAAGTCACCAGTTGGAATGATTGGTGCGATGGTTAAAACTTATTATGCACAAAAGGAGGGCCTAAATCCTAAAGCGATTGCAACGATTGCTATTATGCCGTGCACTTCTAAGAAATTTGAAATAACGAGGAAGGAAATGGGAAGAGCTGGTTATCAGGACAATGATTTAGTGGTTACAACTAGAGAGTTTGCACGCTATCTTAAAAAGAAAAGGATTGATTTGCCGAATTTAACAGATGGGAAAGCAGATCAATTAATGAGTGAATATTCTGGAGGAGGGATGATTTTTGGGGCAACTGGTGGGGTGATGGAGGCTGCTTTACGCACAGCTTACGAAAATTTAACTTGTGAAAGCTTGCCAAAAATTGAATTTGAAATGGTTCGAGGGGTGTCTGGGATTAGGGAGGCGGAAATAATAATCCCAAAAGGCAAGTGCAATACAAAAGAATTGAAAATTAAAGTAGCGGTAGTGCATAAAATAGCCAATGCAAAAAAAATATTGGAAATGGTTGAGAGAGGGAATTGTCCTTATCATTTTGTGGAGGTGATGGCTTGTCCAGGAGGTTGTTTGGGTGGGGGCGGGCAACCCTTGCCGGTAGATGATGAGATTAGAGATAAGAGAAGACGGGCAATTTATCAGCGAGATAAAGAGTTGCCAGTTCGTAAGTGTCATGAAAACCCAATGATAAAGAAGATTTATTCTGAATTTCTGGGGGAACCAGGCGGAGAGTTGTCAGAAAAATATCTACATACAAAGTATTTTGACCGTAGTGGAGGGTGATAATTATGAAATTAACAGAAGAGATTAAAAAAAGAGCTAATAAGTTGCACGAAGCGATTGATGAATATCGCTATCGTTATCATGTCTTGGATGATCCAACAATAACAGATGAATTTTACGATGGATTAATGAGCGAGCTAAGGGATTTAGAAGCTCAATATCCAGAGTTAAAAACAGCGGATTCACCAACTCAACGGGTGGGAGGAGAGCCTCTAGAAAGATTTTCAAAAGTGGAGCATCAGGTACGTCAATGGTCGCTGGATGATGCTTTTTCTCTAGAAGAGCTAAGGAAGTGGGAGGAACGCAATCAGCGAATTTTAGAGAAATTAAAAGAGGAAGATAAACACGGAGTGGATCGGGTCGGGGATTTTGAATACTTAGCGGAAATCAAAATTGATGGACTGAAAATTGTCTTAGAATATCAAGAGGGAATTTTAGTTAGAGCTGCTACACGAGGAGATGGAAGAATTGGAGAGGATGTGACAGAAAATGTTAAGACAATTCAGAGTGTACCCTTAAAATTAAAATTTCCTTTAAACATAATTGTTTCAGGTGAGGCATGGCTAGCTAAAAATGAATTAGAAAAAATTAACAAACAGCGACGCCAAACAGATCAGCCAGAATTTGCCAACTCACGCAATGCTGCAGCTGGTTCAATTCGTCAATTAGATCCAAAAATCGCTGCTAGTCGCAATCTAGATTCCTATATTTACGACGTTGAACTATTTGGCAGGCAAAAAAATATCGAGTTAGAACAAAAAAAGCCGAAGAGTCAATTGGGGGAGTTAGAATTGTTAAGAGAATTAGGTTTTAAGGTGGATAATAATTTTAGACTTTGTCAAAGTTTAGAGGAGGTGCAGCAGTTGTTTGAAGACTGGGAGAAAAAGAGAAATAATCAAGATTATGGAATTGATGGACTAGTGGTTAAAATTAATGACTTAAATATTCAAGAGACTTTAGGTTACACTGGCAAATCCCCCCGCTTTGCAATTGCTTACAAATTTATTCCTGAAAAAGTGACAACAGTGGTTGAGGATATTCAAGTACAAGTTGGACGAACAGGGGCACTTACTCCAGTTGCACACTTACGTCCAGTGTTAGTCGCTGGTTCGATGGTTTCAAGAGCTACTTTACACAACGAAGATGAGGTGCATAAAAAAGACATTCGGATTGGAGATACTGTGGTGATTCATAAGGCTGGCGATGTGATTCCTGAGGTAGTACAGGTAATTGAAAAAATGCGACCAGAGAGAGCAATGCGCTGGTTAATGCCAGAGAATTGTCCTATTTGCCGGGGAGAGGTAAAAAAAGAGGTGGTGGGCAGCACTACTTTACAAAAAGAGCTATCAGCGGCACATTACTGCATTAACAAAAATTGTTATGCAGTGGAAAAAGAAAAGATTAATCATTTTGTGTCACGTAAGGGCTTTAACATTGAAGGTTTAGGGAAGAAGATTGTTGAACAATTAATTGATGAGGGGCTAATTTCAGATGTGGCAGATATTTTTGATTTGGAGAGGGGCGATTTGGAGCCATTAGAACGTTTTGCGGAAAAGTCAGCTTATAATTTAGTTAAGGCGATTGAGCAAAGCAAGACTATTTCACTGGAGCGCTTTTTATTCGCACTAGGAATTCGTCATTTAGGAGAGGAAAGTGCGATTTTATTAAGTTCAAAATTAAAAAACAAAAAGACTAAAATAGAGAATCCGACTGATTTAATGATTGAAATGAGGAAGATCTCGATAGATGATTTACTTTTAGTTCGTGGCATTGGTGAACAAATGGCGAAAAGCATTATTGATTGGTTTGGAGATGATAAGAATCAAGAGCTGCTTAAAAAGATGACAACTAGTGGCGTGAAGTTGACAGTGGATTATGACACCACTGAAGGTGGTAATTATAATAAATTAGCCGGAAAAACTTTTGTTTTGACCGGAGCACTATCTAGTCTCTCTCGTGATGAAGCTAAGGAATTAATTCGTCAGGCGGGTGGCCGCCCCTCTTCTTCTGTGAGTAAAAAAACTGATTTCGTGGTAGCGGGAAAAGAAGCTGGGAGTAAGCTAGAAAAAGCAAAAGAATTAAGGGTTAAAATATTAACTGAAGGAGATTTTTTAAAGCTAGTCAATTGATTTATGTTAATGATTTATGCTAAAAATTGAGATCAATAATCAATCTGTCAGTCAATTTTCTGATGAAAAAATCGGAGCGGTTTTGAAGCTGAGCGTTGATTTTTTGAAAGAAAAGCGTTTTATTAAATCAGAGTCAATTAATTTGAGCATTGCCTTGGTTGAAGAGAAGGAAATCGCTAAATTGAATCAGCAATATCGATCAAAGAAAGGTTCGACAGATGTGCTTTCTTTTTGTTATAATAAGACAGAAGAAGAAATTGCTGGAGAGATTATTTTAGCGCCAGAGGTAATTGAGAGATATGCCCAAGAAGATAGTCGGAATTTTGAAAATGAGTTTATTAAAAATTTAATTCACGGGCTATTACACATTATTGGTCTTGAGCACTCCAATGAAATGTTTGAGTTGCAAGAAGGCTTATTAAAACAAGTAATTATTTAATAAAATGTTGAAAATATTATCTAATTTGAGACGAAGTTTTTCTAACGCTTTAAGCGGGCTTTTTTATGCCATTAGAAGTGAGCGGAACTTGCAGATTGAATTGGTAGCTGCTTTCGTTGTTATTGTTTTAATTTTGGTTTTACAGGTCGAGAAATGGGAGGCGGTTGTTTTGTTGTTACTTGTCTTTACGGTGATTATTATGGAGATCTTAAATACTTTAGTGGAAAGGTTGATTGATTTTATTAAACCTCGAGTTAATGCTCAAGTGGGAGTATTAAAAGATTTAATGGCAGCGGCAGTTTTTTTAGCAGCTACAATGGCGGCAGTTGTTGGCACTGTAATTTTTTGGCCGTATGTTTTTGGTTAGATAATAATTGGTTGCGGTTTTTGCTATCCAAATAGAAATAATCAGTTTTTTGTGCTACTGCAAGAGCAGTCTCAAGTTTGATTTTTGTTTTGGATTAAGGTATAATTGCCTTGTTGGAGAGAATGTTTTCTGGTTGAAGTGATGATTGGTTTTAAATTATCTTAGCGAATGAGTGGCTTGATAATTTATGGAAAAATAAAAAATAAAAATAAGCTAAATGGGAACATTTAAGTTGAGAATGTGGTTTTTGGTTTTAGTTGGATTGATCGGTTTGGTTTTGGTGATTAATTTTTTACCAGCATATTCTGATCAGGGCGCGGTTGAATGGCCAGTTAATCGCACTATTATTCCAGTTTTGGTTTTTTATTTATTTTTTTGGTTAGCGGGAACAGGAATTTTTACCCTATTGTTACTTTGGTTTCAGGGTAAAATACGAGATGAGCGGGAGGTGGCAGATAGGGTTTTATTGTGTTTACGTCAAGGTGCGCTGCTGTCTTTAATGTTGGTGATTTTATTGTTAATGCAAAGCTTTCGAGTGTTGGTTTGGTGGGATGGGTTATTAGCGATGGGAGCAGTGCTAATGGTGGAATTATATTTTCTTTCAAGGTAATTTTTGGAAAAGTGACAGTTGTTTTTTTATTAAGTTGAGCTTTTGGTGAGAAGAATATTTGGGCGAGAAAGGTTTTTGTTTATTTAGAAGAATAAGATAGTGTAATTAAATTAAAGAAATAAGTATTTCAATAAAAATGGCAAAGAAAAAACAAACAGGAGGAGGGAATTACAGTGCTAAATCAATTCAGGTCTTAGAGGGCTTAGAGCCAGTGCGAAAACGACCAGGAATGTACATCGGAGGAACTTCCTTGGAAGGACTTCATCATTTGATTTGGGAGGTGGTTTCAAACTCTATTGATGAGGCGATGGCTGGTTATGGAAAATACATTGAAGTGAGGCTTTTACCTAATAATCAAATTTCTGTACGAGATGAGGGGCGAGGAATTCCAGTGGATAAGCATCCACAGACTGGTCTTTCTGCACTAGAGACGGTGATGACCAAGTTGCACGCTGGAGGAAAATTCGGTGGTGAGGGCTATAAAGTTTCTGGAGGGTTGCACGGTGTGGGAGTTTCGGTGGTAAATGCTTTGTCAGTTTGGATGAGGGCAGAAATTTGTCAAAAGGGGAAAGTTTATGTGCAAGACTATAAGCGAGGAATAGCCCAAAGCAAAATAAAAGCCATTGATAAAACTGAGCGCACTGGCACAACCATTTTTTTCGAGCCAGATCCAGAGATTTTCAAAGAAATTACTTGGAACTGGAAGTTAATTGCTGAGTATTTACGCAAGCAAGCTTATTTAACCAAAGGAATTCACATAAAATTAATTGATGCTCGAGAGGAAGATGAAAAGAATCAGCGACAGGTTGGTTTCTGTTTTGATGGAGGGATTAGGTCTTTTGTTGAGTTTTTAAATCGGGGAAAAGAGCCAGTTAACAATATTTTTTATGTTGAGAAAGAAAAAGATGATCTTTTAGTTGAGATTGCTTTGCAATATCAAGACGGCTTAAAAGAGAATGTTTTTTCTTTTGCTAATAATATTAATACGCCTGGTGGAGGAATGCACGAAAGTGGTTTCCGTACTGCATTAACTAGAACAATTAATAACTACGCCCGTAAAAATAGTTTACTAAAAGAAAAGGAGGATAATTTAACTGCAGATGATGTGAGAGAGGGATTAACCGCAGTTATTTCTGTAAAACTGAAGGACCCACAATTTGAAGGACAGACTAAGGATAAATTAGGTAATGCGGAAGCACGCACCGCAGTTAGTGCAGTTACTAGTGAGTCTCTAACTGAGTATTTCGAGGAAAATCCTCAAGACGCCAAGATGATTGTGGCTAAAGGAGCGTTGAGTGCGCGAGCGAGATTGGCAGCTAAAGCGGCTAAGGATGCAGTTGTGCGTAAGGGAGCACTAGAGGGGATGACTTTGCCAGGAAAGCTAGCCGATTGTTCTTCTAGAGACGCTAGTCAATCAGAACTTTATATTGTCGAGGGAGATTCGGCGGGTGGTAGTGCCAAACAAGGGCGAGATAGAAAATTTCAGGCGATTTTGCCTTTACGCGGAAAAATCTTAAATGTGGAAAAAGCACGGATTGATAGGATGCTTTCCTCAGCAGAAATTAAGTCATTAGTGATCGCTATGGGAACGGGAATTGGCGATCAGATGGATGCCGATCAGGCACGCTATCACCGAATTATCATTATGACTGATGCTGATGTAGATGGCTCTCATATCCGCACGTTACTGTTAACTTTATTTTATCGACATTTTGAGGAGTTGATAAGAAGAGGTTATATTTACATCGCTCAGCCGCCACTTTTTCAGCTAAGGAAAAACAAAGATATTAGGTATGTTTTCTCTGATGAGGAAAAAGAGGAAGTGCTAAAAAAGATGTTGGGTAACAAGAAGGTTGAAATTAAAGAGGGGGAGGGAGCTAGTGGTGCTGGGGGAGTTAATATTCAGCGCTATAAAGGTTTGGGAGAGATGAATCCTGAGCAATTATGGGACACCACAATGAATCCTGAAACACGAGTGATGCAGCAAGTGACGATTGAGGACGCGCAGCGTGCTGATCAGATTTTTGATGTTTTAATGGGCAGTGAAGTAGAGCCAAGAAAGCGATTTATTCAAGCACATGCTAAGAGCGTCGGATATTTGGATGTTTAAGGGCTTTTATTAAGATAGATAATTTATCATTATATACACCGATCAATTCTAAGGGAATGAAAAAAATAATAATTATTTTAATCTTATTAATCATTTTTTTGAGCTTATTTTTTCTTTTGAAAAAATAAGAGTGGACATTAAGTTTATATAAAAATGGAGAGATAATTAGTAGGTTACAATATTCTTCTAAAAATGAATGTTTCAAGGCGGGGTTAAATGTTTCTAGTGATAAGGTGGATAGATTCGATTGTGGTCGTGACTGCACAAGTTATAATTTGGATGATTTAAAGCTGCCTCCAGTTTGCAAAGAAGTTTGTAATTTAAGTGGTTGTAGAGACTGACTTATTATAATCAATTAATAACTAAAAAATTAAAATGAAAATCGCAATTAATGGTTTTGGTCGAATTGGTCGAGCTTATGCTAAGATTATTCTTGATCGACCAGATTTGGAATTGGTGGCAGTTAATGATCTGGGTGAGTTAGAGAATTTAATTTATTTAATGAAGTATGACACTGCCTACGGAGTTTATGAAAAATCTATAGAAGTTGTCGGCGATAAGCTAGTGATTGATGGAAAGGAAATTACGATTCTATGCGAGAAAGATCCAGCTAACTTGCCCTGGGAAGAGTTGGGGGTTGATTTAGTCTTAGAAAGCACTGGAGTTTTTACTGATCGAGAGGGGACGCAAAAACATCTACAGGCTGGTGCCAAAAAAGTGATTATTTCTGCACCAACAAAAGACGAAACGATTAAAACAATTGTACTTGGCTGTAATGAAAAAGAGTTGACTGCAGAGGACAGTATTGTTTCTATGGCTTCTTGTACCACCAACTGCATTGCGCCGATGATTAAAGTCTTGAAGGATAACTTTGGTGTGGAGAAGTCATTAATGACAACAGTTCATAGCTATACAGCGACTCAGTTATTGGTTGATGGTCCAGGTGGGAAAAAAGACATGCGAAGAGGTCGTGCAGCAGCAGTTAATATCATTCCCTCAACAACTGGAGCAGCGGTAGCAGCAACCTTAACGATGTCTGACTTAAAGGGAAAGTTTGATGGGATGAGCTTTCGAGTGCCAACTTTAGTTGGATCAGCTAGTGACGTGGTGGCAGTTTTGGGAAAGGATGTGAGTGAGGAGGAAGTTAATGCGACTTTCCAGGAAGCAGCTGAAGGAGAGTTAAAAGACATTATGAAGGTGACTAATGAAGCATTAGTTTCAGCTGATATAATTGGTGATCCACATTCAGTGATTATTCAATCTGAATTAACAAAAGTAGTCGACGGTAATTTGGTGAAGGTAGTTGGTTGGTATGATAATGAGTGGGGCTATAGTGTTCGTTTAGCAGATCTAACTGAATTAATGAGGTAGTTAACTTAGTTTTTATTGGATTATTTGCCATAAAGCTCAAATTGAGAATGAGTAAAATTAGTTTTAAAAATAAAAAAGTAACGGTGATGGGAATCGGCTTGCATGGTGGAGCAGTGGATATGATTTTGTGGCTATTGAACGAAGGAGCTAGGGTAACCGCTACTGATATGAAATCAAGGGAGGAATTAGCTCCTTCATTGAAAAAGATGGCAGGTATTAAAAACTTAAGGCTAGTTTTGGGACAGCACCACCTAGATGATTTTATTAATGCAGATTTAGTTGTAAAAAATCCCAGTGTGCCTTGGAGGGATAAATATATTCAGGCGGCATTGGCAAAGAAAATTCCAGTTGAGGTTGACGCTAGTTTATTTTTTCAATTTTGTCCTAGTAAAAATATTATTGGAGTAACTGGAACCAAAGGAAAGACAACAACATCAACTCTAATTTTTAATATTTTGGAAGCGGCAGGCAAAAAGCCAGTAGCGGTTGGAATTGGTCAAGGCAGTCTCATGAGTAAATTAGATAAGATTAAAAAAGATACGCCAGTAGTTTTCGAACTTTCTTCTTGGCGTTTATCTGGGCTAAGGAGAACTGAACTTAGCCCTAAGATAGCCGTGATTACTAATATTTATCCCGATCACCTTAATCACTATTCTTCAATGAGCACCTATGTTAAAGATAAACAGGCGATATTTGAAAATCAAAAAAGAAATGATTTTCTGGTTGTGAATTATGATCAAGAAGAAGATTGGAATTTTTCTCAAGTGGCACCTAGTCAGGTGGTTTTCTTTTCTCAGTCAAAGTCAGATCAGGATAGGATTGTTTATCTCAAAGACAAGGAGATTTATTACAAATCAGGAATTAATGAGGAATTGATTATTGATATTGATGAAATTAGGATGCGAGGGGCACATAATATAAGCAATGTTTTGGCAGCAGTAGCAGCAGCATTGGTTTTTGGTATAGATATCAAGCCAATTAAGCAGGCGATTAAGAAATTCAAAAATATTCCTCATAGGTTAGAGTTTATTAGAAAGATTGGAGAAGTCTCATTTTATAATGACACGGCTGCCACTACTCCAGAGTCAGCTATTGCAGCTTTTAATTCTTTTAAACGACCAATTTATTTAATTGCTGGTGGTGCTAATAAAAATTTAGAGCTAGATGGTTTGGCCAAAGAGATTGTTGAGCAAGAATTAATCAGAAAAGTTTTTTTGTTGAATGGGGTGGCAACTGGGGGATTAAAAAAGCTAATCATAGGCCATGATGGAGAGAATAAGATCGCAGCAACTTACGACAATATTGAGACAGCAACGCAAGAAGCTTATGAAATAGCTAAGAAAGATGGTTTTACAGAAAAAGACGGAGAAAATATTGGTCGGGTAGTCTTACTTTCTCCAGGATGTGCTAGTTTTGGAATGTTTGCTAATGAGTTTGATCGGGGAGAAAAATTTAAAAAAGCAGTGGAGTTGCTTTAATTTAAGCCATACTTACCTTCAGTTTTTCTTGTAGAGCTAAGGATAGGTAGAAAATCAATTGTCCTTGAGGGAGAGTCCAAAAGTAGTGATCGATGAAGCCAACTAAGAGAAAAACCAGCAGAGTTGAAAAAAATGGATTAGATAAATTTCGTTTGGTGGCGTGACTGTATTTTAAAACAAACAAAAGCCAAAAGACTAAACCAAGAACTCCTAATTCAGTTGCGATTAGTAAATATAAATTATGCACCGGTTGAATTCCATAGTTAGCCAACTCGGTGCTTTTTTCTTTTAGAATAAGGGTAAAACTACCAAAACCGACTCCTAGGAGCGGTTTTTCAGTAATAATTTTTTGTGCATAAGTTGAGTAAGTTCTACGCAGTTGAATAGAATTTTCTTCCGGGCAATTATAGCACAATCTAGGCTGAACTAATTTATAGACAGAAAAACCTATTCCCAAAATAAGAAGTAAACCAGCCAGGGCAAGCGCTGTCTTTTGGGCAAAAACTATTTTTAATGGATTAGCTATTTTCTTCCAGTTATTTAAAAGAAAAAGTATTAATAATAAAAAGGCGGCAAGAAAACCACTTCGAGAAAAAGTTGCTATTAATCCGACACCAATAAAGAGTGTTCCAGCTAGCAAATACAAAGACTTTATTTTTTGGTTCCTCTGAGTCCAAAGCCACCAGCCACTTGCTAGACTTAAAACCAGAAAAACTGCCAGTAAATTAGGATGAGGAAAAGTGCCATAAGCTCGTAGTATTTTTTCTCCATAAATTTCAAACTTAGCTACACCCAAAACATTGGGTGCAATCACACTTTCTCCAATTATTTTTAGGCCAACTGATTTTTGAAGAATAAATTGAAGGGCAGCAATTAGAGACTGAAAAATTCCGCCGATAAAAATTAACAGGACAACGTTGGATTTCACCTTTTTGTCTCTAAGTGAAAATCTAATTGAAAGGAAAAGGCCAATAGCGATTGTTAATCTGATGATTTGATAAATTGCTAAATTTTTTTCATTGGACAAAAGTAAGTTTAAAATAATAATGAGGAAAAGCCAAAATAGCGGTTGATAGATGACTTTTTTCAAATTAAAATTTACTCTCTTATGAGAGAAGTGAATCAACAAGATTGCTATAAACAGAAAGATGAGAATTGGGTCAAAAAAATAAACAGACCAAGAAAGATTTTCTCTAAAACCCTCAATTGCTTTAATCTTTTCGAAGTTTAGAATGTGACGTGCATTAAAGGGAATCAGAATAATTACAAGGTATAAACAATAAGAAGCTATTTTTTGAAGTTGATTTTTTTGCATAAAATAAGTGACTTTTGTTTAAGTATAGCTGTTTTAAATAGTTTGTGAAATAGTGGTGAGTGTAGTACAATATCAGGGATTAATTAATAGGAATTTAATGAATGGGATTTTTAAATAAGCTTTTTGCTGGTAATACACTTTACTATCCTGGTTGTTTAACTAAATTTGCAACTAAGGATTTAGTGGAAAATTACAAGCAAATTTTAAAATGGGAGGGGATTGATTTTATTATGTTGAAGGATAAAGAGGTTTGCTGTGGCTCGCCGATTAAAAATGCTGGTAGTAAACAGGTTTTTTCTGAACTAGCCCAGAAAAATAAGAAGATTTTTGAGGAGCATGGAATAAGAAGAATTGTTTCAAACTGTCCCGGTTGCGTGGCGACTTTTCGTAATGATTACTCGAAACTATTAGGAGAGAGTTGGAAAATAGAAGTGTTGCATATAACAGAAATAATTAATAAGAGCTTAACTAAGCTTAAAAAAGTGCAACCAGAGACTAAGGCGACTTATCATGATCCTTGTCACTTAGGTCGTCGATTGGGAATTTATGAGCAGCCTAGGAAAATCATCCAAGCAGCGGGCTATGATTTGGTGGAGATGGAGCTAAATCGAGAGGATAGCTTTTGTTGTGGAGGCGGAGGAGGAGTTAGCGCCAATAACCAAGGGTTAGCAAAACGTGTTGCTGAAGATCGTATTTCTCAGGCCGTGCAAACGGAAGCACGAGTTTTAATCACTGCTTGTTCAATGTGCATGGCTCATTTAAAAAATAATCAGGGAGAAAAAATGGAAGTGATCGATATTAGTCATTTGTTTGATTTTTAGGGGTAATTAAGAAGAATAACTAGAAGCATTGAATATTATTTATCGGCGCAACCGCCTTAATCGACATATTAAAATTACTTTAAAGCGAGATGGTGCTTTAGTAACTTATCCCTTTTGGTCCAATCGGCGCACAGCGGAGAACTTCGTGGCAGAAAAAATAGATTGGATTCGGGAAAATTTAAAGCAAAAGTCAATTCACAAAAATCTAAGTCTTCTGGAGTTTGGAAATCAAGAAGATTATTTAAAAAATAAACCACTGGCGCTAGCACTGGTCAAAAGCAAAATAGACTACTATAATAGCCACTACAATTTTAAATACGGAAGAATTGCCATTCGTAATCAAACTACGCGCTGGGGATCTTGTAGCAGTCGAGGTAATTTAAATTTTAACTGGCGGGTGGTTTTGCTTCCAGATGAACTGGTTAGCTACTTGGTTGTTCATGAGTTGTGTCATCTTAAGGAGATGAATCATTCAGTAAATTTCTGGAGGCTAGTTGAAGAGACTATTGCAGATTGCAAATTTTTTTCACAAGAATTAAGGAATAAATAAGATGTTCAAGTTAATAAAAACATTTTTCACGCTATTAATTTTGTTGGCACTAGTTGTTTTTATCTGGGGTAGCTTGATTGGTTGGAGTAATGTAGAAGAGAAATTAAAGATCGGCGCTAGAAAAGTTGTTGGTTTGATTTATCGTGAGGCAACCATTCATAATCCAGAGGGTGATTTAGTGCCAGATGAAATTGATGATCAAATTAAAGAACAGATCAAGAAAACCTATCGAGAAGTAAAAGAGCAATAAAATTAATAAGATAATTATTTAAATTAAAGTAGTTATGCCCAAAATTGTTTTTGACATTGAGACTGCCGGAGAAGACTTTGAAAAAATGGATCAAACAACCCAGAATTTATTTAGAAAAAAAGCAGAGGCGAAGTCTAATTCACCTGAAGAGTTAGAGCGTGAGCTGGCAAAAATTAAAGAGGAAACTGTCTTCTCTCCTTTAACAGCACAGATTGTAGCAGTTGGTGTGCTGGATGTAGAATCGGAAAAAGGAGCAGTCTATTATCAAAATTTAAAAGACACTGAGGAAAAAGAGGAAAATGGAATAAAATTCAAACCTTTGAGCGAGGAAGAGATTTTAGAAAATTTTTGGAGAGTGGCAGAAAGTGCAGATACCTTCATTAGTTTTAATGGACGAGGTTTTGATGCGCCTTTTTTGATGCTGAGAAGCGCAGTACATCGTATTCGACCATCAAAAAATTTACTGGCTAACCGCTATCTAAACGCACAACCAACTAATGCAAAACATATCGATTTAATGGAGCAGCTTAATTTTTATGGTGCAACATGGGGGAAAGTTAATTTGCATATGGCGTGTCGAGCTTTTGGCATAAAAAGCCCCAAGGCAGATGGCGTGAACGGTGATGATGTGACCAGATTATTTGGAGAAGGAAAATACTTAGAAATTGCCCAGTATAATTCGCGCGACTTGAGTTCAACTGCTGAACTTTATCGAGTCTGGAAAGAGTATATTGCATTTTAAATTAACAATGATAAAGCAAGTATTAATTACACTTATAAATGGATAATTTTTTAAGTCAAGGTGCGAAAAGATCAATTAAAGAGGTGGCGCATAAATATGGAGTCAAGCGACGTAAGGCATTAGCCAGACTTGGTTTAAGTAAAGATGATTATAGAGAGAAAATGTCTAAGAAGAGAGCAGGTACCTTTGTTGATTTTGAGAATAATTTAGAAGTGGCTAAGAGAAACTTAAAAGCCCATGGTTTCCAGGTTTTTGAAGCGCTTGATGAGCAAATGGCTAGTAGTAAAATTGAAGAGTTTTTAGTAGATTGCAATAATCTAGTCAAGTCAAAAACTAACACTGGTCAAGAGATTAATCTTGAAGATATTTTAGCAAGCAAAGGAAAGAAATTGCATTCAACTGACTTAGGTGATTTTGTAGTTGACTTATTGAAGGCGGAAGATCAACACTATGTTTTACCAGCATTACACCTAGACAGCACTGAAATTGCAAAGAGAATTAAAGAGTATTATGGTGAAGAGGTTGAATCAGATCCAGAAGCGATTACTCGCTATTTGTCAAGAAAAATTAGGGAGGAAATTTTACAAGCGGATGCTGGAATTACGGGAGCTAATTTTTTTACTAAAACCGGAGAAGTTATTTTGCTTGAGAATGAGGGGAATATATCTTTAATTACCCGTCTGCCACGTAAGCATTTAATTATTTGTGGAATTGATAAATTAGTAGAGTCAGTGCAAGATGCCACCGAGCTTTGTCAAGCAGCAGCAATTTTTGGCACTGGTCAGGATCAACCGCAGTATATTTCAGTGATTGCTGGTCCATCTAAGACAGCTGATATTGAAAATCAGTTAGTTCAGGGAGCACAGGGAGCGCAGGAGGTAATGATTATTTTGTTAGACAATGGACGCAGAAAAATGATGAAAGAGGGATTTGAGAAAATGAATCAGTGCATAAGTTGCGGAGCGTGTTTAAATTTTTGTCCAGTTTATCATCAAATGGGAAAAAAATTCGGAGGAAAATTTGCTGGTTCAAAGGGAATTGTAATGGCAGCTAAATTGGGGGAAGCTTCTTTAGTGAAGGCAAGAGCGGGGGGCAGTTTCAATTGTACTCTTTGTGAGACGTGCAGTTTTAATTGTCCGATGAAGATCCCATTAGATGGTTA
This sequence comes from Candidatus Moraniibacteriota bacterium, assembly GCA_012841575.1. Classification (GTDB taxonomy): domain Bacteria; phylum Patescibacteriota; class Minisyncoccia; order Moranbacterales; family DUUL01; genus DUUL01. The sequence continues at coordinate 6,938 of DUUL01000012.1, read as the reverse complement.
CGTGCGAAAGATTCGTGAGCAACAAGAAATAGAAGAACTGCAAACAGAGCAGAACATTAAAATGATTGATAAGACTAAAAGCACCGGTAATCCCTTTGGACAAAAAGATTCCGATGAGACTCCAGATCAGTTGCATTGTTGTTAGTTGTTATATTATCAAATAAAAAACTCCCAGATGGGAGTTATAGAAAAGTGCGAGGCGCGTTTATTTTGCTGGAAAAGGAGGAGAATTGAAAACAGCAAGGATGGAGGACGCGCCTCGCAACAGGCAAAAATCTTTATTTACCAATGATTATATTATAAACACTTTTCAGGTACTGTCAAGGGTTTAGATAATTTTATTTTTCTCCCTTTAGAATCATGATTAAGGCTAAGACGCCAAAGCCAGAGAGGATAGAATAAAACAGAGTTGCACCTGGTCCCAAAGCTAACCTTTCAAAGTCAAAATAAGCAATAATCATCATGATTATTGGGAAGAAGAACAAGAGGACAAAAATTTGAATAACGGGAACCACTCTATCATCAGTGTCTTTTTTGATTACTGGAATCAAGGCTAGTGCCAGAGCAACAGTTACAAAAAGCCAAAGAAAAAAATAAAGCCAGTTGCCTGAAACAGTTTGATATAAAGTAATCAGAAATGATAAAGCAATAGGAATAGCAAGTAGATAGCGTAACATGAAAATAGCAAAAAGTTAATTGTCCTTATTATAGCGTTATTTTAGAAAGGAGTAAAGAGATAATAAGACATGCAATTGAAGAGTAATGCTTTCTTTTTTTCGAGGAAGCAGGCTAATTAATGTCTAAATTTAACCTCTCAAAGTCTATAATAATCTAATTCGCTATAGAAATTAACCTCTAACGCAATTTATAGAATTAGCTACATAAAAAATTGACAATAAATGACTTTTTGATTAAGATGAGAAGCGAAAAGTAAGAAATTTTCTGATTAATACAGAGCCAGTGAGTCCAGGATCGTTTTTTGTTGGCTAAAGTTATTGCTTATGCCTCGGTGGCGGAATTGGTAGACGCGCACGACTCAAAATCGTGTGGGGTTTCTCCATGAGAGTTCGATTCTCTCCCGAGGCACGTTGGTTTAAATAATTATTTAATTAAAGGATAAAGTGAAGTTGGTGATAATGAAGTCAACTCTCAGTATTCTCATTTAAATTATGGCAGTCCCTAAGCAAAGACACAACTCTTCTCGTGGAAAGCGTCGACGAGGTGGTCATCGAAAATTAGAAAAAAAGAATTTAGTTAAATGCTCTCAGTGTAATCAGGCGATACAAATGCATCGAATGTGTTCTTTTTGTGGATATTACAAAGGCAAGGAGGTTAAAAAAAGCGTTGAGGTTAAAAAATAGAAAATTAGATAAGGCTAAAAGCCAAGCACTTTAATTATTTTAAAAGTATTCTCTATGGCCAGTCGTCATTTATCGCGCTCTATCGCTATGCAAAGTCTCTATGAATTAGACTTTAATGAGCTTAGTAATGAGCAAATCGATGAAATTATTAGGCACAATATTGCTGAATTTGCACCAAACTCTATTCAAGCAGATTTTATTGAAAAACTGACAAAGGGTGTTTTGGAAAAACAGTCAGTAATTGATCCAATTATTGAAAAGTGTGCGCCAGAGTGGCCAATGGAGCAGATTACAATTGTCGATCGTAATATTTTACGGCTGGGCATTTATGAATTAATGTTTGGTGATTATGATGAAACTCCGCCTAAGGTTGCAATTAATGAGGCGATTGAATTGGCAAAGGCATATGGCGGGAGCGGTTCTGGTCGCTTTATTAACGGTGTCTTAGGAACAGTTTACCGAGAAATGGGTGAGCCTATGAAAAATGACAATACTGAAGCAGGAAGGGAGCGACGAGAGAATGAAGAAAGTTTAGGTAAAGTTGATAATGACGAAAAAGAAGATAATAAAAAAGAAGATGAAGATTCAGCTGAAAAAGTCGATTTAAGGTTAGATGAGAAAAAATAATATTTTTCAAAAATAAGTAAAGACTGGAGGAAATAAGACTTAATTTAAATTTAAACTCCCAAGTGTTTAAAAGAATTAAAATAAATTAATGCATTTAAATAAGGCAGCATTAGAGGCGGTGCTAAAAGTAAAAATTAAAAACGAGGCTCTTTTTTTAGAGGCGCTGACGCATCGTTCCTACTTAAACGAGCATCGCAGTCATCCTGTGGATCAGAATGAAAGAATGGAGTTTTTGGGGGATGCTGTTTTAGAATTAATTACTACAGAGCACCTTTTCTCTAACTATAATAGACCTGAGGGTGAGCTTACTAACTGGCGAGCTTCTTTGGTTAATGGAGAAATGTTAGCTAAGATTAGTAGAGAACTGGGAATTGAGCAGCACCTATTAATGTCGCGGGGAGAACAGCGAGACACTGGCAAGGCGAGGCAGTATTTATTGGCAAATACAATGGAGGCTTTAATTGGAGCGCTTTATTTAGACAGCGGCTATGAGGCAGCGAAGAAGTTTGTAGAGGAGAATATCATTGTGAAGTTGCCAACTATTTTAAAAGAGAGGACCTACTTGGATGCTAAAAGCTACTTTCAGGAAAGAGCGCAGGAAATTGAGCAAGTCACTCCGCATTATGAGGTTTTAAAGGAGTGGGGTCCAGATCATGAGAAAAGGTTTTTAATCGGTGTATTTTTGGGAGAAGAAAAAATTGCTGAGGGAGAGGGTGATTCTAAGCAATCCGCACAAAGAAATGCTGCTAGTGAAGCTTTAAGAATTAAGGGTTGGCAGTAGCATTTTTTGAATAAAACTAAAAAAGTGTTTCAAAATAAGGAATGTTTTTGAAAAAAATAGAAATTAGTGGTTTCAAATCTTTTGCCCAAAAAACAACTTTGGATTTTTCTGGTGGGAAAAAAGGGAAGCTAAGCGGAGGATCTAATATCACAGCTATTGTTGGACCCAATGGTTCTGGAAAGTCGAATGTTGCTGATGCCTTGCGCTGGGTGATGGGCGAGCAATCCATGAAAGCAATTAGAGGGAAGAAATCTAAAGATGTTATTTTTGCCGGTTCTAAGAAAAAGGCTCGCTTAAGTGCGGCGCAAGTTTCTATTTTTCTGGACAATACTAATCAAAAAATTCCAGTTGACTTTAATGAGGTAGTTGTGACACGCAAGATTTATCGTAGCGGAGAAAGTGAATATTTAGTTAATGGTTCAAAAGTGCGATTGACAGATGTTGTTGATTTTTTAGCACGAGCGGGGATTGGGCAGAGAAGCTACTGTATTATTAACCAAGGAATGGCGGATCAAATTTTACAGGCTAGTCCTTTAGAAAGAAGGGCAATTATTGAAGAAGCAGCTGGAGTCAAGGAGTTTCAAATAAAAAAAGAAAGAAGTCAGCGTAAATTGAATCGAGCTTTAGCAAATCTAGAAAAGGTTAAAGCGCTTTTGTTGGAAATTGAACCACACCTAAGGACATTGAAGCGTCAAAATAATCGAGCTCAAAAAGGAGAGCTTTATCGTGTGGAATTAAAAGAGAAGCAACAAATCTTCTTTGGCTATCTTTGGCAAACTTTGAAGCAAGAGCAGGCCTTAAAGTTAAAGAAAGAAAAAGAGATTAGACAGCAACTAACTGCTTTACAAAAAGTCAATCAAGAAATTAGTGAGCGCTTAAGGCAGGAGTCACAAGGAAAATTTCACCTACAGAATAAAATCTCTGATCAAGAGGCGCAACAGAGAAAGTTAAATAATGATTTGAGTTCAATTGAAAGAAGTTTAGTTTTGGAGGAGGGGAAGTTAGAGTTGGAAAAGGAAAGAGCAAAGCGCATTGAGACTGTGATTTTAGTTCCAGTAAATATGGAAATGATAAAAGATAGTTTAATGGACATTAAAATCAGACAAGAAGAATTAGTGCGCAGAATATCAGAGCTAGATCCTGGTGACAGTGTGCAGGAGATTAAAGAATATGCACGAGCAATCACTCAAGAGGTGTATGAGCTTTATGGAGCGATTATTAAAGGAAAGAAAGAGAAAAAGAAGCCAGACCAAGAAATTAAGAAGCAAAAAGAATTAGTGCAAAAGAAGATAGTCGCCATAGAAAATAAGATTACACAGCTAAAAAAACAAAAAAGTGAATTTATTAGGCGTTTGAAAGAAGGCGAAAAGGCTATTCAAGATTTAGTAAAAGAAGACAGGGAAGAAAGAAAAAAGGCTATTGAACTTGAGGATAAATTAAGAAAAGATCGATTTGAAATGGATAAGGTGAGAGACTTATTAAATGAAGTTCAGATTGAGTTGGCAAAAATGGAGGCAAAGGAAGAAGAGTTAGGCAATCGAATTCAGACAGAATTAAAAACTTATCCTTCAAGGTTGAGTTATATCGAAGGCAAGACTCCAAATTTAAATGAGCTACAAATCAGAATCAGTCGCTTGCAAGCACAATTACAACAGATTGGTGGGATTGATGAGACAGTTATTCAAGAATATAAAGAAACTTCTGAGCGCTATGATTTCTTAAAAAGAGAAGTGGATGACTTAAATGAGACAATCCAGAAATTAAAAAGAGTTGTAAGTGAGCTAGAGATGCAAATCAAAGAGCGTTTTCAGGAAACTTTTAAATATATTAATAAAGAATTTGAGCGTTACTTTAAGATAATTTTCGGGGGTGGGAGAGCTGGCTTAGAAAAAAAAGAAATTAAATCTGTTACTCGAAATTTAGAGCCAGACAGTGATGAAAATATGGAGGAAATAACTAGCTCTGGAAAAGATGCTTTAACTGGTGAAGCTGACGAAAATCTTCAGGAAGAAGAAAGTCAAGTTGGGATTGAGGTGATAGCTGTTCCGCCGGGAAAAAAAATTACCAACTTAGGAATGTTGAGCGGAGGAGAAAGAGCACTAACTTCAATCGCTTTATTGTTTGCTGTAATTGCGCATAACCCGCCACCATTTGCTCTTTTAGATGAGGTAGAAGCAGCTTTAGATGAGGCTAATTCAAAACGTTTTAGTCGGATTCTACGAGAACTATCTAAGAAAACTCAATTTATTTTAGTCACTCATAATCGTCAAACAATGCAAGAGGCATCTTTTTTATATGGTGTTACTATGGGTGATGATGGAGTTTCTCGGCTTTTGAGTATAAAATTGGACCAGGTTGAAAAGAAAGGGCTAATTGAGAAATAATTTAAGTTAGTCCTTAATGATCACAAATAAGACATTAAAGATATTAAATGAATCTCTACATCATTGCCACGCCGATTGGCAATTTAAAAGACATCACTTTTCGTGCAATTGAAACCCTGCAGAAGGTTGACTTAATTTTATGTGAAGATACTCGCCAAACAAAAAAGCTTTTAGATTATTATAAGATCAAAAAGCCACTTTTAGCCTATCATCAACGTTCGCAGTTAACGCGCATTGAAAAAATTATTGAGCATCTGCAGGCTGGCAAAAATTTGGCTTTAGTTACTGATGCTGGGACTCCGGGAATTTCTGATCCAGGCAATGAATTAATAGCAAAGTTAATAAGTTTTTTTGACGAATCTCAGTTGCAAATTATTCCTGTGCCTGGCCCATCAGCACTAACGACATTGGCTTCAGTTTCAGGCATTGATTTGAGCAAGTTTATTTTTTATGGATTTCCGCCAAATAAAAAGGGCAGAGAGACTTTTTTTAGAAGAGTGTTGGAGGAGGATAAGGCGGTGATTTATTATGATTCGCCTTATCGTTTTTTGAAAAATCTGAGACTATTGCAAGAATTAAGTAATGGAGCTAGAATATCTTTAATTGTTGGAAGAGAGTTGACGAAAGTTTTTGAAGAAATAAGAAGAGGTGACTTAAATAATATTTTTGACTACTATCAAAAAAATCAAGATAAAGTCAAGGGAGAGTTTGTGATTATTCTCCATAATGCTAAGCAATCATAATAAAATGAAGACTATTCAAATCATTCAAAGAAGAAATATTTTTTATGCTGTTTCGATTGTTTTTTTACTTGCAAGCGCTTTTTTTATTTTTAAATTTGGATTAAAGCTGGGCATTGATTTTCGTGGAGGAACATTGATTGAGGTGAGTGGGGAAGGCTTAAGTGAATCTGACATTAAAGACAACTTAGGAGAGTTAAATTTAGACTCTCTATCAGTTCAAGTAGCTGAAAATAATTCTTTTATTATTCGTTTTTCTTCAGACGATGATCAGCAAAATCAATTAGTGCAGGAAGAAATTAAGTCTTTAGGCGAAGAAATTTCCATTAACAGAGTGGAATTTATTAGCTCTGTTATTTCAGATGAATTAAAGAAAAAGGCTATTATTGCGGTGATTATAGCTTCAATTGCTATTGCGCTATATATTGCTTGGGCTTTTCGTAAAGTTTCTTATCCAGTTGAGAGCTGGAAATATGGAGTGGCAGCACTAATTTCCTTAATGCATAATATTGTCATTACTGTTGGATTCTTTGCTTTTTTTGGATGGAAATATGGAACTGAAATTAATACTCCCTTCATTGCGGCCTTGTTAACTATTCTTGGTTATAGCATTAATGACACCATCGTGGTTTTTGATCGAATAAGAGAGAATTTGAATAAAGCGGGAGCGAAGAAAGATTTTGAAAATACAGTTAATCGCTCCATTAACGAAACTCTAGCGCGCTCAATTAACACTTCATTGACGGTGGCTATGGTTTTGGTGGCAATAATTTTATTTGGCGGCGAATCCATTAAAGATTTTTCTTTAGCACTTTTAATTGGAATTGCTTTTGGAGCGTATTCTTCTATTTTTATTGCAAGTCCGCTGCTGGTTTCAATTTATTTTTACAAGAACAAAAGACTGAAATAACCTCATTTCCCCCTTGCCACCACTTTCTCTTCATGCTATAATTCAGGCAAGTTTAACATAATTAAAAAATTAAAACGAAAATAATGACAATGCTATTGCAATCAAGAAAGCTGTTTGCCAATTTAGCACTAGCTT
>DUUL01000011.1 GCA_012841575.1 Candidatus Moraniibacteriota bacterium | reverse complement strand
TGAGATTGCACAAAAAATCCCACTAGCATAAGTGTCAAAAAAACTACAGTTTTTTTCATAAAAGTTTAGTAATACATTAAAATTTCTTTCACTTGCATTGTATAGGAGAACAGCCCCTTTGCCAAATGCATTAAAGAGGACAAAAAAGCAAAAGAGTCTTTGTATTCCAATCTAACTCATTCACGGTTCTTCATATTTCTGTAATAGGCACTGCTACTCCATAGCTTCTCCATTCCCTCTTGTCGTTTAGCCACTCTTCTTTCTGATTAATACTTTATATTATCTTAATCCATCTAAAAAAATATCTTAATAAAAAAGCAGACTTGCAATGCCTCGCACAATTGCGATTTATTAAACAAGTCTGCGGTAGATTTTTTAGCAATGGCTAGCTAAACCGCCAATACCTAAAAATCCAAATTGCTCGCTGCAAGGCGAACCCAATCTCAGCAGTCATCATTATATAAGTCTAAAGATCCAAATTGCTCGCTGCAAGGCGAAACCCGCAACAAGGAAAATAGACAACGGGGCCACAATAGTAAAGTCTCCCCGACCAAAAAATAGAATATTGACTATGGCACCCAAGAGTGCGGATGCGCCTACCAAAAAATTATAAATAAGCCTTCCACAGTTATTGGGTAATTTATTGAATGAGGAAATTATAATTGATGTTAGACCTATTAAAGTATATGTCAGCATAAGAGAACCACTCAACGAACCTAATACTGAACAAAATAATATTAATAGAAAAAAGAAAATAAACTCTTTGTTCATCAGTCCACTTAAAACGCCCATAAACAATATGTAGGCCACAACGGCCCAAAAAAATATTGTTTTATAAAAGCTTATACGTGAATCAGTTTTTTTCTTCTCCACGTATACCTCCGGGCCATCTTGCCCTTGGACTATTCTGACTATTGACTCATCCTTGTGCTCTAAAAATTTTGGAGCCCAAGATGGTCCTACAGTTGAAAAAGTAGGATCTTTTTGCCACGTGAATTCTCCTTGGTTAGGAGAAAATTCACGATCCCACTTTTCAAATAATTCTAATGGGACACCCTTTGTATCTGATACGTACCATTCCCTCTGAGTAATGATGTTTTCTTTATACACACCACCACTGGTGTCCTTACAAATTTTTGAGGAAGCTGAAGCAATAGTATTAGAAAACATTATCCCTACCAAAAAAAATATCCATATCCAGTAACCACTTTATCCTCTCCTTTTTCTTTTATTATCAACAAAACCACACCCACCAACGCAAAACATTACATTAAATTCACAACATCTCTGCAATATCCTTTACTAAAATGTCAAACAACAATGGAGACTCAGTGGGCTTACTGAGCCAATTCTCTTCTATTGTTGTGGGCCCGATTGGATTTGAACCAATGACCAATCGGTTATGAGCCGACTGCTCTAACCCCTGAGCTACGGGCCCAATTCTAATTTTTATTCAATAAAATTTTCTTTACTAACACATTAATTTCTAAAATAATCAATCATCATCGCTCGACGCACTTCCTGCATTGTTGCTTGTGCCACCTTGCGAGCCTTATTTGAACCTTCTTCTAAAATTTTCATAATTTCTTGTGGATTTTCTTCCAAAACCCTTCGCCTTTGCCGAATAGGTGATAGTAATTTTTCCAAAACTTCAATCAAACGTTTTTTGCATTCCACATCTCCCAAACCACCCTTTGCGTAACGACTCTTCAAATCAGCCACAAAATCCTCATCCTCATCAAAAGCATCCAGATACTCAAACACAATATTCCCTTCCACCTTCCCTGGATCAGACACTTTAATGTGTTCTGGATCAGTATACATTTGCATCACCTTCTGCCTTACCATCTCCGCAGAATCAGAAAGAAAAATTGCATTATCCAAAGATTTACTCGCCTTTGCCTTTCCATCAATCCCAGACAAACGAGTTGTTTTCGAAAGTAACGGCTCACACTCCACCAAAACATTCTTTTCTTTTCCATAAATATTATTAAATCTACGCACAATTTCATTTACTTGCTCTAGCAAGGGCAACTGGTCCTCACCCACCGGCACCAACTCTCCTTTGAAAGCAGTGATATCAGCCGCTTGACTAACTGGATAAGTCAAAAATCCAGCGGGCACATTCGCTCCAAAACCTTTTTGCTTCATTTCATTTTTCACAGTTGGATTCCGCTGTAAACGTGCCACTGTTACTAAATTTAAGAAAAATAAATTCAACTCCGCCAACTCAGCAATTGTTGATTGAATGAAAATTGTGCTCTTTTGAGGATCCAATCCCACAGCTAAATAATCCAAAGCTACATCCAAAACTCCCTGGCGTATTTTAGTTGGGTTTTTCGCGTTGTCCGTTAATGCTTGCGCATCAGCAATCATTATGAATTGATCGTATTCTCCTGAATCTTGTAATTCTAAGCGACTTTTTAAAGAACCAATGTAATGACCCAAATGTAAACAGCCAGTTGGTCGATCACCAGTTAAAACTCTTTTCTTTTGTAACTTTGCGTCTTTCATAAAATCGTTTAATATCTTTCAATCTAACAATTAGCCACTCAAAAGTCAACCAAATCAGATGCTATTTTCCCGCCAGTTTCATAAAATATTATTTAAAAAATAAACATTTCAGACTCATAAAAATTGATAAATTTAAAATGAACTTTAAATTGACAAATTTTATAAAATATCCTAAGCTAGCCAAACTACTATTTTTTGATTTAAATAGAGCTATTTGTAAAATCAACTAAGAATATCCTAAATATTCTATTTAATTACTAAATTATTAATTCAATGAAAAAATATTTTTCCCCTTTGCACTTAACAAGCAAAATCATTATTTTTACCTTAATTGCACTTCCAATTTTTGGAACAACTACTGTTAATTCAGCTGAAAAAAGCTACGTTTATGTAGACACTAAAGCTAAAAATAAGATGGATGGTTCCTATAATTACCCCTTTACTAAAATTCAAGATGCAATTAATTTGGCAGAAAAAGAAAATAAGAATGTTAAAATTCGAAAAGGAAACTATAGAGAAAATATTTATCTTCCAGAGAAAGTAGAAGTTTCTGGCAGCAACTATAGAGAAGTTGTCATTCGTGCAAAAAATAGTAATAAGCCAGTCGCAACAATGAAAAACGACTCTGCACTTAAAAATGTCACTCTGGAAAAAGGAGAAGTGGGTGTTTACATTGGAAAGGATGCTGGAGTATTAATTAAAGACTGTTTAATTCGCAATAATGATGAAGATGGAATACGCGCCAAAAAAGGAGCTTCCAAAAAAGACAAGCTGGTTGTGGTAAATACTAAAATCGAAAATAATGGCTGGACTGGAATTTTTTCTGAAAAAAGAGCTGTTCATCTTGAAAATAATCAAGTTCTAAAAAACGATAAAGATGGCATTGATTTAGCTGAGAAAAGCAAGGGTGCTGTTCGAAACAATCGCATTAAGAAAAATGACGGAGTGGGTATTAAAGTCGCTATTGATAGAAGTGATTTAGAAATCAGAAAGAACACTATTCGTGAAAATCGCAAAGATGGCATTGAAGTGAAAACACGCGGTAAATTAGGTTGGGTAAAAATTGATAAAAATAAGCTCTACAAAAACGGTTCCTATGGTATTGCTCGCGTTCAAAAGGGTAAATTTTCAGACAAAAATTGGAATAAAAGTCTGAAAATTATCAACAACAACACCTACACCAGCAACAAGCGTGCTAATGTTTCTCCGATCTTCTTGTAAAAACTCTTAAAGCTAAATAACAACAAAAAAACCGTACTGTCTACGGTTTTTTTATTTATCATTAAAGTCAGTTAATCATTTTTTCACTTTTCAACTCCGCCAAAACATCCTCCGGAATGAAAATTTCCTTGCGATTACGTGGACTTTTCCCTGGATAAATCCAAGCGGAGATTATTTTTTTCTTCATTCCACTAGTCTTTTGATACATTACCCAAATCTCTTTTTCAACAGACTTAGTGCTACGATCCTTCATCACCGCTATTGTATCTTCAGCAATTCCTTCTTCTTTTCGATCGGGAAAACGCAAAGCTCGCTTAATAACTCCCGGACTTAACGCATATTGAAAAAGCTTTTTCTTTGAATGCATCGTCCAAAAATATTCTGCAGTATTTCTAGGCTCTTTCATTAAAAACTTACTCTTAATTATTTTCTGACAAACCTGAAATTTTAACTCTATCGCCAAGCTGAATGTCATTTTGACTAATCCAACCAGAGTTTACTTCTAAGACAAAATTATAATCCGCCTCTCCAGCAATCTCTCCTTGATACTCTCTAGCAATATTTTTTGCCATATCTACCACTTGATCATCTCGAATAAAAATAAAATCTAAATCAATTTTCATTTCTCGCATAACATAGGCTCGACGACCCAAATTTTCATGAACAAACAACATGCCCTTATTGCTATCTAGTTGTTCAACCCCACTCAAGCCTTGAAATTGCTTTTGAGGAGTGTCTGCAACTAAAACCTGGAGAGTTGCTTTTTCTCCAATCTCAACTACAACCAAATCATTCTTTTTTGCTTCTTCTGGCTTGCCAAAAGAAGTGATTTTTTGCACCATAAACAACAAAAGCATCACTGCTAAAATAGCCAGAAAAATTTTGTCTCTGAGTCTTAAGTTGATTTGCATATTAATTAAAACCCAATTATTTTACACCAACCCATAACTAACCCTTCCTCTCAGCCTTTCTTCTACGTTCTTTTATTTTCTCTCGCCCCTTTCTAACCTGCGCTTGTAAAGCTGCATCCGCTAAATCAACTGCTTCTAAAAAAGTCTTACCTTTCTTTGAAACTCGATAGAGATTGTAGGGAGACTTAATCATCAACTCCACCCGCCAAATCCCTTTTGTGTCTTTCTCTGCCTCTACTTCTGCTTGAAGTGTACTTTCAGTTAAACTTCTAAAATACTTCTCAAAGCGCTGAATCTTCTTTTCTAAATAATCTTTCTCTCTATCACTTAATGTTATTTTCTTTAATAAATAGCGTATTTTCATTGATTTAAAATTAATTTTTAAAAAAATAAGTAGCTATTCCTTAGTTGCTTTAATTACTCACTATGCACTATCTGCACTTCTTCTTCTAATTTTACTCCGAACTGATTACGCGCCTTGGTTTTAATTAAACTTAATAAAATCATTATTTCTTCTGATGTCGCATTGCCCGTATTAACAATAAAATTTGCTTGTTGTTGACTTACCTCTGCTCCACCAATGCGCTTGCCTTTTAAATTACATTGCTCAATTAACCAGCCTGCAGGAACCTTCCCTCCTCGACTGATTGTTTGCTTGTCTTCTTCAAAAAGCTTAACTACCTTTTTCGGTGCTAAGGGGTTTTTAAACATTGAACCAGCAGACATTGCTCCCGCTGGATGACTGTTTTTGCGCCGATTCAAAATTTCCCTTACTTCTCGTAAAGAATCTTCTTTATTACCTGGCTCTAGTTTAAATTCCGCTCGCCAAATAATTAAATCCTCTGTCTCTTTGAATAAACTATTCCGATAGTCAAACTTACATTCTTTCGTAGTATATTTTTGCACTTCCAAATGATCACCAACTATTTTAAAAGCCTCCACTAAAATTACAACATCCTTAATCTCCTTACCAAAAGCACCAGCATTTCCTCTAATTGCCCCACCAATTGTTCCAGGAATTCCTGCCGCCCATTCCATCCCACTACATCCAACTTCCAAACTTTTTCTTACCAATCCTCCCAACAGCTCCCCCGCCTGACATTCTATCTTGAAATCTCCCTTCAACTCACAACCAAGATTTTTAAGCTTAATAACTAAACCACTAAAGCCACTATCCATAAATAAAACATTGCTTCCGCCTCCCAATAAAAAAATCTTCTCTTGATTTTTCTTTGCCCAACCAATCGCCTCTCTTAACTCGTCCAGTGAAGTTACTTCAACAAAAAATTTAGCTGGCCCTCCAACCCGAAAAGTACAATGTTGCTTCAATAAAACTTGTTCTTGTATTCTCATTTAATTTATTTGAGCTTTTTGATAAACTTTCTGAAAACACCCAGTTCATACTTTACCCAAGATAATTCCATCGCTAATCATATCACATTTAACCATAATCACCAAACAAAAAGCCCCTTGCCAACTGATCTCATTTGTGTTAACCTGGACAAGCTTAAATATTAATTTAAAACGTTCCGATTCGAGTTTTAATAACACGATCGGAAGGTGTAAAAACATGACATTAACTGCTCGACAAAAAAAGAACACAATGAAAGACTATCAGCGACACACCAATGATTCTGGTTCCGCTGAGGTACAAATTGCTCTTTTTACTAGAAAAATTGAGGAATTAGTAAAACACCTAAAAAGCAACCCCAAGGATAACCACTCTCGTAAAGGACTTTTAGGAATGATCGCTCAAAGAAAAAAACTACTCAAACACTTAAAAAGTAGTGACGAAGAAAAATATTTAAAAGTTACTAAAAAATTGGACCTTAAGGCCTAAAATCATGAGTAAATTTGCTGACCAACGCGTTGGAGTTTTAGTAGACATTCAAAACATGTACTACAGCGCACGCGTACTTTATCACAAAAAAACTAATTTTAAGGAAATTCTAAAAGAAGCAGTGGCGGGAAGAAAACTAATTCGCGCTATCGGCTATGGCATCAAAACAGAAGAAGGCACTGAAGAGAAATTTTTTGAATCTTTGGAAAAAGCCGGCTTTGAGGTTAAGACAAAAGACTTGCAAATTTTCAAAGGTGGAATGCGTAAGGGCGACTGGGATGTTGGCATCACGATTGACGCAATTAAATTAGCCAATAATCTTGATGTGGTTGTTCTAGTTAGTGGCGACGGTGATTACATTCCTATGGTTAAATACCTGCAATATAATAAAGGAGTTCGAGTTGAAGTTATGGCTTTTGCTGAGTCTTGTTCTGGAAAGTTAATTGAGGAAGCGGACGACTTTATCAACTTAAGTGAAAATAAAAAATTCTTAATTAGTTTGGCTAAGAAAAAAAGCAAGCCCGTTGTCCGTTAAATTAATCAACTGATTAGCTTTTTAAAGTCCCAGCTTAACCCGCCATCAGTTTTAATTAATATTATTTTAAAAATTATGAAATTAAAGTATTTCTTCCCAGCTCTTTTATTAATGACAATTTTTCTCACTGGTTGTCAAAATGAAAAGACAGCTGAGCAATCAATAGAGACTCCTCCGATAAATGATGACCTAGCCTCCTTTGCCCAATGCTTAACAGACAATGGCGCCGTGATGTATGGCACACAATGGTGCTCTTATTGCAACTCACAACGAGAAATTTTTGGAGAAGGATTTGACCAAGTTAACCATGTTGATTGCGAGAAAAATCAAAAAAAGTGTCAAGATGAAGGAATTCAAGGCTATCCAACCTGGAAATTTAAAGATGGATCAGTGCAACCAGGAGCGCATTCATTGGAAAATTTAGCTCAAAAAACTGGTTGTGTCGCACCAGCATCTGCAACTGGACCAAGAAAGTAGTTGTTTAAAATTTTATTAACTAATTGGGCGAGTGGTGAAATTGGTAGACACGCCAGCCTTAGGAGCTGGTGAGGCAACTCATGGAGGTTCGAGTCCTCTCTCGCCCACTAGACCTTCCAGTTAAGGAAAGATATTTTTTGTTTGAATGAAGTAATTTCCCCCGCGGTAGAGCGGAAGGATGACCGAGTGGTTGAAGGTGGCAGTCTTGAAAACTGCTGTATCGCAAGATACCGTGGGTTCGAATCCCACTCCTTCCGCCCTGGTGCGGGGTTTTTAAAAACATTTTGCAAAGTGCTCTTTTTATCTCCTAAAAAATCTCTCAACCACACCCTCATCGGGTTTTTATTAATTTAAAAACCACATTAAGATTTTTCACCCACTTAACTTATTTTCAACAATCTTAATGCTAATCTTAATACTTCCCTTGCTTACTTATAAACTAAAATTTTTCCCAGTAAATTAATTAGAATGAATTTTTTAGAATTAATTCTCCCCGCCTATGAAAGCCTCGGTTCATTGGGCTATTAGCTTGTTCTAATGGTGGCTTTACTTGAATCCTTAGCTTTTATTGGCTCAATCCTGCCGGGATCTATTTTGGTAATTTTAGCAGGGTTTTTATCCGCACACGGCTATCTTGAAATTAGTAAGCTTATTTGGTTTGTAACTTTCGGCGCAATATTAGGCGACGGATTTAGCTATTGGCTTGGCACAAAGGGAAAGGTTATTTTTCAAAAAAATTACCGTTGGCTTAAATATGTTAATCTAGAAAAAGGAGAGTATTTTTTCAAAAAACACGGCGGGAAAAGTGTTTTCTGGGGCAGATTCATTGGTCTGCTTCGTCCTATTATTCCATTTATTGCAGGTCTTTCAAAGATGAACAAAAAAGAGTTTTTTCTTTGGAATGTCACTAGTGCTTTTTTGTGGGCAACATCTCACTTGCTAATTGGCTATTTTTCTGGTGGTGCATTGGGCTCTATAAAAACCTGGTCAGAAAGAGTTACTGTTTTAATCGTTATTATAATTTTTGTCTTTATTGTCAAGAAAATTATCACTAAATATTCCCCTTCTCTTATAACATCTTTAAAATCAAAAATTTTCAATAAAAACTAATAGCACTCACCTAGTTTTTAAATAAAAAAAGCCCAGCAAAAGTGCCGGGCTAAGGGGAAGAGAATCTTCTTTTATGGCTTCTTGGTAAGCGCATATGTCTTACCGCCACTTGAATTTTTTTCATTTCCCCTACTGACGCCCTTTCGGTACGCCTTGTACCGCACCTCCTTAATGTTGGTGCGGTTTGCGCGCTAAAAAGCGCATGTTTTAATGTCGCCATTTTTCCATTTTCACCTCCATGTGGGAAAGATGGGCAAATTTTATAAATGAAAGAACATTAGAAGCTCGATTATAGCATATTTTTAAGAAGTTGTAAAGCCTTTTTCAGCAATTCTGCTTCACCACTAATCATCATCGTCTTTCTTGGGTGGATTCTTTAAGAACTTTTGGTATCTCTTGGCTTCATAAGTACAATGCGGATTAGGAATTTCATCTGGATCTAAACAGCACTCCATGTCCATATGAATCTTTCCCTTGTTATTTTTCTTACTCTTTCTTGGTTTATCATTCTTTTTTGCACAAACCAGCTTTCCATCAACCTTTTTATAGGAAACTGGCATTGGCGCTTTTTTTCTAGCCTCAATTTTATTGTTTTTAGGTTCCTGCTTAACAACTGGCTCAGGGATTACAATTTCTATTAACTCAAATTCTTTTGCAATTGTAAAAAATTCCGGCAAAATCTCCTTAGTTAACTGAGAAACACTTTTTGTCTCAAGATTATTTTCATCCACTGTTAAATCTTCCTTTAAAATCGGAACAATATTATAAACATACTCCTCTCCAGTAATAGTAAAAAGTAGTGTTGACTCAAAACACTCATCCTCAAGAGGAATGCTAATTTCATCTGCTTCAAATTGACTCAGATCTCTGAAATGCCCTCTTAAGCTATTTGTCTTGCAGTGACTTCCTTTATTTTTTTGCGGGAGAAATAAAGCATCTTTCTGACTTCTAACCTCTGAATTAAGCACTTGCAGTTGATATTCATCAATAAAACTTTGTCTTACTTTTAACGCTAGCTCTTCTGTTTCAAAAAGCTCACTAATTGACTCACGCGGATAGACTACAATGTTGAAACCTTCCTTTTGACTATCCGATCCATTTTCAACTGAATTATCAACCTGAACTAATTTCTCTTGCTTCTTTCTAAAAACAAACTTCTGCGCCCACTTATCTGTATTTGTCCCTTTTATATTAATTGGCTTATCCCAATCACTCGGATATTTCAATTGAAATCCATAAAGAGCATTTTTGTAAACTAACCACTTATCTGTATTAAAACGCTCAACTTTTTTCCTTCTTTGTCTTCTTTCTTCTCTATTAGTTCTTTTTTTGTCAATTTGTAACTGATCTATTGCTTCTATTGGCTCATCTTCAGCCTCAGCAACTATATTCTTATTTAACCCCCTTCCCCAATTGGCCTCCTCGCCTCCTTTTTTATAAAAATAAAGGGATATCGCAAAAAACCCTAAAACAGCTAACGTCATTAGAGCTATCCTTTTAAGCTTATTATTCAACAAGAAACCTTTTGCACTATTTTCAATGATAGACTTTTTATTTTTTTTCCTATCACGACTCTTCTTTTTACTCTCATTTCTTCCATTATTCTCCCTTTTTTTACCAAGAATCTCTCTCGTCCTGTCTTCACTGCTCTGCTTCTCGGTTTTAGTTGATAGAATACTCTTATTCTTTTTATTTTTTTCGAATTCAGCTTTATTTTTATCCTTAACTTTAGTTAAAGCATCGGCCTTCAATGTCTTTTTATGAGCTTTTGAATAACGCTTATTTTTTCTTCCCTTTGACATAATAAATAAATAAAAGTAGTCTTAATAAAAGTTGTCTATTCTAACAAAATCTCAACCTCTTGTCAAAGCTAATTTAACTAGATTTCGTATAGCTTCTATTGCTTTTCTATATTATTCTACATTCTACTATGAGAAAAATTGTTGTTCAAGACTCAGCTGGTAAAAGAATTGATCAATTTTTAGCGCATAAATATCCCAAGCTTACTCGCAATTTTGTTCAAAAGAAAATTGCTGCTGGAAAAGTCCTCCTCAATAATCAGCCTGTTAGTCGTTCTTATAAGTTGCGTAAAAACGATGAAATCAGGCTTATTGAAAATTTTTTCTCACTAAGCCAATCAACAAAGATAAAGCTTTTACCTAATCCAAACATTCCCTTTAAAGTCATTTTCCAAAATAAACACTTTGCAATCATTGAAAAAATGGCTGGATTAGCAATTCATCCAGACAATCGTCCGAATGTCTCTCCTCGTCAAAACACCTTAGTGAACGGTTTAATTGCTTATTTCCCCACAATTAAAGTTTTAGGTGATGATCCTCTTCGCCCTGGAATTGTTCATCGTTTAGACAAGGAAACCTCTGGTCTGCTAATTATAGCCTTAAGTCAACAGGCATTTAATTTCTTCAAGCGAAAATTTAAAGAAAGGAAAATTGAAAAAACTTACTTGGCATGCGTTTGGGGTCACCCTAAGAAAAACAATGCCACCATTCAAACTCCAATCGGAAAATCCAAATCTGACTTGACTAAGCAATCAACCAGCAAACATTCTTCAAAACTGATTAATCCCAAAAAGGCTATCACTCACTGGCGAGTGCTTAAAAAAATGACTGATCGCTCCTTACTAGAAGTCAAAATTGAAACCGGACGTAAGCATCAGATTAGAGTACACCTCCACTCTATTGGTCATCCAATTGTGGGCGACAAAAAATACCAGACAAAAACGACTAAAGCTCTCAATCAAGACCTTAGTCGTCAGCTCCTACATGCGCATAAATTGAAATTTCAATATCTAGATGGTGAGAAGTATGAATTTGAATCTGCCACACCGAAAGAATTCAAATTGAACTAGTTCTGCTCTAAATCTTCTTTTAGGCGATAGGTTCCCCGCATCAAATTCCAACGAACCTTTGCCAACTCACGTAAGGTGTCAATGTAGCCAGAAATTCCAACTAAACTACTGCCCGCATCTAACCACTCTACCGGAACTTCTTTAATGGAAAATCCGCGTTTCTTCCCTATAACCAAAATTTCAAAATCAACTCCCCAACGATCAACTGTTGTTCTTGGGATAATATCTTTTACTACTTTTTCTGTAAAAGCCTTAAATCCACATTGCGTATCTCTAATGCCCCACAATCCAGCAACTACCTGGATAAGAATATTGCCTACATTACCCAAGAACTCTTTCCATTTAGGTTGATGCTTTTTAATTTCAGTTCCAACAATATCTCTCGACCCAATAACAATATCTGCGCCATTTTGAAAAAAAGGAATCATCCGATCCAGCATTTTAATGGGAGTGGCTCCGTCCATATCAGTAAATAGCCTGATCTGTCCCTGCGCTTCCATCAGTCCTTCTCGCACAGAATAACCTTTTCCTCGATTCTCTTTTCGATCAATTATCCTTATTTCTTTAAATTTTTCCGCTTGCTCTTTTACTAACTTATCCGTTCCATCTGTTGGTCCATCCAAAACAATCAACACTTCGTAACTTTGTCCCAAAGAAGAAAAATAGTCTTCAATTGAATGCAAATGCGCCACCATCTCCTTATAACGCTTACTTTCATTATAAGTGGGAATAACTACTGAATACATCGGTTTTTTATTTTCCATTTTTTGATTATTTTCCATTGTAATTAATAAGAATAAAAAATTTCTCACACCCCTTAATTATAGCATATTTTTAGCTCTTTTCCAACCAGCTTTGCAAAATTATCCGTGCCGCTTCCATATTGTCACGTTTATTAATTTTTTTCTTTTGAGCAGCTTTAAGGTTACTAATCGCCTCTTTAGTGGAAAAAAACTCCTCATGAGTTTCCACAATCCAATCTTCTCCTTCTAACTCTTGTTTTATTTTTTTAATTTTATTCCAATTTTCGGTTAAATGACCTTTTCCTGGAACACCCAGGATAATAATCGGATTGCCATATTCTTGCCTAAACCAAGACAATCGCTCTTTCAATTTATTCGTTGCAATTTCCTCCAAAGCTGTTGCCACTTTTAATTCACTATCAGCTAAAGCTAACCCGCAACGTGCTTCTCCCCAATCCAAGCCAATATAATAGCTTGTTATTATTTGATTTTTCTGTTTCATTTTTTAATCTTTGAGTAAAAACTAACTGCAGATCTTAGCTTAAGTCTGTTGAAGTATCTATACCTAAAGTTCTGTTAAAATTTCACAACCATTGTTAGTTACAGCGACAGTGTGTTCAAAGTGAGCTGATAACTTACCGTCCTCTGTTAAAAAAGTAAGTTCATCCAGAGCCAGTTTTATCCCATCTTTCCCTTCATTTAACATTGGCTCCAGTGCTAAAACCATTCCCTCTTCAATTTTCAAACCCTCCCCCACTTTACCAAAATTAGTAATTTGTGGTGGCTCGTGGACAGCATATCCTACCCCATGACCCACCAAGCTTTTAACTGTAGAAAATCCATTTTTTCGAGCATAGCGATCAACAGCCGCCCCATAGTTACCTAAACAAAAGCCAGGATAAATTTGCTCCAAACCAATCATCAAACTCTGACGCGTTACATCAATTAAGCGATAGGCGATTTTGCTAACTTGTCCCACCGGTAAAGAAATTGCTGAATCCGTAAACAAGCCTTTGTATTTCACTCCCAAATCAAGTTTAATTAAGTCACCTTCTTGAATAATTCGCTCTTCCTTAGGCACTCCGTGAACAATCTCATTGTTTAAAGAAACACACAAACTTGCAGGAAAATTATTATAGCCCAAAAAAGAAGGCTCTGCTCTGTATTTTCGAATATTTTTCTCAGCCAATTGATCTAGTGCCTTAGTTGAAATTTCGCCCCCACCCTCTTTCTCTAATTTTTCTGTTAATAAGGCTAATGTCTCTGCCAAAATCTTCCCACCCTCTCGCAATTGCCTGATTTCTCTCTTAGATTTTTTGGTTACTTTTGCCATAAACAAAATTATTCAATTCAAAATCCAACCCTCAATTATCTATTTTATTTTCCCCTTAAGCTTACCTCTTACTTTGAAAAATGGCAACTCTTTCTTGACTTTTTTGAAAAAATCACTAAACTAAATTTAGTTTTAAAAAGTCCCTGTGTTTTTCCGTCCCGCCTATCGGGAATTAGAAAAACCACTACCGCCAACTGGTGGATTTTGTTTTAGAAAAAATATCACTTTTTAAGATCACTGTTTTCTCTATCTAACTTCATATTTATCCTTTATAGATATTGTGAACGCAATTGAGATTATTCTAATGCTAATCATTTATAATTTATAAATTTAAAAATCATGCAATACGAGATCAATTTCCTGATTTTACAATCTAACACTGAAAATTTAGACAAGATTCGCACTGAGGTTAAAAATTTGATTGAAAAAACGGCTGGGAAAATTACCGATCAGTTATTTTATCAAAAAAGAAAATTGGCCTATGAAATTAGAAAAGAGCGTTACGGTTTTTATTCAGTTTTCCGCTTTGAAGTAGATGGCAAGCCTGAAGCTCTTAAAGAGTTGAAATCTGAACTAAACCTTAATCACTCTGTTGCTCGCTACTTAATTGTTAAAGCAGATGATTTGCCAGCTCTAGAGAAAAGAGAACTTCAGGAAGATACCTCTGCAGAGCAACCAGTAACAGCTCAAGCTGACCCAAAAACAACTCCTGCTAAAAAAACCTCTAAATCAGATGAGTTAGAAAAAGAAGTTATTTCTAAATCAACAGTGCCAACTGAAACTTCACCGAAACAAGAAGAGGAAAAAATAGTAGAGGAAGAGAAAGAATCCTCCATTGAAGAAGAAGTTGTTGCTACTTTAGGCGACAAAGAGGACAAGAAAAGCGAAGAAGTTGAAGAAAAATCAACCTCCCCTAAAGTGAAAAAAGAAGAAAAACCTTCAAGCTCTCCTGAACAAACTACTGAATCAGAAAAAGAAGAGGTTAAACGTCGACCAACTAAAAAGCAAGCTAGCTTAGAAGACTTAGACAAGAAGTTAGATGAGATTTTGGATATTTAAGCTAACTTAGTCACTTTTAAATTATAATTATTAAAAAAACAAAACAATGGATCTTAACAAAGTAATGTTCATCGGAAACATCGTTAGTGCTCCTGAATTAAGAACAATTCCTTCTGGACAAACTGTAGCTCAATTTCGTCTAGCAACTAACCGTCGTTGGAAAGACAAGAACACTGGAGAAGCGAAGGAAGAATCTCAGTTTCACAATATTGTTGCCTGGGGAAAACTTTCTGAAATAATCTCGCAGTACGTAACTAAGGGGCAAAAGATTTATGTTGAGGGTCGCCTAACTCATCGTAGCTATGATGATCAGCAAGGACAAAAAAGATACTGGACTGAAGTTGTGGCTGATAACGTTATCATGCTTAGTCCAAGAGGAAATTCTCAGCCTGGTGTTAATCCTAACCAAGCTCCTCCCGCTAACAATCAAGAAAATAGCAACATCAATGTCCCTGCACCAGAAGAGATTCCAACCATTAACATTGATGATGATAAAGAAGAAGTTCGCATTGAAGATATTCCATTTTAATAATTTACTTAACTAATTATGAATAAAGCTTCCCGTAATACACCACAAACAGCTACCAAGAAAGAGTGCTATCTGTGCAATCACAACATTAAACAAGTCGACTATAAGGATATTATTTTTTTGCGTCGCTTTATTAATACTGTTGGAAAAATTATTCCTCCCAAGAAAACTGGCACCTGTGCTAAACATCAACGTGCCTTGGTTCGCTCTATTAAGCGCTCTCGTGTAATTGGACTACTGCCTTTTGTTGCTCGTTAATTTAAATAACCTTTGTCAAAATAAATAAAATAAATGTTGAGTCTTAATGAAATTAAAACGGGAAAAAGAATTGTTGTAGATGGTGATCCCTTCACGGTTATTTTTGATCAACACTCTAAAATGGGGAGAGCTGGTGCTGTTTTAAGAACAAAATTGCGTAATCTACGCACTGGTGCCATTTTAAATAAAACCTTCCAGGGTAACGATAAGGTTGAGGCGGCAGAAATTCAATCCAAAGAGGCACAATACCTTTATCAAGATGGAGAAAAATTCTATTTCATGGACAATGAAGCCTATGAACAATTCGAATTATCGGGGGAAATAATTGGAGAAGGCTCTGGGTTTCTCAAGGAAGGTGCTTTAGTTAGCGTTCTCTATTTCGAAGGAGAGGCGATTAACATTGAATTGCCTATTAAAATTGACCTGGAAGTAACCGAGGCTCCGCCCTCAATTAAGGGCAATACTGCTGATGGAGGCTCCAAGCAAGTCACTCTAGAAACTGGAGTTAAAGTTAGCGTGCCTCTTTTTATTGAGACTGGTGATATTATTCGAGTTAATACCCAAACTGGTCAATATGCTGAACGTGCTGGGAAAAAATAAAAAATGCTTGGAGCAAAAAAGAACCGCAAACGCGGTTCTTTTTTATTATCTAATTTGAGTTTTTTCTGAAAATTAATTTAACCCTCATCTTTCCTAGATTTTCATCTAGGCTTAGTTATGATTAGAAAAATTTGCTCAAATCAATCTCTCCTTAAAATCCTGCACTAATTCATATCGCATAACTTCTTTAATGCCATTGGCGGCAAATCGACCAAAAGCACAGAAAGAAGTTTTTTCTAGTGCCCAGATTATCTTTTTCAAATCTTTTAAGTCATCCTCAGAAAAATCACCCTGCTCCAAGCGACGTAAAATTGCTAATGCTCGAAAAGTACCCTCACGACAAGGAACACACTTACCACAAGACTCCCGTTGAAAAAATCTCATCCAAGAAACCATTAATTTTTTCCAATCAACCATCTTATCTAAAACTAAAATTCCACCCGAACCCAATGCTAACTTAGTATTGCGACCATAAACTAAAGGTTCATCCAAAAGTCCTGTCGGTGCAAAAAAACCCCCAACACCACCAATTTGTGCTAGTAAAAAATCCTTCCCTCTTTGTACTCCACCAGCATAATCATAAATTAACTCCCTAGTGGTTACTCCCAATAAAGCTTCGTATAAACCAGGTGATTCAACTGATCCATCAATACAAAATAGCTTTGTTCCGGGAGAATCAATTGCTCCCAAGTGGCGATAATTGTCCGCTCCATTCAAAATTATCTCTGGAATATTGGCCAGTGTTTCCACATTATTAACCACTGTTGGAAAATTTTCTAGCCCTTGCTCGCAAACAAAGGGCGGGCGCTTTCTCGGTTCAGCTCGTCGCCCCTCCATAGAATTAACTAAAGCCGATTCTTCTCCGCATACATAAGAACCTGCACCTTCAAAAACTTCAATCTCTAATTCAAAGAAGCTTCCCATTACTGATTTTCCTAAGATTTTCTTCTCATAGGCTTCTCGAAGAGCATTTTCCAATAGCATTTTTGCCTTCTTATAACAAGGATTAAGGTAAATAAAGGCCCTTGTTGCACCCACGGCATAAGCTGCGATAATTAACCCTTCTACTATTTGATGAGGGTTATTTTCCGCTAAAAGACGATCCTTAAAGACTCCTGGCTCAGACTCATTTAAGTTTGCAATAAAGTATTTTTTAGAAGAATTCTTTTCAGCCGCTAACTGCCATTTAGCTCCAGTTAAAAAACCTGCGCCACCTCTGCCGCGCAAGCCAGACTTAATGATTTCTTGCAAAATCACTTCTGAATCTTGTCGCAAAGCTTTTCTTAACGCCTCATATCCGCTTTTTCGACGATAACTTTCAAGAGAATTCGGATCAATTTCTCCCCAATATTTTGTAATTATTTTTATTGATTTTTGTTTTTTCATGTCATTTTTACTCCAAATAGCCTCGCAACAAATCAATCACCCTATCTGGAAAAATTTTATCATAAATTGTTTCTCCGATTTGCACATTTGGTCCAGATAAGCACTGTCCGAAACAACTTACTCGCTCAATTTTCACTAGCGCATTATGTTCATCACCCTCTTTTTGTCCCAAAAAAAGTTCGATTTGTCGCAGCGTTTCTTCAGATCCCTTTAAATTGCAATTTGCCCCATCACAAACCTTGATTATCAATTCTGGTTGCTTTTTCGTCTTCACTTCGCTGTAAAAAGTTGCTGCACTTAAAACCTCCGCTCGAGTTAAATTAAAATATTTAGCAATTAAATCAGCAGCTGTTTCAGAAACAAAACCCTCTTCCCGACTAACCTCTTTAATTACTGGTAATAAATTCCTGCGCTGTGGAGAATAGTGCAAAAGAATATTTTGAGTTGTCATTTTTATTTATTAAAACTTTGTTCTAATTATACAATAAACTGAAAATTTGTGCTATGCTATCATTAAATAATAAATCAACTAATTTTTATGCTTAACTCAAAAACCCACCTAGCAACAATTGGCATTTTAATAAAAGATCGCGTCACTCAAGCCCCCAACATCAACTCTATTTTAACTAAAAATAGCAACTTAATTCTAGCTCGAACTGGACTTAATCTACAACCAAAATGCATTGAAGGTTGCACTGCAGTAATTACTTTAATCTGCCAAGGATCCAGTAAAGAACTTAATCTTTTTAATGAAAAAATAAATAATCTTTATGGAATTGTTGCTAAAATTAATTTCCTAACTAAATAATTAAAATTAAATGAAAACTAAAATTCTAGCACTAAACTCAGTTTTTGTCTCAACTGAAGTGGGCAAATTAGTAGAAACAGGGCTGCTCCTGTTAGTTGCAGTTATCGCTCCGGCTTTACTAGCTCACACTCCCGCCAATCAATGGATAACTGGCTCAATTGTTAATGCCACTTTATTCTTAGCTGCTTGGCGTTTAGGATTTATCAATGCCGCTCTTATTGCAATTTTCCCCTCTAGTATTGCTCTTATAAATGGTCTCCTGCCTGCACCAATGGCAACAATGATTCCTTTTATTATCCTAGCTAACGTCGCCCTAATCTTAAGCGCCTCTTTAGTAAAAAATAAACTGGCTTCGATGATATTTGCTAGTTTAATTAAATTCTCAATCTTATTCATTATCTCCTCCTTAATCTTCTCTTCCTCCACAACCCCCTTATTACAAATGTTTTCCTGGCCACAGCTAGTAACAGCTCTTGCTGGAGGACTAATTGCACTTGCATTTTTTAAGACGCTTAACAAAAAGTCCATTTAAGCCTTCGTTAATTCCGTCTCTTTTAATACCGCTCTCTCGTTCTTCTCTCTGCCAGCTTAACTTGAAGTTGTTTTTTTAGTGAACTCAACTCCTCTTCAATTGAAAACAGTTTTTTCTTGTCTTGCTCGTTACTCAAATCCAAGTCACCTCGCTCTAAACGCAATCGCTCCATCTCCTTCTTAATAACTCTTAAGCGCAAATCCCTTTCTGCAACTTTACGCTCTAATCTTTTTCTATCACTCTCTAATTCACTCATACTCACCTCTATTGATCGAATGAGATTGTCTAGTCCACGAATTTTCCCCTTATCACTTAAATTCACCATTGATTTTAAAAATTATTTTTTCTACTTAGTCCTCTTAGCATAGATGATAAGTTCATAATTAGCAAAGTCAGAAAATTATTCCTCCCCCCAAGACTCTATCTTTCTCATAAACTACCAGTGACTGCCCTCTTGCCGGAGCCCAAACTGGTTTGTTAAAAATAGCCTTCCACTTTCCTCCCCCCAACTTCTTTAACTGGCAATTTTCACCTTTCATTAAATAACGAATCTTTGCTTGAAATTTTTTTGTTTCACTTGGTTCTTTGCCAATCCAATGAGTCTTATTAAAAACAACCTCTTTGCAAAAAATATTCTGATGCAACTTATTCTTAGAAACCAATATTTTATTTTCCTTTTTTCCAATCACAAAATAAGGTCCTCCCGAAATTCCCAAGCCCTTTCTTTGACCTAAAGTAAAATTAAATGCACCTTGATGCCAACCCAAAACTATGCCTTTTTCATCAATAATTTCTCCTTTTCTTGCTGGTATTTTTCTCAATAGAAACTCCTGCGCACTCTTATCTGTGGTCAAAAAACAAGCATTTTGAGACTCTTTAGCCTTTGGTTTCAGTTTCAAGCTAATTGCTTCTTGAACAATATTTTCTTTCTTTTTGTCTCCCAAGGGAAAAATAATTTTCTTTAACTGATCCTGATTTAATCGATAAATAAAATAGGATTGATCCTTCAGTTCATCCACTCCTCTCAGCAAACAAATTTTCCCCGCCTTCCTGCTAATTTGCGCGTAATGACCAGTTGCCACCTGTGAAATACCCAACTCTTGTGCTGTTTTTAAAAGATAGTGAAATTTAAATTCTGGATTGCATAACACGCAAGGATTAGGTGTTTCATTTATCAAATAGCTATTGATAAACTGATTTATTACTTTTTCTCTAAATTCTCGCCTTAAATCTTTTTTAATTAACTCAATTTTTAGCTTCTGCGCTAACTGCTCTGCTAATTTTTCTGCCTTTTTGTTTTCTAGAAATTTAAAGTAGATTGCTGTTACTTTAAAACCAGCTTGTTGTAAATAGTAAGCGCTCATTGTTGAGTCTACTCCGCCAGAAAAACCCACTAAAACTTTTTTACTTTCTTTAATCATTGCTCAAAATTAATATAACCAGGCACTCTAAAAGCCTAAAACAAAACTGCTTATTTTGCAATTATTTAAATAAAAAACCCGCCAGGAAACCCAGCGGGGGAGTGATTTTTATACTACTATCGTCAGTTAACGACAGTAGTGGTATCAAGTGCATCCAAGATAATCTTCCGACAAACCTCAGGGGTATCGGCTTCCACAAAAACCTTATCCCCAAGTCTTACTATTTCTCCGAAATAGTAATTGGTGCAATAATCAGCAGGAGGTAACCAATGTTTATCTGCTAATATAGAGATTATTTCCTTAAAACTACTAAACTGATCACCTGCAAAAACCAAACAACACTCTTTTGCGTTTGCCCAGCAAACAAAGCTGGCTGAATGAATAAGGTGTTTGCTTTTTTCATAGTAAAGCAAAGGAGCCTTGCGATTTTCCAACCAAAAAATACTCCTCTTTTCCATTTTTCTCCTCTTTTTTTAGTAAAAAAACAAATCAACCACCCATGTGATTGATTATGATACTGTATCAAATAAACTGCTTTTTGTCAATAGCTAAATCTGTGCAAAAAAATTTTCCAGTTGTAACCGCTGATTAACATTGGTTGTAGCAATCTGATGACGCAATAAAACTGCCCGCTCTAAAATTGTATAAACCTTACGAATAACTCTTACTTGCTCTTCCTTGCTAATCAAATTAAGTAATAACTTCCTCAAATAACTCACTGCCTCATCTAACATCAACAAACATTCTGTGCGATTGCTCCCCAATTCCTCCGCTAACTTAAATCCAGTCAATTTCCCGCCTCGCAAGGCTGTTGCAAAATCAGCTCTCATTTCTTCCATCTTCTCTCTCAGCTCCCGATCATTTAAATACTGCTCTGCTTTCTCAACTTTACCGTCCGAAATTGCTATTACTGCATCGATCTCCGCTTTTGTTTCAGTCGAATATTTTTTCTGCAAATAATCTCTAATCTTATCCTCACTCTCTGGTGCTAAGCGGATTATCTGACAACGAGAACGAATTGTTGGCAAAATTTTTTCTTCATTATGCGAAAGAATAAAAATTTTTACTTTCTCAGTCGGCTCCTCAATTAATTTTAGCAAACTATTAGCCGCTTTGATCGTTAGTCGCTCTGCCTCTTCAATTAAAATAATTTGATATTTTGCTTGATAAGGGAAAAAACTGATTTTTTCTAAACCATCTTGCACCTGCTCCAGAGAAATGTCTTTTTTCCTAATCTTCCCTTTCTTCTCTTCGATAACTGGCTTAATTACAAAAATATCCGGATGACCATTGGAAAAGTTAACATCTCTTTCTTCTGAATTAAGTTCATTAAGCAATTCAATCCATTCCTGTGCTAAAGATAGTTTTCCAGTTCCCTCTGGACCCACCAAACAATAAGCATGACTTAATCGTCCGCTTTTTAGTGCTTCTTGAAAGTATTGCAATTGCCTTTGATAAAGCATCAGTCTATGAAATCAACAACCTCTTAAAAAAGCAAACTAAAGTGAATCTTAGTAAAGCTTAGTTTATAATTCCAGCGCCTTGGCAAAACTCAAAAGCTTTTCATCTTCCCACCATCTACCAAGAAGTTGCAAGCCGACTGGCAGATCTTTTCCATCTTCCGAAACTATTCCTGCCGGGATTGAAATTCCAGGAATCATCGCCACATTTGCTCCCACCGTATAAATATCTTCTAAGTAAAGCTGCAAAGGATCACTAATTTTTTCTCCTAATTTAAAAGCTGGTTTGGGTGAAGTGGGGGAAATTAAAACATCTACCTGCTCAAAAACTTTTTTAACCTCTTGTTTAATAATTTCTCTTATTTTTTGTGCTTTTTTGTAGTAAGCGTCGTAATAGCCCGCACTCAAAACATAGGTGCCTAAAATAACTCGTCGTTTTGATTCTGGTCCCAGCGCCATTTCTCGAGAAAAATTATAAACATCCAAAATATCTTTTGCCTTTGCGTCTTTTTCTAATGACTCATTAAAACCAAAACGAATACCGTCCATCCGTGCCAAGTTAGAACTAATCTCAGCAGTCATCATTATATAATAAACCGCTAAAGAATGCTTAAAATAGTCTAGTTTTACTTCAATAATTTCCACCCCCTGCTCTTTAGCAAATTCAATTCTTTTCTCCACCGTTGTTTTCACTTTTTTGTCTAGTCCTTCACTATCAAAAAATTCCTTAACTATTCCAATTTTTTTACCTTTCAAGGAAAAATTGTCCTCAAGATCCGCCTCTGATTTTTCAATGGTAGTATTATCTTTAACATCTTTTCCCTTAATAACTTGATAAATCAATGCGACATCCTCTACAGTTTTTGCAAGCGGACCAATTTGATCATAACTAGAAGCCATTGCAATCAAGCCATAACGCGACACTCTTCCATAAGTCGGCTTAAACCCAACCACTCCACAAAAACCTGCTGGTTGCCGAATTGATCCACCTGTATCCGATCCCAACGCCCACGGCACCATTTCTGCTGCCACTGCTGCCGCACTGCCTCCACTAGAACCACCCGGCACCCGACTTTCGTCCCAAGGATTTTTAGTTGGACCAAAAACGGAACTCTCCGTTGAAGAACCCATTGCAAATTCGTCCATATTAGTTTTTCCCATCACAATCGCCCCCGCCTCCTTCAATTTCTTGACTACGGTAGCGTCATAAACCGCTTGATAATTATTCAACATCCGTGACCCAGCACTAGTTCGCTTGCCCTGCAAACAAACATTATCTTTTAAGCCATAGGGAATTCCTTCTAATAAGCCGATTTTTTTCTTGCGATTTACTTTTTTATCCACCGCCTCAGCTTGTGCCAGAACTTCTTTTTCATAAACCTCCAAAAAAGCTCTCAGTGATTCATTTTTTTCCTTAATAATTGCTAGGTATTCTTTATTTAAATCCAAACAACTTAGCTCTCTAGACTGAATTTTTTGATTTAATTCTTTAATCATCTTTGAATGCCGGAAGAACCGGTAACTTAATTTTTAATTACAAAACACTCTTCACTTTTAAATAATCCCCATTGGCCTGAGGAAATGAATCCTTAATTCTCTTCTTTTCCTCTTCCTGTTCTTCTTGATTGTTGATTAATAGCTCATCTTCTCGTAATTGATTTTCCATTAAGCCATTAATGCTTACCTTTTCAATCACCTTTCCATCAACATCACTAA
The DNA here is from genome assembly GCA_012841575.1 of Candidatus Moraniibacteriota bacterium. Classification (GTDB taxonomy): domain Bacteria; phylum Patescibacteriota; class Minisyncoccia; order Moranbacterales; family DUUL01; genus DUUL01. The sequence goes on along the minus strand of DUUL01000011.1, from coordinate 12,287 downwards.
AGCTCTTAAAATAGTCTAAAGTGCTGTTTAAATCACTGGCAAAATGATCTTTTTCTTCCTCTGTTAAATCCAACCGCGCCAGCTGGGCAGTTTTTTCGACTTCTTCTCGAGAAATAATTTTATTTGTCATTGATTTGTTTAGTGAGTAGTTAAGAAAGTGAGTGTTTGATAGTTCATAATAATTTTACTGCAATAATTTTTCCACCATCGCCTTCACACGATTACCATCCGCCTTGCCTTTTAACTGTGCCATTACCGCTCCTATTGCTTTACCCATTTCTGCTTTAGACTGCACACCAACTTCCTCTAAAATCCGCTTTACCTCTGCTTCTAAGGTGCTCTCATCCATCTGCTCCGGCAAATATTTTTCCAAAATTTCCAACTCAGCATTTTCATTAGCCACCAAATCCTCTCTTCCACCCGCTTTAAACTGCTCAATTGAGTCTCGTCGTCGCTTCACCGCTGTTTGAATCACTGCCAAAATTCCTTCGTCGGAAAGTCCCTTTTCTCGCTCACCAATTTCAATTTCTTTATTTTTAATTTCTGAAATTAAAGTTGAGAGTGTGTTCTTACGCACATCCTCTCTTGCCTTAAATGCTTCTTTGAAATCAGTTTGAATTTGTTCTTTTAATGTCATTATTTTACTTTAATAATCAACTAAATCTAGTCTAACTGAAACACAATAGAAATTCAAGGTTTAAAAAAGGACCTCCATTGAAGTCCTTTTAAAAAATCAAAAACTTAATTAGCTTATTTTATTATCAGCCATAAAGCGCTGAATTTCCTCCAGTGTTCTTTTTTGACTTTCCTCAGCAGAAACTCCTGCTTCAGGATTCCCTTTAAGCAATTGGGAACCCATTACCAACCAGTTAGCTCCTTTACTCAACGCCTCGTAAACTCCAGTGGTCCTCCTTTGATGATCATTATTCATCCAGGAATCACGAATCCCTGGACAAACAAAGCCCAACTTATCACCCACTCCAATTTTTAGGTAATCCAACTCTCTTGGAGAGCAGACAACTAAATCGAATGGGGTTTCAGTTGGAATGTCATGATCCTGCGCTAATTTCTCCCACTCTTCAAGGAAGAAAATTATGTCTTGAAGAATCCTCTCCTCTGGAGTAAGCCAATATTTCCTTTGACACTGCTCCGATGTCATGTCTGTTGGAACACTAAACAGTGCAATTTTTGTGTTGGGTAGCTCGCGCCGAACCTCCAGAAATCCTTTAGGCTCGATAATAGTGCTTACCGTCATAATTTCTGGAGAATGATCCTTAAAACAACGAGCATAGTTGGCCATTGTAGTGCTAACATCTCCTAGTTTTAGATCATTAAAAATCCCAAAATTAACTCTAGTAACCTCCGCCACAACTTGTAATGCCTGACTTATCATTGGTGCAGACATGTCTGGCTTAAAGTTACCGTCATTAATTTTTACTAATCCAACAAACTTACCGACATCGGGATTATTCATAATGCAAGTCGTCTTCACCACAAGATCCATTGCCGACTTACATCCATCCATTGCCAAAACAATCGGTCTAAACTCACTCATCACAACCTCCGTTTATACATTTATATATCAAGTTACAAAAAACAAGCTCCTTCATTGGTAGCCTGCTAATAATGACTAATTTTATAGATAAATCCAAAAAATGCAAGGAAAATATTAAGAAGCTAGCGGAAAGAGTTTTTGGACTCTCTCCACCACTTTTCATCCCAGCAGCCAATAAGTACGCCTTTGATGCTTTCCATCATAAACCATTAAATTGCGAAAGCCACACTTAGCATAAACTTTTTGGGCTGGAACAGCTCTTTCATCTGTCCGAAGACAAGTTTTTCCCAGAAAAAAACCGACATTTCTGTCGGCTTTTTGTAATCAACTAAAAAGAAGAATTCTCTAATCTTTAATCTTGCGTTTCAAATCCTTCATCTTATCTTCTTCAAAAAGACCCATTTTCTTAAGTTTATCAACTGCTCTTTTCATTCGCGCCCGATAATTAGCATCTTGACGCAGTTGTCGCTTATTTTTCTTCTTTGAAAAAAAACGATTCTGTCTCGCCTTAGTCAAAACTTTTCCCTGTTGAATATTTCGTGTAAAACGACGCACCAAAGAGTCCGCTGTTTCTCGATCTTTTTGTCTTACCTCTACCATAAATAACCTTCCTTTCTAGACTTAACTATTTAATCATTCGTAAATTTAATAGCACACTTTTCCTAACTTGCCAAGCCAATCCCCTCTTTCATTCTTCCGCCACCTAAAAGATGCAAGTGAATGTGCTGCACCTCTTGCCCACCATGATTGCCCGTTCGAATAAGTAATTTATAGCCGTTTTCAGCAATTCCTTCTTTTTGGGCAATCTTCTTTGCCACATTAATAAGTCTGCCAGCAATTAAATCGCCCTCTTCCCCATCCGGCAATTCATTAATGCTTGCGATGTGCTTTTTCGGAATTACTAAAATATGAACTGGCACAATCGGTCTAATGTCCTTAAAGGCTACAACAAGCTCATCCTCGTAAATTAAACTATCAGGGCTTTTTGCAATATTACAAAAAATACACATTAATTAATTGGAATTAATTGTTACAAAATTTACAGCCTTTTGACTCTCTTTTTGACTTCTTTAACAATTTTTGCAAAAGTAATCACCTCCTGCGATCCACTCGCCATATCTTTCAGGATAACTGTTTCATCTAACGCCTCTCTTTGTCCGATAATCAAAACAATCGGTGCTTTTAGCCTATCAGCTTGCTTTAACTGAGAACGCAAATTGCCCCGCCCAAAACTCTCTGCAACTTGAATACCAGAGCGTTCTAGTTCGTCAAAAATTCTTAGTGATTTTTTCTTAGCTAAGTCTCCCAATTGCGCTAGATAAACTCGCGGTGTTGGAGGCTCAAAAGCTTCCACTTTCTGCTCTTTCATTTGAGCAACCAAACGATCCATCCCCATCGCAAAACCAACCGCTGGCGTGTCAGATCCGCCTAGCAATTTCACCAAATAGTCATAGCGCCCACCACCACCTAAAGCCGCTTGAGATTGCGTTTCCTTGCTTTCAACAAAAAACTCAAATACTGTACGGGAATAATAATCTAAACCTCTTACTAGATAGGAATTTAGCACATAAGGAACTTGAATTTCGTCTAAGCACTCCAAAAGAGAAGTAAAATGATTTTTACAATCATCACAAAGATGATCAATTGTTTGTGGCGCCTGCTTGATTACCCTTGCGCATTTCTCTTCTTTACAATCTAAAATTCTTAATGGGTTCTTTTTTAATCGTTGCTTACAATTCATGCACAAAGAAGAGCGACAATTTTTTAAATAACTAACCAATAATTTATTATAGCTAGGACGACACTCCTTGCAACCAATGCTGTTTATTTGTAAAGAAACTTTTTTAATCTTTAAGACATGAAAAATTCTTAACGCCAATTGAATTATTTGCGCATCCAAAATAGAGTCGCCTTCTCCAATCGCCTCAAACCCAAATTGAAAAAACTCTCTGTAGCGCCCTTCTTGTGGTCGATCAAAGCGATACATTGGTCCGATATAGAAAAGTTTGACTGGCTTAGGTAAAGTCTGCATTCCGTGTTGCAAATAGGCACGCACTGCAGATGGTGTCCCTTCTGGACGCAAAGCCACATCATCGCCACCACGAGTTTTGAATTTAAAAATCTCTTTTTCTACAATGTCGGTTGTAGCACCAGCTCCCCGCTCAAATAGTTGTCGATATTCAACTAGTGGCAAATCAATTCTTTGATAACCATAATCATTCGCCACTTTTTCCACCGCTTTGCGTACTCTTTGCCAATAAGGTTGTTCTTGAGGTAAAATATCTCTCATCCCTCTTACCGTTTGAAATTTCTTTCTACTTCCTGTTGATTTTTTTGGCTTAGCTGTCTTTCCCTTTTTAGCTGCTCCACTTTTTTTCAAAGCTGTTTTTTTTCTTGCCATAGAAATAATTTAATAATCAAAAATAACAAACTGTCCTTAAGTTTTTAATAAATACGATGTTAAGTGAAAGTAAATTTTAGAAAAATCTTGCTTCTGAAAGTGGCCAACCTCGTAACAAAACCTTTCCCACAATATAGTCTCCATCTAATTTCCCCCAACTACGTGAGTCGCTACTATGTAAACGATTGTCTCCCAAAACAATAAATTCGTTTTCACCCAACTCAAAATCCTCTTCACCACGTGTTAATGCGCTATCTGGCAAATAAGCACTTTCTTCCAAGGTAAATCCCGACGGAAACTCCTCATTATAAATTTTAACCTTTCCATCTGTCACCTTCACTTTTTCTCCTGGTAGACCAACTATTCGCTTGATAAAAAACTCATTGGGATTAAGTGGATAACGAAAGACTACGACATCCCCTCTTTCAAAATCATTAAACCGCTTTAAAGACATTACTTCCTTATTTCCCGCCATAACCTTACTTTTATAGCCAAACTCATTAACAATTAAATACTCTCCGTCATGAAAATTCGGTTCCATTGATTGACCGCTAACAAAAAATGGCTGAAAAACAAAAACCCTAATCGGCAAAACCACAAAAACTGCCAGGAATCCAAAGGTAATTAGTTCTCGAAAAAAAGAACTTTTAGACTCCCGGGAATTCTCTTGATTTTTTGATTTTTTATTAAATATTCGTAAATTCATCGGCTTAAAATTTTTAATTTATTTAAAACAAAACTAATTATTATTGACTCTAGCTAAATTAGTCCACATTAGTCCACTTAAGTTTAAAACTTCTTCGATTGAAAGTAATTAAAAACTCTTTTTTCTTGACAAACACGACAAAACTAGAAAAGCATCTTGTGCCAATTTTTCTTTTTAAAGCTTAATGCTTATTTTAATCGAAAAAATGATTTTTGTCAAGCTCTAATTTTAGCTTAAATAAAGGAAAACGCGACTATTTAAGCCGCGTAATCCTTTTTATTTCAGTTTTTATTTTTTCTTATCTATGTCCCCTACCCTAACATCGAATTTGCTCGGTCATTTTAGCACTATTCTAAAATTCCGTCCAGATTAACATCATAAAGAATCTGCTCCAATATTAAACGGTAGTCCAGAAGTTCATTTTCCTCAAACCAAATCGGAATTTCCATTGCAGCTTCTTCTGGCGTTCCAGAGGCATGTATTAAATTACGAATACTTCGACGATCAGTGTCCGCTAAAGCATAGGAATCTAAAGTAAAATCTCCTCGAATGGTACCTACATCAGCCAAAGAGGGTGCGGTTGAACCAGTTATTTTACGCACTAATTCTACTGCACCAGCGCCCTGCCAAACCATAGCGATTACCGGACCAGAGCTTAGATATTTAGCATTGGCCTTTAAGATTGCTTGCCCATTTTCTTCAAAAGTCGCATAAGGAGATTTTTCACCTTTTTTCTCATACGCCTCTGCTGCCTTACGCCCCACTTCTTTTATCCAAGCATCACCGCCTACTTCGTAGTAATGTCTGACTGCCATTTCTTCTGAAGGGGCTATCATTTTTAACCCAACCAATTTTAAACCAGTTCTTTCATAACGCTTAATAATTTCTCCGATCAATGTTCGCTGAACTCCATCCGGCTTAATAACAACCAATGTTCTCTCCTTAGAGAGTTTAATTTCACTGTTTTTAATTGCCATTATTTTATAAGTTAAAATTATCTTCCTCAATCTTAACAGAAAAAATTAACTGTGCAAGTTTTGCCCTTTAAGCATTGTACAATTGACCAACTTCAAGATTTGCTAAAGAATTTAACTTTTGCTATAATTGCATTGTTTACTGAAAAACAAATTCAAATTGTAAAATCAACCTAAAGAAAAATAATGAAAAATTCGGAAATTAGTATACTCACGGAAGAGAAAGGTAAGCTTTTTGCGCTTAAGTTTAAGTTTTATGAAATTATTGAAAAGATCATTAACTGGCGCTGGCAAAGCATTTTTCTGCTTGTCATTGCTGCAATTCTTCTATCCGTTGTTTTTTTGCAAATGTTCCCCGGTAACGAAAACTCCTTAATTAAAACTGATCTAAGTCAAAACCTGCAAAGTCGTCCTTAGAAATTAGATAATAGCTTCCATTTAGATAGCTTCCATTTAGATAGCTTCCACATATCGACACTAACTATTGATTAATTAAAGTCATGCTCATTACTTACTACGGACATTCTTGTTTTAAAATCCAGACTAAACCAAAAAGAGGCGATCAAGATGTTACTATATACCTCGATCCCTTTGATAAGTCAGTTGGACTAAAGCCTCCCCAAGGCAAAGCTGATATTGTTCTATCTTCTCACAGTCACTCCGATCACAGCAATACTCAAGGTCTGAGAGAAGGCTTTTTCTTAGTAGATGCTCCTGGCGAATACACCTTACAGGGAATTAGCATTATTGGTCTAGAGTCCTTTCACGACGATCAAAAAGGAGCTTTGCGCGGACGAAACACTATTTTCATTATAGAATCAGAAGGAATGCGCGTTTGTCACCTTGGCGACCTAGGTCACCCTCTTAGTGAAGAGCAAGTCGAGGAAATTGGTGATATCGACATTCTCATGATTCCCGTTGGAGGAACTTATACTATAGACGCACAAACCGCCCAAAAAATCTCCGCTCATATTGAACCATCTGTAATTATTCCAATGCATTATAAAATGAAAGATTCTACTATAGACGTTGCAGATGAAAAAGAGTTCCTCAGTCTCTTTGGTGCTGAAGGCAAACAAGTGGAAACTAAGCTTAATCTTAAGAAAAAAGACACCGACGAAAAAGAAAATCATATAATCTTAATGGGCATTGAATAATCAAATCAATAAACAAAATGGATTACTTAGAAAATTTATTACGACAACCAGAGAATGTACGCCGCCGAGTTGCTTATCTTGCCACCGCCGTTATTAGCGTTCTCCTTGTTTCAGTTTGGCTACTTATTACCAGTTACAACATGGGACAAGCTCTTAATCCTGGCTTTAAAACCAATCAAACTGCAGAAAATTTCCGTCAAAGCTTACCCGAATTACGTCAAACTGATTCAGTAACCACTGAACTGGGCAAACAGCGTGCAGCAAAAGTTGGCGGCATAGAATAGACAGAAAACACAAAATCCCTTGCTTTAATCCTAGTTTTGGGCTAGGATTTTTTCATCTTAAAAAAGAAGTTCTTTAAAAAAGAAAAAGGAGGAAGCAATGAAAAACTTTTATTGCCTTAGAGTTAATGTGGAAAGAGTGGGACAAACGAGTCAACCCCACCCACTTCTAGCAAAAGATGCTAAGAATATAACCAAAGAAATTATCTCTTTGGCAGAAAAAGTTCCGCTAGGAGCTACTTGTCAAGGAGATTTCCTTAACCGCTACAACATCTCCCTCTCAAGATTAGCAGAGGGTGGTATCATTGGCTCTGTATCAGGGCCAATTTTCCAAGCAAGAATAAAAAGTGAATTTCACATATTGCGAGTATTATTCTTGCTGAAAGTAGTTGGTGGGTCTGGGCACAGTCAGAAAAATCTGCGTTTGCCAATTTTTAAATGAAAAAAAGGTAATTCGAGGTGATTCAATGAAAGAAAAAGAAAAAATTAAGAAAATTAAAACAATTCAGTTTTTTTCTTTAGTAAACTCGATTGTTTTTTTATTCATATTGTTTTTTCAAATAAACTACCTAACAATACTAATCTTTATAGCATCATTTGCAACATGGTTTGTGACTTCCATTGTGGAATCAAATCTAATCTACAAAATACAACTGGGGATTAAAAAAGACTAAGATTAATAATTTAATAATCCCCTGGAAATCTCAACCCCCAACCGTCGAAAACCTTCGACGGTTTTTCATTCTCGTTTAAACTTTAAATATCGATAAAGAATATATTTAGTCTTTGGTTGCTTTTCTTTCACTTTGGCGCTATACTTAACAAGTAAAAGCTTAAAAAATAAATATTTTTATTTAAAATTCAGAACTGAATTAATTTTTTTGCTTGATAAATCGCTCCACTTGCAAAATATTTACTACTTACTTTCTACCATTTAACTAAAATCAATGTCCAAAAATTTACCTGAAAATCAAAATCCTGTCGGAAAGATTATGCCTCGACCAATTGTAAAAGAAATGGAGGAATCCTATCTTTCTTATGCAATGAGTGTGATTATTTCTCGAGCATTGCCTGATGCTCGCGATGGACTCAAGCCAGTTCAGAGACGCATTCTTTATGCAATGTGGAAACTTGGTCTAAAGCATTCTGCTAAATTTCGTAAATCCGCCACTGTCGTCGGTGAAGTTTTGGGTAAATACCATCCTCATGGCGATAGCGCAGTTTACGAAACAATGGTTCGAATGGCACAAGACTTCTCCCTAAGAGATCCCCTCATTGAAGGTCAAGGTAACTTTGGCTCGATGGATGGAGATGGCGCAGCTGCTATGCGTTATACCGAAGCTCGTCTAGCAGCTATTGCTGATGAGATGATGATTGATTTAGACAAAGAAGCGGTTGACTGGGCTGATAACTATGATGGCAGCCGCAAAGAGCCAGTTTTTATGCCCGGGAAATTGCCTCAATTACTCCTCAATGGAACGATGGGGATTGCAGTTGGAATGGCAACAAACATCCCTCCACACAACCTCAAAGAACTAGTTGACGGAATCACTCATCAGATTGATCATCCTGAAACTTCCATTGAAGATTTGCTTAAACACATCAAAGGACCCGACTTTCCTACTGGTGGTATTATTTACAATCAAAAAGACTTACTGGCTGCCTATCAAACCGGCAAAGGTGGCATTGTTACCCGTGCTAAAGCGGAGATTGTTGAACACAAAAATGGCTACTTTCAAATTATTGTTAGTGAAGTTACCTATCAAACAAATAAGGCAGCAATGATCGTTAAAATTGCTAACTTAGTTAAAGATGGAAAGTTGCAAGGCATTAGAGATCTGCGAGATGAATCGGATAAAAACGGAGTGCGCATTGTAATTGATCTTAAAAAAGACGCTTTCCCCAAAAAAGTTCTCAATAAGCTTTACTCCCTAACTGAACTGCAAAAATCTTTTCACTTCAACATGCTAGCATTGGTTGATGGAATTGAACCGCGCATTCTCAATCTAAAAGATATTATTGGACAATACATCAGTCACCGCCAAAATGTTACCACTCGTCGCATTCAATTTGAACTAAAGCAAGCAGAAGCACGTGCTCACATTCTAGAGGGACTAAAAAAGGCTCTTGACCACATCAATAAAATTATTGAGACTATTAAAAAATCTGCTAATAAAGAAGTTGCTCACAAAAATTTAGTTAAAAATTTCAAATTTTCCGATCGACAAGCTGAAGCAATTTTAGAGATGAAATTGCAAACTTTGGCAGGGCTAGAACGCAAAAAAATTGAGGATGAATTAAAAGAAAAATTAGCTTTAATTAAAGAATTAAACGCTATCTTATCCGATCCGCAAAAAATATTAGCTATTATCAAAAATGAATTGTCAGAATTAAAAACTAAATATGGATCTAGTCGCCGAACCGCCGTTATGAAAGGAGCTGTTGGTGATTTCTCCCAAGAAGACTTAATTCCTGATGAAGAAACTGTTATCAGCCTAACGCAAGACGGCTATATTAAGCGCCTGCCACCAGAAACTTTCCGCGTTCAAAAAAGAGGCGGTAAAGGAGTAATTGGAGGCAATATAAAAGAAAATGATGCGATTGATAAAGTGATCAGTGCCATGACTCATGATGACTTATATTTCTTCACTAATAACGGTAAGGTATTTTCTCTAAAAACCTATGAAATTCCAGTTTCTTCTCGCACTGCAAAAGGACAAGCGATTGTTAATTTTTTGCAAATCTCTCCTGACGAAAAAATTACTGCCATCACAAAAGGACGCAAAGAAGATAGCTACAAATATCTTGTAATGCAAACCGTTCAGGGGAAAATCAAAAAAACTTCTTTTAAAGACTTTGAAAAAGTACGTCGTTCTGGATTAATCGCTATTAATTTAAGCAAGGGAGATTCACTTCAATGGGTTCGTCCTACTTCTGGACAAGATGACATCATCCTTGCCACTGCAAACGGACAAGCCATTCGCTTTTCCGAAAAACAAGTTCGTCCTATGGGAAGAGCTGCCGCTGGAGTAAAGGCCATTAAATTAAAAAAAGAAGACCAAGTTATTGGTATGAATGTTGTTCCTGCTACAGCTGAATTTCCTCAATATTTGGTTATTTCTGAAAATGGCTATGGAAAGAGAACTGCCCTTAAACAATACAAACAACAATCTCGGGGGGGGATGGGCATTAAAACTATGAAAATAACTACCAAAACTGGAAAAATTATTAGTGCCTTCATTTTAGACAAACAAGAATTAGAAATGGACTTAATTACCAGTTCCAATCGCGGACAAATTATCCGCACTCAAGTTGCCGGCATTCCAATTCTAGGACGTGCTACTCAGGGAGTTCGGGTAATGCGCTTAAAAACAGGTGAAAAAGTAGCGGCCGGGACCTTGATTTAACCAACGATATTTTAATAACAAAAAACACCTCTGGGTGTTTTTTGTTTGCTTAAGAAATAAATCTCTGCTAAACTGAGAGTGAAAAATTATCGACCTTTACTCTACTAAACAAATATTAAAAATGAAAACAAGAATTGCTCTTTTTCTGTTGATTATTTTAATCACCTTGCCTCTTTCTGGTTGCTTAAAGAAAAGATTTTCCCTTCCCTACAAAATGGATTTGGAAATTTGGGGTACTTTTGATGACTCTAGCACTTTTCAAGCAGCTATCAGTCAATACAAAAAACTAAACCCTCAAATTCGCAACATTACCTTTCGTAAACTTTCCTCCAACTTCGATGACTACGAAAAACAATTGCTAGAATCTCTAGCCTCCGGTAGTGCTCCTGATATTATTTACATTAAAAATACTGGCTTAACTAAACATCAAAATAAAATTGTTCCCCTGCCCGTCTCCGACCAGTTTCTTAGAATTTTTCGCGACAGCTTTGTTGACGTCGCCTATCAAGACTTCGTCAGTCAAAATCAAATCTACGCAATGCCTCTTTATTGCGACACTCTAGCTTTATATTACAATAAAAAAATATTCAACCAAGCCGGCATCACTAATCCACCACGCACTTGGGACGAGTTAAGAGAGCAAACCAAAATTCTCACTAAAATTGATGACTATGGCAACATTAATCAGTCCGCTATTGCCCTAGGAAGAGCTAAAGATCCAGGTGCAATTAATCGAGCTGGAGATATTTTTATGCTAATGGCTATGCAACGTGGAGCTGATCTAGATAAAGGATTAAACGAGCCAACTTCTTTTGACAGCAACCCAGGCAACTCTGCTCTGCAATTTTTTACAGATTTTTCTCGAGGTAGTTCTGATGTTTACACTTGGAATTCAAAAATGGATTATTCTATCGACAGTTTTCGTTTCGGCAAAACAGCAATGATGATCAACTACTCCTACCTAAAAGATCGCTTGCAAAGTTTAGATCCCGGCTTGCAATTTGACATTGCTCCCGTTCCTCAATTCAATCAAACTAGTCAAGTTAACTTCCCCAATTATTGGGGTCTTGCTGTTGTAAAAGATAAAAAAATACCTAGTCTCGATATTGACCCTAGTGCTAACTACACCAATGAAGACCGGATTAGAGAGGCTTGGTCATTTGTCAATTATCTTACACTAAAACCAACGCATCAGTCTCTTCTTGACCCCGCCAGAGAATATCTTAACATAACTAACAAACCAGCCGCACGAAAAGATTTAATTGAAGAGCAAAAAAACGAAGAGTTTCGTGGCATTTTTGCTCGCCAGGCCATCACAGCCAAATCTTGGCGCCAACCAGATGAATCAGCCATTGATAAAATCCTCAATGACATGATTGAAGCAGTGAATTATGGCTATGCTACAGTCCAAGATTCACTTGACACCGCCGATACACGTATTAATGTCTTAAGAGGAGTAGAGTAGTTTTGTTCCAATTAAGCAAAGTGCTTAATTTTTAAAACTATTTTCCTTTTTCTCAAAACAAAAACAGTAGTACTAGCCAGAAATTAACCTTTTCTTTAATGCCATCTCTCCCCAAAAAACTTATTCTCTCTCTTCTTTTTCTTTCTACCCTTAGCTTTCTTCCCCTCTCCTTACAAGCTGATGAATCAGCAACCGGAGACACTCCTAGTTGTCTCGAGGAAGGAATGGAAGGAACAAGCTTTCTTTTATTTAAAGGACCTTTAGTTCCTTGTGGGGTTAAAACTGCTTGTAAGAATAGTTTTGGTAATGATATTTCAGTTCCTTGTACTGTTTGTCATTTA